>CBHTTJ010000085.1:0-23337 GCA_966095605.1 uncultured bacterium | reverse complement strand
CGCGCGGGCGGAGGAATTTCCGGAGCGACTTTTTCGGTGCCGCGCGCTGGGAGAGGACGTTTTCCGAGCCCGGAAATTGGCACTCCACGCGCGCGGGGTGTCTCGAGGAGGTTAAAACGGCTTCAAAACCGGATTGAAGCCGCCCGGATTTTGAGCCAAAGTCAGGTGTGCCTCGTGAGAATTGTCCTAATTGCGGTGCGGATTTGCCGCGGAATGCCAAGGTCTGTCCGGAGTGTGGTTCCGACGAAAAAACCGGATGGTCCGATACGGCACATATCGGCGGGCTGGATCTTCCGGAGGATGATGATTTCGACTACGACGAGTTTGTGGAAAACGAATTCGGCGACAAGAAGCACATTAAACCCAAAGGCCTCCATTGGATCTGGTGGGTCGCGGCGATTCTCGTGCTGGCAGCGTTAATCATCCCATTCATCTTTGCGATGCTGCACCGGGGGTAAGGCCCGTTATTCTTTCACGGCCGCACAGACCATTTCCAAAACACGGCGAATGCCATCGTCGCCCATCATACTGCCTTCGTTGAATGGGGTGCGTGGAATCGGATGCCAGCCGTCTCGTTCATGGCTCGCTTCTGGCTGAGGAATGTTTGTGAAACGGGGATCGTACTGACCATTATCCCCACCCATTTTATAAATCACGAGGTCCAGCGACGGAACAACGATCAACGCAAAACCACCCGCACCCGATTTCCAAAACGCATCTCGCGGAGCGCCCGATACGTGGCCATCCGAATTCTGTTCGAACATCAACGTGTAAGGACAATGCGGATTGTATTTCGACATTTGGTTGCATAACTCGAGATAATCGGCAGGCACCAGTTGTTCTTTTTTCCATTTGCCGCCATGGGCGAGGCAATATCCGAACCGTAAAGCATCAGTTGCGTGGACGGCGATGCTCCCTGCCCCGTTCGCGTGAGGCATAACAAAATCGCCACGACGCAGACAATATCCCCACGGTTCCCAGCCCATCGGCTTGGCCAGACGTTCATCAATGTACTTGTCCAACTCCATTCCCGTGACTCGTCGCAAAACCATGGAAGCAATATGCGGTTCGGGAGAAGAATAGGAGTAACCGGCGCCGGCATTGGTCCACATCGCGCAACGCAATGAGGATTGGTCGAGATCGCGAATGTCCTGCCCTGGCACGGCTTTCAGCTGAAATGCCTTTCCCATGACCACCGCCGTTGGCGCGCCCCCCTCGCCGGTGTAACCGCCGCTCATGCATAAGAGATGCCCCAGCGTGATATCGGCACGACGTTCATCGTCGAGCTTGCCGTCCTTGGAAAACGCTTCCGGCAAAAACTCTTTCGTGAAAACTTTTGTATCCAGTCCCTGGGGAATTTTTTCGCGAAACTCTTCCAGCATAATTCCACACGCGATACTGGTGTAGGCTTTGCCCGTCGAGGCCATGTCTGGATTCACGTTACGCCCTGCCCGTCCGATATATTTTTCGAAAACCAAATAGCCTTTTCGCACCACGGCCAAACCGGCGTTCTGACTACAACGTTGAGTAAAAGTCCAGGCTTGCTCCAGCCGTGACAAATCCATGTCCGCTCGTTTGCGCGCGGCAACAGCATTTGTCGCTGTTCGCCAACCACCCTCTGAATCCGGCGGCGGGAAATAGTCAGCAGCATTCGCCCAGGTCCTTGAAATCAACACGAAGCAGCACGCGAGAAGGAGTCGCCAATTGGAAAACATGGAGTCATGTAGTCAGTTTCGAGGAGGCACGTCAACAACACCTGATCGCGCTTTTCACCTTTGTGATGGAAAATTGTAGCCGATACGTCTAAAGAGAGCCGTGGAGCGCAATCATCACAATGGCGCACTGGCGGAAAACAACATGAAATATCTTCTTTCTCTCGGCCTGCTCGGCGCAGTGGCGCTGACGGCATGCATTCAGGTCACTGCTTCTCACGAATGGTTTTCAGCAAAGGACCTGAAGTTTGAAACGAACATTGTCCAGCGCGGTTCGATGCCGCTGACAGCAGTGACGATTGAAATCGAGAACAGCAATGGCGACGTCGATATTCAAGGCGAGGACGTCACGAAAGCGACCTGGACCTGGGAGGTTCAAATCAATGCGCGAAACGAAGCCGAGGCTCGCGCGATCATTGAATCTGCTACCTGCCAACCGGTGAGCTCTGGCGATAAATGGCGCCTGGCCACCAGTTTTCCGAAACGCGACTCCGGTTACACGCATCGCTCCAATTTGAAACTGACCCTGCCCAAGTCTGTTTCCGTAAAAAGCCGGACGACTTACGGTTCAACGGAAATCGCTGATTTTGCAGGAAGCGTCGACGCCAACGGACAAAGCGGTTCGATTGAAATCCGGTCCGTGCGAGGCAAAGTCCAGGCCAAAACATCTTACGCGAGTTTAAAAGTGAGCGATGTCGGTCCAGCCACTCTTCAAAATCGCAGTGGACTAATCGATGCCTCGAGAATCAAAGGCCCACTGGATGCGGAGACCAGCTACGCGGTGCTGAAAGTGCGCGGCGTTACCGGAAGCGTTGTCTTGCGTGATCAAAGCGGCAAAGTCGACGTCGACGACATCAAAGGCAGTGCCGATATCAAAACGTCCTATGCTTCCGTCGAGCTAAAGAACGTCACAGGCAATGCGATAGTGAAAAACCAATCAGGCTCGATCAATGCCAAAGACGTTGCCGGGAATGTAAAAGCTGAGACGTCCTATGCGGTTTTAAAGATCGACAGCGCCGGTCGCGAGATCACCTGCAATAATCAAAGCGGATCGATCGATATTCACGCGCGTTCAACATCGCTGACGACGTTGGAAGCAAAGACCAGTTATGCTTCCCTCCAAATTACCGTTCCGCGCGACCTGAAACCCGCCGTCACGGCCAAGACTTCCTACGCTGAAATTGATTCTGACTTTCCGATCCTGACAAAACGCGATGGCCGCGATCCGTTTTCAGATGTCCCGCCATCGACGCCACGGATTAAACTGCAGAACTCCAGCGGTGGCATCCAGATAAAGCAGGAGTAATCCACGGAGAGAAAGTTTTCTTCAGCAGTTACATTTTCTCTTCGCCTCTTTTGCCGTTTGTGGTTCAACTGTGGGCGCGAAATGAGACAATTCGATTATTTGATTCTTGGCAGTGGAATTGCGGGACTTTCTTTTGCCCTCAAAGTCGCTGCGCACGGTCGGGTCGCGATCGTGACCAAGAAATCTCGTGCCGAATCAAATACGAACTACGCCCAGGGGGGGATCGCAGCGGTAACGAGCAAGGAAGATTCTTTTGAGGCCCACGTTCGCGACACCCTCGAAGCGGGCGCAGGCCTCTGCAAGGAATCGGTCGTTCGTAAGATTGTCGAAGAAGGCCCTGCCAGGATCGCCGAGTTGATTGAACTCGGAATGAAGTTTTCAGAAAAAGAAATTAACGGAACGAAGGAATTGGATCTCGGACGCGAAGGCGGACATTCCCAACGGCGAATTTTACACGCCAAAGATGTCACCGGTCGTGAGATCGAACGCGCACTCCTCGCAGCAGTTGCCGCGCGGCCAAACATTGAAGTTTTTGAAAATCACTTCGCCATCGATCTGATTACCTCCCAGAAACTGGGCTATGTCGGAGAAAATCGTTGTCTCGGCGTCTACGTTCTCGATAACAAATCAGGCAAAGTAGAAACGTTCGCCGCCAAAACAATTCTTCTCGCCACGGGCGGTTGCGGGAAAGTTTACCTTTATACCACCAATCCTGATATTGCCACCGGTGACGGTGTTGCCATGGCTTATCGCGCCGGTGCCGTGATTGGGAACATGGAATTTATCCAGTTTCATCCAACTTGTCTTTACCATCCGCGGGCCAAAACATTTTTGATCAGCGAAGCCGTTCGCGGCGAAGGGGCCGTTTTAAAGAATCAACGTGGTGAAGAATTCATGGAGAAAGCGCATCCGTTGAAGTCGCTCGCTCCGCGCGACATCGTCGCCCGCGCCATTGACAGTGAAATGAAAAAAACGGGCGCGAATTATGTGCTTCTGGACATTACCCATAAGCCGGCCCGTTTTATAATCGAACGCTTTCCTAACATCTACCAGACGTGTCTCCAATTCGGCATTGATATCACAAAGGAACCCATTCCCGTGGTGCCGGCGGCGCATTATCAATGCGGCGGCGTCTTGACGAATGTCGATGGCGAGACAGAGATCAAAAGTCTTTATGCGGTCGGCGAAGTCGCTTGCACCGGTTTGCATGGCGCGAATCGTTTGGCGAGCAATTCCCTGCTCGAAGCATTGGTGTGCGGCCATCGCGCGGCCGAAAAAGCCATCGCCAGCAAGGAGATGCTCAAGAATAGCGTCACCATTCCCGATTGGCAGTCGGGAAAAGCACACAATCCGGACGAACTGGTTGTCGTCTCCCACAATTGGGATGAAATTCGTCGCCTGATGTGGGACTACGTTGGAATTGTTCGCACCAACAAACGACTGCAACGCGCGAAAAAGCGCGTCGAGAATCTCCAGGAAGAAATCCAGGAATATTACTGGGACTTCATCGTGAGTAGCGACCTGCTGGAGCTGCGGAATATCGCAACCGTAGCGCAACTGATTATCGAGTCGGCTTTGCGCCGGATGGAGAGCCGCGGACTGAATTACAACCTCGATTTCCCCAATCCGGACCCAGCTTCCTCGCAACGCGATACGGTGTTGCGTAAATAAATTTCATTGCCTCAAAAACGGAGAGCTGCTGAATTCAGCAGCATTATGCCAAAGACGTTTCTCACAAAGCTTCTTGCTGCCTGCGTTTTGTCGACGATTTCCGCTGCGTTCGCTGACGGCGAAATCCCCGCTCCAAAGGAAGAGCCGAAGATTATCAATCCCGGGCCACCGCCTTCCGACGCGACCGTTTTGTTTGACGGAAAAGATCTTTCGAAATGGCGGATGGAAAAAGGCGAGGATGCTAAATGGAAACTGGAAGACGGCGCCATGATTGTGAATGGAACCGGCAACATTTATACGAAAGACGAGTTCGGTGATTGCCAGCTTCATGTGGAATGGGCCACGCCGTCAGAGGTTAAAGGCGAAGGACAAGGCCGCGGCAACAGTGGTATCTTCCTGCAAAACCGCTATGAAGTGCAGGTTTTGGATTCTTACGAAAACAAAACCTATTTTCACGGACAAGCCGGCGCCGTCTACAAACAACATGCGCCCCTGGTAAATGCCTGTCGCAAGCCAGGCGAATGGCAGACTTACGACATTATTTTTCGCGCTCCTAAATTCGCGGACGACGGAAAGGTCGCTGAACCCGGACGCGTAACGGTGTTGCACAACGGCGTTTTAGTCCAGGACCACGCCGAAATCTACGGCGAAACAGGCCCGGTAGGTAAGCCGACCTACACGAAGCATCCTTCAAAACAACCGATCCGCCTGCAGGATCATGGCAATCCTGTCCGTTACCGAAATATTTGGATTCGTCCTCTCTAATTCTCCGCATTAATCTGTAAGGCCGGCGTTTTGCCGGCCTTTTTTTGTTTTCTCAGGGAAACACCCAAAAGTGCTAAGATGTTGCCTGAGGCGTCCGCAAGTGTTTCGCCACTAGCGACATCAGTGCCCACCGGATTTCTATTTCAGCGGTTTGCCAGCTATTTTATTGCGCGTGTTCAGCAATGTTAACACACGAATTTCTCTGATTGAATTATGAATCCCACGATTCCTGTCGAGACCCCTACCCCAAAACCCAAAATCTCCAAACGGAAGAATCTAAAACTTCCTGCACCCGCACCAAAATCAAAGACGAATGGAAATCCGTCGAACGGACATTCCGAAGTCGATGTGAATGAAATTTTGCGTGCGCTCACAACGCTGAAGAAAGGCGACTTCTCCGTCCGTCTCCCGGTTCATTGGGCGGGATCTGGTGGTAAGGTCGCAGATACATTCAATGATGTAGCCGAGCGCATGGAGGCTCAAACGCGCGGGTTGAACCGCATTAGTCGTGTCGTTGGTAAGGAAGGACGTATTCATGAACGTCTCAGCACCGGCATCGTCAGTGGTGCCTGGGCGGAACAAGTCGATTCCGTTAACACATTGATCAACTCGCTGGTGCATCCACTGAGTGAAACCGCACGCGTGATCGGCGCCGTGGCCAAAGGTGATCTGTCGCAGAACATGACGACAGAAATCGAAGGCCGCAAATTGGAAGGTGAATTCTTACGCACCGCCAAAACGGTTAACACGATGGTGGACCAGCTCTCAGCGTTCGCCTCTGAAGTGACCCGTGTGGCGCGCGAAGTCGGTACGGAAGGTAAACTGGGTGGTCAGGCGAAAGTGAAAGGTGTCGCCGGCACCTGGAAAGACTTGACCGATAACGTGAACCTGATGGCGTCCAACCTGACGTCTCAGGTGCGTAACATCGCAACGGTGACGACGGCTGTCGCTAACGGTGACTTAACCAAAAAGATTACGGTCGACGTTAAAGGCGAATTTTTGGAACTCAAAGACACCATCAATACGATGGTGGACCAGTTGCGCTCCTTCGCATCTGAAGTGACGCGCGTGGCGCGCGAAGTCGGTACGGAAGGTATCCTTGGCGGTCAGGCGAAAGTCGAAGGTGTGTCCGGCACCTGGAAAGACTTGACCGACTCCGTGAACTTCATGGCGTCGAACCTTACGTCTCAAGTCCGTAACATCGCTGCGGTGACAACGGCTGTCGCTAACGGTGACCTTTCAAAGAAGATCACGGTCAACGTCAAAGGAGAAATCCTCGAACTGAAGAACACCATTAACACGATGGTGGACCAACTTTCATCCTTCGCTTCTGAAGTCACACGCGTCGCGCGCGAAGTCGGCACCGAAGGTAAACTCGGCGGTCAAGCGGATGTGAAAGGTGTCGCCGGTACTTGGAAAGATCTCACGGACTCCGTGAATTCAATGGCCGGTAACCTCACCGCGCAGGTGCGTAACATCGCTGACGTGACCACGGCCATCGCGAGCGGTGACCTCTCGAAGAAGATTACGGTCGACGTCAAAGGCGAAATTCTCCAACTGAAGAACACGATCAACACGCTGGTCGATCAGCTTTCTTCCTTCGCTTCTGAAGTGACGCGTGTCGCACGTGAAGTCGGCACCGAAGGTATCCTTGGTGGCCAGGCATATGTGAAAGGTGTTGCTGGGACATGGAAAGATTTGACGGACAACGTCAATTTTATGGCGTCCAACCTGACCTCTCAAGTCCGTAACATTGCTGCCGTGACCACCGCTGTCGCGAATGGTGACTTGACCAAGAAGATTACGGTCGACGTCAAAGGCGAAATTCTCGAACTCAAAAACACTGTTAATACGATGGTGGACCAACTCTCGTCCTTCGCTGCTGAAGTGACCCGTGTCGCTCGTGAAGTCGGTACTGAAGGTAAACTCGGTGGTCAGGCAAACGTCAAAGGCGTCGCCGGCACGTGGAAAGACTTAACCGACTCGGTGAACTCCATGGCCGGTAACCTTACGGCTCAAGTCCGTAACATTGCTGAAGTGACAACTGCTGTCGCGAAAGGCGATCTCTCCAAGAAAATTACGGTGGACGTCAAAGGTGAAATTCTCGAACTGAAGAACACTATCAATACGATGGTGGACCAGCTCTCCTCCTTCGCAGCTGAAGTGACTCGTGTTGCTCGTGAAGTCGGTACCGAAGGTAAACTTGGTGGTCAGGCGGATGTGCGTGGTGTCGCTGGAACTTGGAAAGATCTTACCGATTCGGTGAACTCGATGGCCGGTAACCTGACAGGTCAGGTCCGTAACATTGCTGAAGTGACCACCGCTGTCGCGAATGGTGACTTGTCGAAGAAGATCACGGTCGACGTCAAAGGTGAAATTCTCCAGCTCAAAAACACCATCAACACGATGGTGGACCAACTTCGTTCCTTCGCTGCTGAAGTGACTCGCGTGGCTCGCGAAGTCGGCACGGAAGGCAAACTGGGTGGTCAAGCGGATGTGAAAGGTGTTGCCGGCACATGGAAAGATTTGACGGACAACGTCAACTTCATGGCGTCCAACCTGACGTCTCAAGTCCGTAACATCGCTGCTGTCACAACCGCCGTCGCGAACGGTGACTTGACCAAGAAGATCACGGTCGACGTCAAAGGCGAAATTCTCGAACTCAAAAACACCGTCAATACGATGGTGGACCAGCTCTCCTCCTTCGCTGCTGAAGTGACTCGTGTCGCACGTGAAGTCGGTACTGAAGGTAAACTCGGCGGCCAGGCAAACGTCAAAGGTGTTGCCGGTACGTGGAAAGACTTAACCGACTCCGTGAACTCCATGGCCGGTAACCTCACCGCCCAGGTCCGTAACATCGCTGCTGTGACGACTGCTGTCGCGAACGGTGACTTGTCGAAGAAGATCACGGTCGACGTCAAAGGTGAAATTCTCGAACTCAAAGACACCATTAACACGATGGTGGATCAGCTCCGCTCTTTCGCGTCTGAAGTGACTCGTGTCGCACGCGAAGTCGGCACGGAAGGCAAACTCGGCGGACAAGCAGACGTTCGTGGTCTGGCTGGCACATGGAAAGACTTAACGGACAATGTGAATTTCATGGCGTCCAACCTGACGTCCCAAGTCCGTAACATCGCTGCCGTCACCACGGCTGTCGCGAACGGTGACTTAACGAAAAAGATCACGGTCGACGTCAAAGGCGAAATTCTCGAACTCAAAAACACCGTCAATACGATGGTGGACCAGCTCTCCTCTTTCGCCGACGAAGTGACGCGTGTCGCCCGCGAAGTTGGCACCGAAGGTAAACTCGGCGGTCAGGCGCTCGTGAAAGGTGTCTCCGGAACCTGGAAAGACCTTACTGACAACGTAAACTTCATGGCCGGTAACCTCACGAACCAGGTGCGTGGTATCGCAAAAGTCGTAACGGCTGTCGCGAATGGCAACTTGAAACAAAAACTGTTGGTCGAAGCCAAAGGCGAAATTGCCGAACTGGCCGATACGATCAACGGCATGATTGAAACGCTCGCGACGTTCGCCGATCAGGTGACCACAGTGGCGCGTGAAGTCGGTGTCGAAGGAAAACTCGGCGGACAAGCGTCCGTCCCGGGGGCCGCCGGTACATGGAAAGACCTTACTGACAACGTCAATCAGCTGGCAGCGAACCTGACCACTCAAGTCCGCGCGATCGCTGAAGTGGCGACGGCGGTGACGAAAGGTGACCTCACCCGGTTCATTCAAGTTGATGCACGTGGCGAAGTGGCTGCGTTGAAAGACAACATCAACGAAATGATCCGTAACCTGAAGGACACAACGATCAAAAACAATGAGCAGGACTGGCTGAAGACCAACCTCGCGAAATTCACACGCATGTTGCAAGGACAACGCGACATGTTGCAGGTCGGCAAACTCATTCTCTCTGAATTGGCTCCTGTTGTGTCGGCACAACACGGCGTTTTCTACGTCATTGAAACACCGAAAGAAGAAAACAAGCAGGAGGAACATGACGATTCGTATCTGCGCCTTTTGGCGAGCTATGCATTCCGCAATCGCAAGAATGTTTCCAACAAGTTCGCCCTCGGCGAAGGATTGGTTGGCCAGGCGGCTTTGGAAAAGGAACGCATTCTCGTCACCAGCGCTCCCCCCGATTACGTCCAAATCAGCTCCGGTCTCGGCCAGGCGCCGCCCACGAACATTATCGTGCTGCCCGTCTTGTTCGAAGGCCAGGTCAAAGCGGTGCTCGAACTCTCATCGTTCGAACAATTTTCGCCGATTCACCAGGCGTTCCTCGACCAGCTCACGGAATCCATCGGTATCGTGTTGAATACAATCGAAGCGAATTCTCGTACTGAAGATTTGCTCAAACAATCGCAATCGCTGGCGAAAGAATTGCAAAGTCGTCAGGAAGAATTGCAGAAAACAAACCAGGAACTGGAAGACAAAGCACAGCTGCTGGCCGAACAGAACGTCGAAGTCGAACGCAAAAACCAGGAAGTCGAACAAGCCCGTCAGGCGCTGGAAGAAAAAGCCAAACAGCTCGCGCTCACTTCCAAATACAAATCCGAGTTCCTTGCGAACATGTCACACGAATTGCGCACACCGCTCAATTCGCTCCTCATCCTTGCCGATCAATTGGCGCAAAACCCGGAAGGCAACCTGACTTCAAGACAGGTCGAGTTCTCCAAAACGATCCATGCCTCTGGTAACGACTTGCTCACGCTGATTAACGACATTCTCGATCTTTCCAAGATCGAATCCGGCACCGTCACCGTCGACATCAGCGAACTTCGCTTCCACGAATTGCAGGATTACGTCGAACGCACCTTCCGTCACGTGGCGGAATCGAAACGCATCGATTTCCATATCGATCTCGATACCGAACTGCCTCGCGGCATGTTCACCGACTCCCATCGCCTCGAGCAGGTTATCCGTAATCTCCTCTCGAACGCCTTCAAGTTTACCGACAAAGGTGGCGTTAAATTCAGCATGGAAGTCGCGCACAATGGTTGGAGTCCTGATCATGAGGCGCTCAATAACGCGCGTGCGGTCGTGGCATTTTCGGTCAGCGATTCTGGTATTGGTATCGCACCCGAGAAACAGCAGATTATTTTCGAGGCTTTCCAACAGGCGGATGGTTCCACCAGTCGCAAATACGGCGGCACCGGCCTCGGTCTCGCCATCAGCCGCGAAATTGCCCGACTCCTCGGCGGTGAAATCCGTCTGGCGAGCGCTATCGGACAAGGCAGTACCTTCACGCTCTACCTGCCAATTTCCTATTCGCCAAAACGTATTTCTCCGGTCAAACGCCCTGAGTCCTTGCCAGCCGTTCGACGCGAAATTTCACCTGTTACCATCGATGTTTCCTCCCCGGTGGAAATGCCGACCGAAAATGTCGACCTCGCAGAGGCGTACTTGGAGGATGATCGCAGCAAGTTGGAACCAGGCGATAAAGTGCTCCTGATTGTTGAAGACGATCCGAATTATGCACGTGTCCTGATCGACATGGCTCATGAAAAGGGATTCAAGGCCGTCGTCGCGCAACGTGGATCGATGGCTCTCGCGCTCGCCCGCGAATTAAAGCCCGCGGCGATTACGCTCGATATTCATCTACCCGATCTGGATGGGTGGAAAGTTCTCGAACGTCTCAAGATCGACCTCGCCACGCGTCATATCCCGGTAAACGTGATTTCCGTCGATGAGTCATCGGATGCTCTGACACAAGGAGCGATTGGCTATTTGACGAAGTCGGAAAAGAAAGAATCCCTCCAGGACGCTTTCAACCGGCTGAAAGATTTCGTCGATCGGCCAGTTAAGAATCTCTTGTTGGTCGAAGACGATGAGGCGCAAAAGTTGCACCTGAAGGATCTGATTGGCAACGGTGACGTGAAAACAACGGTCGTGAGCTCTGGACAAGATGCCCTGACCGAAATTCATTCGAAGAATTATGACTGCATGATTCTTGACCTCGGTTTGCCCGATATCAACGGATTGGAACTCCTCGAAAAGATTAAGAACGAACTCCGATCCTTGCCTGTAATCATTTACACGGCGAAGGACCTGCCTAAAGAAGAAGAAAATAAGATCAAGCAACTCGCTGAAACGATTTTGATCAAGGATGCCCGCTCACCCGAGCGCCTGCTCGATGAGGCATCTCTGTTCCTCCATCGCAATACGTCCAAGCTGCCCGAAAAACAGCGCAAGATTATTGAGACACTTCATCACGGAGTCCTTGAAGGCAAGAAGGTCCTGCTCGTGGACGACGATATCCGTAATATTTTCGCCATGACCAGCGTGTTGGAACGATTCAAAATGCAGGTGATCTCGGCCGAAAACGGCAGAGACGCCATTGATCTTTTGAACAACACGCCCGACTTTGATGTAGTGCTGATGGACATCATGTTGCCCACAATGGACGGTTACGAAACCATTCGGGAAATTCGTAAGAAAGACGAATTCACCGATCTTCCGATCATCGCTGTCACTGCGAAAGCAATGAAAGGTGATCGAGAGAAGTGCATAGCGGCCGGCGCTTCGGATTATATCTCCAAGCCCGTGGATACCGAGCAACTCCGTTCGTTGCTGAGCATCTGGTTGCATCGTTAATCTTATCACCATGATCACAACCAGGTCGCCATTTGAAGCGGCAGCACCGCCTTCCACGTTCGGCAAGAACGGAGGAAGCAGCGGCGGAAAAGTCAACATCCTGCTCGTCGACGATCGGGACGATAAATTGCTGGCGCTGGAATCGGTGTTGGCGGATTTACATCAGAATATCGTCAAAGCCCGCTCCGGAAAGGAAGCGCTCCGACATCTGCTGCAGCAGGATTTCGCAGTAATCCTGCTGGATGTAGCCATGCCGGGAATGGATGGTTTCGAGACAGCCGCACTTATTCGCAAACGGTTGAACTCGGAACATACTCCGATCATTTTCGTCACTTCGATGAATGATCGCGATAACTACATCGCGCAGGGGTATAAGCTGGGTGCAGTCGATTACATCCTGAGTCCCGTCGTCCCTGAGATCCTTCGAACCAAAGTTAGCGTTTTCGTCGACCTATACAAAAAGACGGAGGAAATAAAGAAACAGGCAGAACGGCTACGGCAGATCGAAGAAGCAGAGCACAAACGGGAATTGGCGGAGGCAGTGGATCGATTGGAGGCAGAGACTAAACGGAATCGCTTCTTTACCCTTTCGATTGACCTCCTCGCCATTGCTGATTTCGAAGGGCACATGCTTCAGATCAATCCAACGTGGCAGAAAGTGCTCGGTTATTCCGAGACGGAGTTGATTACCCTGTCGGGGCTTGAATTGGTGCATCCGGATGATTACGCCGCGATGTGTGAGAAAATGAAGCTTTTGAAAGCGGGTTCCACGGTTTATCTGGAAGCGCGTTATCGTCGTAAAGATGGTGAATATCGCTGGCTGGGCTGGACTGCAGCCCCGTTTCTTGCGGAAAAACTTATTTACATCTTTGCAAGAGATATCACCGCTCAAAAAAATGCCGCGGAAGAAATTCGCCTCCTCAATACCGAATTGAACAGCCGCGTCAACGAGTTGGTTGAAATTAACAAGGAATTGGAATCATTTACATATTCCATTTCCCACGACCTGCGGGCGCCGCTTCGTTCCATGCAAAGTTTTGCGGGTGTTCTCCTGGAGGAATACGCACCCAAGCTGGGCGGCGACGGCAAGAAATTCGCCGAGCGGATTGTCCAGTCTTCGAGTTACATGGACACCCTTCTGCATGACCTGTTGGATTACAGCCGGTTAAGTCGCGTGCAAATTGATTCCGGCACCGTCAAACTCGAAAGCGTTATTGATGAAATCCTCATGCAGATTCGCCGGGACGTGGACGATCGTAAAGCCGCGATTCACATTGAACGTCCGCTACTGAATGTTTGCGCACATCTTCCCACTGTTCGACAGGTTCTTTTGAACCTGATTTCCAATTCATTGAAATTCGTGGAAGATGGTAAAAATCCGCAGGTTCATATTTCGACGCAAGCGATCGAGAACAACATTCGAATCCGGGTGCGCGATAATGGAATCGGGATCGCGCCCGAGCATCAGGAGAAAATCTTCGGACTTTTTGAACGATTACACACCCGTGAAGTATATCCAGGAACAGGCGTTGGTCTCGCCCTCGTGCGCAAAGGCGTCGAACGAATGGGTGGCCAGGTTGGCGTGGAATCCAATGGCTCGCAGGGAAGTTGTTTCTGGGTGGAATTGCCTGCGACAAAGGGATAATTCCTTCAAAATACTTGATTCAATTCAAAATTGATTTAGTTTCTTCGCCTCTTGGGCGCGATTAGCTCAGTGGTAGAGCATTACCTTCACACGGTAGGGGTCGTAGGTTCGAAACCTACATCGCGCACCATCTCCCCTCCTCTTTTAAATTTCTCCACCCATTCGCAAACGGTCATGTCAGATCGTCAGAACCGTTTTTCAAATATCTAGCCGCATTGTCAGACTGAAAAAGGGGTCATTTAACCTACAGACCACTTTTCCAAAGTGGAAAAACTCCCTTTAGCTGAAACACTCCTCCGTCAGATTGGAAAACTTCCCCGGCAGATTTTGACCCGCGTTGCAGCTTTGGAAAAAGGGATTTTTAGAATTTAGACGTCGATGTTGCTTTGACATCGCCCCCTTTTTCCTAAAACGGGTCGTTGTCAAAGCTGCAAGGCCTCCAAAAATCTAAAAATCCGTTTTTCCAAACCAACATCGACACCCCTTCACGTAAATCCGAATTTCCAAAGTTGCAAACCCCCATTTTGACAAGGAGTTGCAAATCTATCGATCTCAATGGACTCATTAATTTGGAATTTCGTCCATCTCCGCCTGAGAGCGCAAAAAGGCGGGTCGGTTTACCGACATGTGCCACGAAAACCTTAGCCGATTATGACGTCATGGTGCTGGAAAATGCTTCGGACCCGGTGAGCCGAAGCAGGTGGTCATTAATCTTCTTCCAATGGGTGCCCCGCCAAAATAACTGGGCACACCGTTCGCAGACGAAGTATTCGTCCAGCCATAGAGCCGTCCGAGGGGGAATGCGGTCGATGACTGAAGCTTTTTCCACTTTTTTCAATACTCCTCCACAATGCATACATCGGGAGTCGCGCAATGAGAGTCCGAGTTCTCGTAAAACGATAACGAGCTGTTCTTTAAGCATGAGAGAAGATGGCACCCAAATCCAAGGGACGACGCCGTCCCGCAAAACGCCACGTTCTGTCATGAGGCTGTCCGTGGTGATTAAAGTTCCCGCTATCTTTTCAGTCTCCCGAATCACGGCCGCATCATCAAGGTCCGGTTTCCAAAATGCTTCGTACCCTGCCCCCCGCAGCCATCGCGTCAGCCCACCAAGACCAACATCACAATAGAAACGATCCGGAAACCCGTGAACCTCCCCGACGTTACGTCGCAAATCAGCATGCAAGAGCGCCAACGCCAGATCAGGTTTGATCTTTTGTTCGGCGCTGAAACGATAAGCCTGGGCGAATAGAGCTGAGACATTATCTGACTGCGTCCCTGCCCCGCCCTTTTCCCGGAGAAATTTAAACCGGCGTTCGTAGAATTTTTTAATCCGGCTCACATCTAAACAAAATTCGGCCACGCGTGCCGGTCAAGAGTAGAAAATGTTTCGTCAATCTTCTTGTCACCCACGCCTTGGCTCGTTAGGAACTGCCCGTGGTTTTTTTCTACATTTTCGGCGCGCTGGCATTTTTAAGCTGCCTGTTATTGCTTTGGCAATATGTGGCGGCGGTGCGATTTCCACTGCATCACAAAATTGCGAACAATGATTTTGTCCCAGCCGTCACACTCCTGAAACCTCTTAAGGGTTCTGACTCGGAGACAGAACGTTGCCTCAGGAGTTGGTTTGAACAAGAGTATCGCGGTCCCGTCCAGATACTTTTTGGCGTTGCAGCCAAAGACGATCCTGTTTGCAATTTAGTGCGGGATTTAATCGCTAAGTACCCGAAGGTTGACGCTGAACTCGTTATTTGCAGTGCAGCACTGGGTCCCAACGCCAAAGTCTCGTCACTGATCCAACTCGAAGCGGTGGCCAAACACGACATTATCGTGATCAGCGATGCAGATGTCCTCGTTCCACGAGATCTTTTGACGAACATTGTGGTCCCTTTAAAAAAGCCGGAAACCGGATTGGTAAACTGCTTTTATTGTTTCGCCAATCCCTCGACGCCGGCGATGCGATGGGAAGCTGTCGCGGTGAATGCGGACTTTTGGAGTCAGGTCCTCCAATCGAAGTCACTCAAGCCAATTGATTTCGCACTCGGCGCAGTGATGCTCACCTCACGTGAAACCTTGAAGCGCAGTGGAGGTTTTGAATCCCTGGTCGATTACCTGGCAGATGATTATCAACTCGGCAATCGAATCGCAAAGATTGGCAAAAAGATCGAACTGGCCTCTGTCGTGGTCGAATGTTGGGAATCGCCGCGTGGATGGCGCGCGATCTGGAATCACCAATTGCGCTGGGCACGAACGATTCGTATTTGCCAACCTGCCCCGTTCTTTTTCAGTATCCTGAGTAACCCGACGATTTGGCCTTTGATTTGGTTTTTCACTTCTTTTCTCTTACGGCGATCACTTGGGTCTGATCTCAAAATTGTCTTTGTCCCCGTGCTTCTATTTATTCCATTCAGGATGCTCCTGGCACTGAAGCTGGAGGAAAGGTTAACCAATAAGGTGTCCCATTACGGCTATTTCTGGATCATCCCAATCAAAGACCTGCTCAATGTTGCAGTTTGGGCGTTGGCGTTTTTTGGCAACTCTGTCGAGTGGCGTGGCGAACGTTTCAAAATTCTTTCCGGGGGAAAACTAGAAAAGCAGCGATAGAATCGCTGCTTCGTCGGTTTTAGACTCTTCGTTTCTATAACCTTTGTTTCACCAATTGCGTGAAATCAAAAAATTGGAATTTGGAAGGCGAAGTTTGACCGCAGGATTTTTCAGATAGATTCCAACAAAGCCGCGCTTTTTCATTTCTTCCGCGCTGCCCATCGGACAGGCATGCGGTTCACCCACCAGATATTTTTCACGCAACGTGCGTTTGTCTGGACCAAGAATGTCGAGACAGGAGACCGAACGATTTCCGACAAACGTGGCGTCGTTACAAGGATTTTCTTTGGTTTTCATAATCTCGTTGTTTTCGTGAGAGACAGACTAAAGCACTGACAAAAACTCACAATCAGGCCCCCTATGTTTACCCTCTCGGGTTTGGGCTGAGAATGCACTGGAGAACGAACGCTGCCTCCTTCTACGGAGTTTCTGGACGAGCCTCATCCGTGAAAACTTCAATCCGGAGACCGGCAAAATCTTGCTACGGTTTCGCGAGTTTTGTTCCCGAAGAATATCCCAGCGCGCGTTGCAAATTTTGCTGTACATCAGGACTGCCCGGAGCCAGACGGGCCGCGGCCTGGTAATGTGCAATCGCCTCCTGTGACCGTTGTTGTTTTTCATAAACAAGGCCCAGCATGTTTTCCGCTTTTGCAGATTCCGGATCGATTTGAAGAGCTTGATTCAAGGCCTGGACCGCGTCGTCGAATCGCCCCTTTTGCGCAAACGCGAACCCCAAATTGCAGTAAACATCAGGACTGACGGGAGGAAGCCGAGTCGCCACGACAAATTCACCAATCGCTTCGTCAAACTTTCCCTGGAGGCTGTAAGCATGTCCCAAATTGATGTGCGAGTCCGTGTGGCTCGGCCTCGCTCGAATGGCGTGACGAAAATGTTCCACCGCGATGTCCAATTTGTTCTCCAACAAATAAACACGCCCGGCATTACAGAGCGCATCCGCATAATCGGGATCCATCTGCAAGGCACGTTGAAACTCCTGCATCGCCCGCTGAAGATCGCCGCGTTGCGCGTAGATGACCCCAAGATTGCTGTGCGCCATGGGATAATTATCTTTGCTCTGTATCGCCAGCGTATAGTTCTCCATGGCTTCATCCAGCCGGTTCAACTTCATGAATTCGACCCCAAGATTGTTATACGCCAGGTGGTTATTTTTCGTAACCGCTGCCGCGTGAGCCATCAGGGTGATCGTGTTTTTCCAATAACCGATCTGCACGGCACTAAGAATCATACAGAGAAGAACGGCCACTCCTCCAATTGAGAACAAGACGGCTTTATTCTTCACGCAAGTGATGAGCACTCCGGCGAATGCGACAAATAAGCCAATCAATGGAACATAAACAAATCGGTCGGCCATGGCCTGATCATGCACCTGCAAAATCCCGATAACGGGAACCAACGTCCCGAGAAACCAGAGCCAGCCGAAAAGAACCTGTGGAATTCTGCGACGTAACAGTAGCGCGACAACACTTAGAATGAGAATGACCACGACGGCGCTGATGACAACCGATGAAGGCCACGTTTCTGGTAGTGGATAGAAAACAGCAAGATCGCTTGGCCAAATCACTTTTCGCAAATACGTGGCATAACCGACAACAGAATTTGCGAGTCGCGCCGGTAACGGGAACGTCCTCTCATCTTGAATCATCCCCAGTTGTTCATGACCTTTAATCGTGATCAGGCACGAAATAGCCGACAACACGAAGAGCGGAATCTTTTCACCGAACAATTTCAAAGCGCGGAAGCCCCAGGTTTTAGTCGTTTCCGTCTTTTCCCTTTGCACTCGACTCAGCGGCCAAAAATCAAGAAGTAAGAGGGTACAGGGCAAAGTCACCAACATGGGTTTACACATTAGCCCCACCGCAAATAAAACGATCGTCGCCACGTAAAACCAAATCCATTTCGATTCACGTTTGCTCACCAGTTCAACGTAGCGAACGTAGGCAAAGGTTGTCAGAAGCCAGAATAAAGTGCTCAGGACATTTTTTCGTTCTGCGACCCATGCCACGCTGTCGACTTGTAACGGATGAAAAGCAAAAAGAGTTGCCGCCAGTGCGCTGAACCAAAGCGATTTTGTCATCCGACGCAGCAGGTGAAACAGCAGGAGAACATTCGCCGCATGAAAGAAAACGCTCACGAGATGATGCTTTCCCGCATCTTTGTTGAACAACTTCCAATCCAACATATGTGACAGCCATGTTACCGGTTGCCAGTAAGTCCCGACGCCAGCGACTTTTGTGAATGCCCATTTCAAGCCTTCGCTGGTGAAACCTCCCTGCACGTAGGGATTCTTTGTCACATAGAGTTCGTCATCATAGGAGACAAATTCATGCTTCGAGACTTGTGCATAAAGCAAGAGCACTCCTGCGAGGAGGAATAATGATATGAGCAGGGGGGAACGACTTCGTTTCTGCTCGGGCATACGGAAGTGTAGTAAGAACCGGGAAAAAATTTCAACCGGATAGAACGATTATTCTATTTCGAGGACCTGTTTCAAAAGATGCGGCAATTGATCCAGGATCGCGGAGTCGCTGGAAACAAGAGTTGCCCCGGCTTCACGGGCGGCCTGTTGTAAAGCCGCATTTTTTTCCGAGGCGAATGCCAGCACGGGAATGTGCTTTGTGGTCAGATTTGCGCGCAGTTTTTTGATTTCCCCGCAAACATCCGTGCGCTTTGAAGTAAGATCCACAAGGATCAATAGAGGCTTTTCGCGTTCAGATTGATCGAGCAGCAGATAGCCATCATGGAAACTCAGCACGCGGTACCCCAAATCCGCCAACCGGTTGATCAACTGGCTGCCGGGCAGGAGATTTTCATAAAAAACGAGCGCGAGCGGCTTCGTCATGCGGCGGAGATTATTGAAAGAGTGAACGGGAAATTGCAAAAAATTTTCGCATTTTTCTAAAAAATTGTTCCCCACGTCAAAATCGGCCGACCTCGCTTCCCAAGGTCGCAACGATCACCACCACAAAAACTTGAAAGCACCGTGCCTTTCCGATTAACTCGCCGCGAATTCCCTCGGACAACCCAATATTATGAAACATCAGATTACACGTCGCGATTTCATCTGGAAAACGTCCACGACCGCCGCTGGAGCTTTTTTCATCGGCAAAGCCAGCTCTTTTGGTCGCAATAAAATTTCTCCCAACGAAAAATTGAATGTTGCCTGTATCGGCACCGCCAATCGAGCAGCCGAAAATGTCAAAGGGGTCGAAACGGAAAACATTGTCGCATTATGTGACGTCGATTCAACGTTCCTCGCCAAGGCGAAAGAAAAACATCCATCCGCAAAGACCTACAGTGATTTTCGACGTTTGATTGATCAGAAGGATATTGATGCCATCGTTGTCGCGACCACTGATCATACTCACGCTGTCGCCACTGCGGCTGCCATCAAAAGCGGACGCCACGCCTATTGCGAGAAACCACTCACGCATACCATTTCGGAATGTCGCAAAATCCAGGAACTCGCGCGAAAACACAAAGCAGTTACCCAGATGGGAACTCAAATCCATGCGACAGAAAATTATCGTCGGGTTGTAGAAGTCATTCAAAGCGGTGCCATTGGAAAGGTGAAGGAAGTGCATGTTTGGGTGGGACGCGTCTACGCCTTTGACGGACCACCGCCAACGGCGCCTGTTCCGAAGAATCTTAATTGGGATCTCTGGCTCGGACCTGTTCCCGAAGTTCCTTACAGCCCGGAATTCGTTCCACTGTGGTGGCGCAAATTCTGGCATTTCGGCGGCGGCACGCTGAGTGACATGGCGTGTCACCATATGGATCTCTCGCATTGGGCGCTCGATTTACACACTCCGCGCTCGGTGTTCACGGAAGGTCCGCCCGTGAGCGACATTTCCACGCCAGCGTGGCTGATCGCTCATTACCAATATCCGGAAACCGCGAAGTTCTCCGGTAAACTCAATTGGTATCACGGCGAAAAGGATGGAAAACTGGTTCGCCCACCCCAATTCCAGGAAGGCATCCTGCCTAAATGGGACGGCGACGGCAGCTTGTTCGTTGGGGAAAAAGGTATGTTGCTCGCCGATTATGGTCGTTACGTGTTGCTCCCGGAGAAAGATTTCAACGGCTTTGTTCCGCCTCCAAAAACAATCCCCTCCTCGATTGGCCATCATGCCGAATGGATCAATGCCATCAAGAACGGTGGAATGACACTCTGCAACTTCGACTATTCAGGCGATTTAACGGAAGCTGTTCTGTTGGGTAACGTCGCTTACCGCGTCGGGAAAAAATTGGAATGGGATTCCAAGAATCTCAAAGCATTGAATTGCCCCGAGGCCGACCAGTTTATTCAGCACCATTATCGCCACGGGTGGAAACTTTGATTCCCGCGCCCGTTAATTTTCACAGAGACATCCAATTAATAAAAAACGGCGCGGATTACTCCGCGCCGTTCGTGGGTTTATTTGTTTTAGGGTCTCGTTAAATCCTATTTGGACTTCGCAGCCTTCGTCGGCACCGTGGCGATCGTCTGGAGAATACGACTGGCGATCTTGTATGGATCGCCCTGGGAGTTCGGACGACGGTCTTCGAGGTAACC
Organism: uncultured bacterium; assembly: GCA_966095605.1. Classification (GTDB taxonomy): domain Bacteria; phylum Verrucomicrobiota; class Verrucomicrobiia; order Limisphaerales; family JACDHS01; genus CBHWET01. The sequence goes on along the minus strand of CBHTTJ010000085.1, from coordinate 2,461 downwards.
TTTGTAATTGTTGTTCACAAAGCTGTGTGGAACGCGGATCGAGGCGCCGCGGTTGGCAACACCGTAGTTGAACTTGTCGATCGATTGCGTTTCATGCAGACCGGTCAAGCGCAAGTGGTTGTCCGGGCCGTAAACCGCGATGTGCTCGTTCTTGTACTTGTCGAAAGCGCACATGAGAGCTTCAAAATACGCCTGGCCACCGACTTCGCGCATGTACTTGGTCGAGAAGTTGGAGTGCATACCGGAACCGTTCCAATCCACGTCCTTGCCGAGCGGTTTGCAGTGGAAATTGACGTCCACGCAATATTTTTCGCAGAGGCGGAGCAAGAGGTAACGAGCAACCCACATCTGGTCGGCAGCGCTACGAGAGCCTTTGCCGAAGATCTGGAATTCCCACTGGCCTTTCGCCACTTCGGCGTTGATGCCTTCGTGGTTGATGCCAGCGTCCAGACATTGATTCAAATGCTCTTCAACGATCTGGCGAGCGATGTTGCCAACGTTCTTGTAACCAACACCAGTGTAGTATTCACCTTGAGGATACGGGAAACCAGAATCAGGGAAGCCAAGGGGCTTGCCATCTTTATAAAGGAAATATTCCTGCTCGAAACCGAACCAGGCATCAGCGTCGTCGAGAATCGTCGCGCGGGAATTGCTTGGATGCGGGGTCTTGCCATCTGGCATCATGACTTCGCACATGACGAGCACTCCGTTCTTGCGATCCGGATCCGGATAGCTGGCGACGGGCTTCAGCACGCAATCCGAGCTGCGGCCTTCGGCCTGGCGGGTGGAGCTACCGTCGAAGTTCCAGAGCGGAAGATCTTCGAGCTTCGGGAAAGATTTGTAGTCAGCGATTTTGGTCTTGCTGCGCAGGTTTGGAACCGGTTCATAGCCGTCCAACCAGATATATTCCAACTTATATTTCATGTGTCGTACAAACGTGTTAGTGATGTATGTTTTTTCCACTCTTAGCCGTGGTGGAAAGCGTTAAGCAACTATCTTGCCGAGCGATCAGGGGTTTTCCAAGAAATAAGTTTTCACTCAATATTCACAAGCATTTCCTTGTACAGAAATATTTTTCAGCAGGAACATCGATTATTTTCAACTGTCTCTTTTTAACCACTTTGATCTTTTTGAATCATCTGCGAGGCACACGTAGCCCAGGGATATATTCGTCGCAATCTGCTCTTTTCGGAGGGCGGAACTTGCTTCATATTCCAAACGAATCGTTCTCGCATGTTGCAAGTTAAGAATACGCTGCGATCAACCGTAAACCTCACCTTTGATGGACGAGTGATCAAGGTCTACCACGGTCCGAATGCCATGGAACGGTTCGAAAACGAGTCTCGTATCCTCAAGTTTCTGGAAGAAAAAGGATGCGGCTTTGTTCCCCGCCTCCTTGAGGCAGACCCAAGTATCCCTCGCATTATCACCACGAACTGCGGCGGTCGTGTCGAACATCTCGACGCACAGCGAACCAAAGAACTTTTTGAGGAGTTGGAACAATACGGCGTTCGTCATGACGATCCCGAAATGCGCAATGTGACTTACCGACAACAGGACGGCCGTTTCTGTATCATCGATTTTGAATTTTCCACCATTCTGCCAAACGCCGGCTCCCCTGCTCCGTCGTAAACCGCTTATCCATGGACAAGAAGAAAACACGTTCGCCCAAAGGCCTGAAATGGTTTGGTTTGACTGATTGCGGAAAATTCCGCGCCAACAACGAAGATGCTTTCCTCGGCCTTCGCTTTAACGCCACCGAAGTGCATCACCTCGGAAAAATCGGCGACGCTCCCCTTTCTGAAACGGATTTCGTGTTCGCGGTGAGTGACGGCATGGGCGGCGCAAAGTCTGGCGAATACGCCAGTCGCATCGCGGTGGAGAAGATCACAAAATTGCTGCCGCATTCGTTCCACCAATCGGCCCAGGGCGTTACCAGTGGCTGGTCGGATGTGCTCTCCGAACTTTTCGTCCAGATACACAAAGCCCTCGCTTATCTCGGAAGCAGCTACGAAGAATGTTCCGGCATGGAGGCCACGCTCAGTCTTGCCTGGTTCACTCCGGGATGGATGTATTTCGGCCATATCGGTGACAGCCGGATTTATTATCTTTCGAAGCGAAGCGGGGACATCAAACAGATTACGCAGGACGACACCTACGTCGGCTGGTTGTTCCGTAATGGAAAATTGAACGAGCGGGAAGCACGGGAACATCCGCGTCGAAATGTCTTGCAGAAAGCCCTCGGCGGCGGAAACCAGTTTGTCGATCCACAGGTTGGCGCGGTCGGTTACGAAGTCGGCGACATTTTCCTGCTCTGCACCGATGGCCTGACGGAAAAGATCTACGATCAGCATTTGCTGGATTTACTCCGTGAACATTCTTCCGCAGCTCCCAAAAAGAATCCGGCTGAGATTCTCGTGAATGAAGCGCTGAGCCGAAATTGCCGGGATAATTCCACCGC
>CBHTTJ010000084.1:0-23340 GCA_966095605.1 uncultured bacterium | reverse complement strand
GGGGCCTTAAAATTTTTCCAGCGACTCCCTCATCGTAGGTTCAGGGTGTTCTGGAACGTCTATCACTGGCAGAAAAATTCGAGTTGTTGCATGCTGATGCCAGTGAAACTGAACCAAACGAAACGACAACTCGAAGAATTGAAAGAAGTCGTTCGTGCTGCGGGTTCACAGCTGGTTTATTTTCCCAAGATTGTTTTACAGGTGGAACTTCAGTTGAAAGAACTCGCTCGCAGCGCGAAAGATCCGAAACAACAATTGGCTCCTTCACGCATCAGACGTAAGAACCAGGGAAGCGATCCGCAGCAGGGCTATTTGTTCTAAGAAGACGAGAAGGTCTTCTCCCGTTTTCGCTTCTAGCTCCAATCCATCACCGGGTTTTTACGAAACGTCTCCGCCAATTCCACAAACGGCACCTGTGCGCTCAACCACCGCGCATCTCTCGAGATGCGATCCATTGATTCACCGGTGTTATTGCAGAGGACATACACGCCAGGACCTGCGACGAGGAACGCTTCGAAATTGGTCCCATTGGCATAGCGTGCGAATTCAAAGTCGCCGGGATGATAATCGTGCGCCAAAAGTTTCGGACGCAACTCACCCAGGTCATTCTTAAGATTATTGATAAAGTCTTGTTTGCGCGGTCCCCAGTATCCCAGCAGTTTACCCTGGTCATCCGTCACAGATAAAACAGCCCATTCATCAAACACCACGTTACCATAGAGGGCGTTCATTCTGTCGGCGCAACAACGAACGAGTTTAACCGTGTCTTCGATAAGCATAGTTTCTCAGCCGGGAATATAGCAGGTTCGTTGCCGAAAAAGGCCGGTTCTGGTTTAGAACCCATCTATCTCTTTTTATCGGAGACAAACGGTGAGAAGAGCGAACGAACACCTTCGAAAAGTGAAAGACGCTTCAGTCGTTCAATCGAATGGGTCGGGGAGATATTGCGCGGACAGACATCGCGGCAATTCCCCAGCGTATGACAACGAAACGCACCAACCTCCCCTGCCACCGTCGCCAACCGATCGCTGTGTCGTCCGTCGCGAGGATCCACCATCAAGGTCAAGGCGCGATTCAAAGCCATCGGGCCGACGTAACGCTTATTCAATGTCACCACGGTGCAGGAGGAATAACAGGCCCCGCAGTCGATGCATTGCGGCTGATGATTCAACGCTTTGCCTTCCTTGCTGTCGTGGGGGATGCGATAGAAATCGTTTTTGTCGAGATCCACGCGCGGCGTAAAGTACGGCAACGTACGATTGTAGGCTTCGAAAAATGGTTTTAAATCTACCGCGAGATCGCGCACTACGGGAAGATTTCGCAATGGTTCAATGCGCAAGCGCGTTCCGACGTCTTTGACGAGAGTGCTGCACGTCAATCGTTCGCGTCCATTGACGACCATCGCACAGGAGCCGCACATGCCGACACGACAGGAAAAACGAAACGCCAGATCGGGTGCCGCGCCGCGTTGCAACGCGAACAACGCATCAAGAATGCTGGCCTTCTCTGAGACATCCACTTGATGTTCTTCAAAGCGCGGGGAGGCGTCCTTTTCAGGCGCAAACCGCGCAATGCTCAGGGTAACTTTCAGCATTCTGAAAGCGTATGGGCCGCGAAAATACGATGCAATTGGTTTCGCAAAATCTGTGACGATTAACACTTTGGTCGGAAAAATCTTATCGCCGTTTGCGGCCTCGCTTTGTAGTTTTTTATGCGAATTCCATGGAACTCGACGACAGTTTTTATGCTTTGGTGGAGACGGTTTGCCGCGATTTGTACATCAAATCGTTGAAGGAAATTCCACCCGACGTAGTGGAAGCCATCCGCAAGGCCGCCGCCCGTGAAACGAAGGAGGTCGGCAAACGCATTTTCTCGCACTACCTCCAATCGATCGAACTCGGCCGCACGCAAGACATGATGGTCTGCCAGGACACAGGCATCCCCATTTATTGGGTCGAGATCGGCGGCAAGATGCGATTTGATGGTTCCCGTCTCAACGACGCCATTGTTCGAGGCACCGAACGCGCCACGCGCGAACACCCTCTCCGCTCCAGCATTGTTTCCCCATTAAAACGGGAGAATCGACAAACCAGCACGGGGGAACGAATTCCGGTCATCAAATACGATTTCGTGGCGGGTTCTGATCACATCGACATTCTCTTCATGCCCAAGGGCTCTGGTTCCGAGAACATGTCTACCTTGAAAATGCTCGTGCCTGCGGACGGCGTGAATGGCATTAAGAAATTTGTGCTCGAACAGGTGATCGGCGCAGGCGCCAAGCCGTGTCCTCCAACGATTGTCGGTGTGGGTATCGGGGGTTCATCCGACTTGTGCATGGCCCTCGCGAAGAAAGCGACGACGCGTCCGCTCGGTTCGAAGAATCCGGATCCTCAAATCGCCGCGATTGAAGAAGAGCTTTTTAACGTCATTAATCAAACCGGGATCGGACCGCAGGGACTGGGCGGTGATACAACGGCTCTGGCCGTGCATATTGAATCCGCGTGGACACATATCACCTGCAATCCAGTCGCTGTGAATTTGCAATGTTGGCGCGCGGAACGGCGTCGCGCCAAAATCTGGGCGAACGGAAAAGTTGAATTTGGATTTTAATATGGCCCACTTTCATCTTAAGACTCCATTGAATGAGGCCGACGTCCGTCAGCTGAAAGTCGGCGATTCTGTCACGCTGGATGGTGTGATTTTCGGCGTGCGCGACGCCAATCTTATCCGTGTCTTCGACAAAAATGTAGCGCCTCCCTGCGACTGGAAAGGTGCCGCCTTGCTGCACACCGCGCCGAACGTCAAGAAAGTCGGGCCGGGCAAATACGAACCCATTTGCGTTGGCACCACCACCAGCATGCGCATGGATCGTTTCACGGAAGGCCTTTTACGTGACTACGGTGTGCGGGCCATTCTCGGCAAAGGCGGGTTGTCTCAACAGAGCGCAACGCTGATGCAAAAATACGGCGCCGTGTATCTTTCTGTTACCGGGGGTGCAGCAGCCCTGGAAACATTGCAAATTGAAGAGATCGAAACTGCTTATTGGGAAGACCTGATGCCGGAATGTATCTGGCAGATTCGATTCAAAGAATTGGGGCCTTTGACCGTCGGAATCGACGCGCATGGCGGCAACCTGCAATACGACGTGCAAACCCAGGCTCAACAGAAGACTGCTGACCTGTTAAAACAAATGGGAATCGCATGACCACTCCGACAACCACAACTCCTCCAGCCAAACGTTTTCAAAATTATCGCGGCACGTGGGCATGGCTCACGCAACGCATCAGTGCCATTGGTCTGTTCCTGTTGATTCCAATCAAGATTTACACCGGCTGGGCAGCGCGTGACAGAGTGCCTTATCCCGAATCGTGGAGCACCAGCGCAAAGAAGGTTCATCTCACGTCAGGCATAGATATTGCCCTGCTGTTGTTTTTCCTGCTGCACGGACTGTATGGTGTCCGCGTCATTCTCATCGACCTGGGAGTTATTCGTGCCGACAGTTTTTTCTGGAGAACGTTGACGTTTGCCCTCGGGTTGTTCGGGCTGACGGTTTGGTACGTTTACGGTCGCGGAGAATAAATCCGATCGAAGTATTTACCTCGTTTCAACGGCGGCAATGGATCGATCATGCCATCGCGGCAAAATCAGGAGCGCTGTAGTCGCGCCGATCAACGCGCAAAACATATCCCATTGGGTGTCCCAGACGTCCCCTTGAGTTCCGAGAAAATCCTTCGCTGCTTCACCGGTTGCCAACGCTGTCCACCATTCGAACAACTCGTAAAACGCGCTGAACGCGAGACAAACGCTGCCCGCAAGAAACGGCAACCAGAAGCGATGACGTAACTTCGCGGTCCGGATCAACAACTCCCGCACTACGATCGCCGGAATAAATCCCTGCGCAAAGTGTCCCACGCGATCGTAATGGTTCCGTGCAAATCCAAACTGTTCCTTCGCCCAATCGCCGAGCGGCACTTTCGCGTAAGTATAATGTCCGCCCAGCATCAGGATCAGCGCATGAATCGAAAGCAGCCAAAGACAGAGGCGGCTTAGCGGAAACTTTTTGTAGGTCGACGCGATGACGATTAAGACGATCCATGCTGGAACATTCTCCAGCACCCACGTCATACGATCGGCCTTTGGCGAAATGCCAAAAAGAATTTCGAGAACCAGGATTCCAATAATAAAGAATGGCGCCTGCACGCTATTCCAAACCGAGAATCCGACGGCCTTCAGCAGAAATCATGGATTGATGCCACGGCGGGTCCCAGACGATTTCCACGCTGGCATCTTCCACACCGGGCAAATAAAGAATCTTTTGTTGAGCGTCGCCGGCGATAACGGTTCCCATCCCGCAACCCGGAGCAGTGAGAGTCATCTTTACGAACACTTTGTTGCCACCGCTCGGGAGCGGTTCAATGTGCATGTCATAAACAAGACCGAGATCAACGATATTGACCGGTATTTCCGGATCGTAGCAGCTCTTGAGCGTGTCCCAGATCTGCTTCTCATCCACCGGGCCTTTCACAGCGTCCGATTTTTTGGCGACTTCTTCAGACAGGCTGGAGACGGCGTCGATGCCAAGAGCATCCGCGTTTTGTTGGGAAATGCGATATAAGCCACCCATCGCGTGCACGGTGTAGCTACCACCAAGCGTTTGCGTGATGTCGACGGAGGTTCCGGCGGGCAAAACGACGGTATTACCGACCGGGATTTGAATCGCTTCGCAATCGCGCTTGAGTTCAACAGTAGAGACGTTGTGCATAAAAGTATCTTAAGGCCGGACGAGCCGGTTCCCATCAAATTAAATGCACGGGGGATTCTGTAAAGCCTGATAGTCAGGGGGGACGTTTTTTGAACCTTGAACTTTAAAACCTGAACTTTACGTTGTCAGGTGTGCTGAAGGAAACTCCGCTTGTCACCGTTATCATTCCCACCCGCCCCGAGCAGGTGGAAATCAAGGCGCTCGACGCCGCGCGGAGACTCGATTATCCAGCCAGCCGACTCGAGATCATCGTCGCACGCGGCAAGCAACCGTCCGTCCAGCGCAACGCTGCCCTGAAGATCGCCAAAGGCGACTACATCTACTTTCTCGACGACGATTCGGAACCCGAAAAGATGAATTTGCGTCGGGCCTACAAACATTTCCTGAAATCAGACGTCAAAATGGTGGGTGGCCCAAACCTTTGCCCTGCCGACGCACCCCCTCTCGAACAGGCTTTTGCGCTGACGATGGGAAGCTGGCTGGCGTTCGGCCCTAGCTGTTCCCGTTACCGCGCGGTCAGCGTCCTTCGTGAATCGAGTGAAAAGGAACTGATTCTGTGCAATCTCCTGGCACGTCGGAAAGATCTGCTGGAACTGGGAGGTTTTGACGAATCGCTTTATCCGAATGAAGAAAATGCGCTGATGGACGCATTGCAGGAGCGCGGCGGGAAGCTCCTTTACGATCCCGACCTGTTTGTCCATCGCCGTCCGCGTCCCACATTTCGGGCCTTCTGCAAAATGCTTTTGAATTATGGTCGAGGACGAGCCGAACAGGTTCGCCTACATCCGACCCCTGGCTCCGCGCCCAACTTTGTTCCACCAATTTTTTGTTTGTACGTGGCCGCAACCCCATTGCTCGCTTTCCTGGCTCCAGGCTTTTTGACTCCCTGGCTGTTTTACTTTGTTGCCGTCCTGATCCAGACCATTGGGTTAATCTCACCCCTGCAATTCGGACAATTCGCCCGCGTTGCGGGTCTGATTTTCATCAGTCACATTTTTTACGGACTTGGCTTTTGGAAAGGTCTGTTCACGAAACCCAAACCGCCGTCGCCTTCAATCGCTTCAGAAATCAAATTAGAGGTGATGTAAGGGCGTCACGATCTTCAACCTCTGGATTGTTTTTACCGTGCCTAAAAAAACTTCCAAACAATCATGGGAAAAGGCACTCCACGAATCCGCCGACCCGGCTCGCGCCTCTAATTATTTCAAGCAACTCGAGACATTCGATCCAGCGTTTTGCAAACACGCCACGGATGAACAGGCCCGAATTGTTTCCGCTGTTTTCGCGGGCTCACCATTTCTAAGCGACTTGATCTTCGCCAATCCGGGCTGGCTACAAACAATCCTCACTCCCGAAAACCTTGGCTTCGCACGGCGAAGACAGGGATTGCGTCGCGAGGTAGACGCAAAGCTCAAACCGTTGTTGAAAAAGCGAGATTACTCCCCTGGCCTCGCTCATCTCCGCACAATCAAGCAACGGGAGATGATTCGCATTGGCGCACGCGATCTGGCGCGGCTGAGCCCCACGGTAGAAATCACGCGCGAGCTTTCAGACCTCGCAGATGTTCTTCTTCACGGCGTTTACCAAATTTGTTTTCAACAACTGACAGAGCGGTTTGGCACGCCATATCACCAGACCGCGGAACGAGATTGGGAGCCGACCCGCTTTGCAGTGATCGGCCTCGGCAAACATGGCGGACAGGAACTCAATTACAGTTCCGATGTTGATGTCATTTTCATTTATTCCGATGAAGGCCATGCTTTCAAATCACCACCTCGAAAATCAGAACAGGCCGGCAGAGGGCTTTCAAATCACCAATTCTTTTCGCGCCTGGCGGAAAGCTTTATTGCCGAAGTCACGCGACTCGCTCCTGAAGGCATGCTGTTTCGAATCGACTTGCGGCTACGGCCCGAAGGAGACGCCGGTCCGCTGGCGCGTTCGATCGAAAGTTACGAAAATTTTTATGCACAATGGGGCCAGACCTGGGAGCGCATGATGTTGATCAAAGCCCGTGGCGTGGCGGGCGATCGCGAACTGGCTGACGAATTCCTGGAGGCAATCCAGACTTTTCGTTATCCGCGTTCCTTGAATGAACGCCTTTTTCGTGAAGTCACGGCTATCAAAGAACGGATTGAGAACGAGGTCGTCAAAGCAGGTGAGATAGATCGCGACGTGAAGCGCGGGCGCGGTGGCATTCGCGAGATTGAGTTTATCGCGCAGTCCCTCCAGCTCCTGCACGCCGGAAAAAATCCGTTTCTACAAAACATCCAAACCATTCCAGCCCTTGAGAAATTGCTCGAGTATAAGCTGCTGCGCAAAAGTGATGTTGAAGATTTGGTCGAGGCGTACTACTTCCTCCGCGATGTCGAACATCGTTTGCAAATGGAGAACAACCAGCAAACGCACACGATCCCGACTGAACGCAAAGCGCGTGAACGTCTGGCCAGGCTCATGGGCTTTGAGAAACTTTCAGAGTTCGAAGCTGCTAAATCGCAACACAGTGACTCGGTTCGCAAGGTCTATGACAAATTATTGAGAGGCGAGGCAGAGGAGGCGCGGCGGCAACCATTGCCTGGCGACTTCGAGACATTTGAAACTCAATGGAAGAAAATACTCACCGATCATTCTTTTAAGGACGTGGATCGGGCATTTCGCCTCGTCCGTGAATTTGTCCAGGGGCCTGGTTATGTGCACGTCTCCACGCGAACCGCAGAATTGGCTCGCGAATTAATTCCAAAGATCCTTTCTCTCTGCCCGGCGGAACATTCCGATTTTCGCAACGCGACCGCACCCGTCTTGTCTGATCCCGATCGCGTGCTGGCTCGTCTCGATAGCTTCATTTCCGCTTACGGCGCACGGGCGACCCTCTACGAAATGTGGGCACGCACGCCTTCCTTGTTTGAATTGCTGATCCTGCTCTTTGATCGCTCTGAGTTTCTTGCCGAGGTTGCGATTCGGACTCCAGACATGGTCGACGAACTCGAGCAGAGTGGACGACTCCGCCGTCCGAAAACCATGGAGGAAACCTTGCGCGATCTGCGGTATGGAATCGACGACGCTGATCAGCATTTATGGATGCGCCGCTACTTCGAGACGGAATTCATGCGAATTGGCCTGCGCGACATCCTCGGCCTCGCGGATCTTGAACACAACTTGCTCGAACTCTCTTCACTCGCGGACGCCTGTTTGCAATATGCCGTAGATGTCGTGATGAAGAAATTCAAGCTGGTACACCCGCCCTTCAGCATCATCGGCCTGGGAAAACTGGGCGGACGCGAAATCAATTACGGTTCGGACCTGGACATTATCTTTGTTACAGAATCGAGCACGGAAACTCTCCCATCCCTGCAACAAATGGCGGTGCAGGTCATGGACCTGCTCTCGGCCCAGACAGACCGTGGCGCACTTTTTCCGACGGATGCGCGTTTGCGTCCCAACGGAAACAAAGGTTTGTTGGTAAATACGCTGTCCGCTTACGAAGATTATTATCGTCAACGAGCGCAACTTTGGGAAATCCAGGCACTCACACGCATTCGGCCGGTGGCCGGTGACATGGTCGTCGGAAAGAAGTTCCAAACGCTTGCCGGAACATTAGCAAATTTCAAAACCCCTTCCGATCCCCTGGCCGCCTACAAGCCAGATTGGCAAAAGCAGATTGCCACCATGCGTCGGCGCATCGAAAAAGAACGCACTCCACTTGGCAAAGAAGATCTCGCTATCAAGACAGGAACTGGTGGTCTCGTGGACGCCGAGTTTATCGCCCAGACGATTTGCCTCCAGGAAGGATGGCAGGAAGCCAACTCCCTCGCCGTTTTACTAAGAGCTCAATCCGAAGGAGTCCTCGGTTCGGAAGACGCCAAACAGTTGATCGAAAACTATCAACAACTGCGTCGCATTGAGGGAATCCTTCGGCGCTGGAGCTATGTCGGCGAAGTATTGCTCCCGGACGACCCGGCGCCCCTGTACCGGGTAGCGGTCCGTTGTGGTTTTAAGACCGCGGACGATTTTATGGCAGCTGTAAAAACCTATCGCCAAAACATTCGGGAAATTTATTTGCGCATCCTCGGTTGAGGGTCATCTGGAACATTTCCATCGAAAAATTCTTACGGCCAGGAATAATGGCGAAACTCTATGCGCGCCGTCATTCAAAGAGTATCTGAAGCTAAAGTTGTAATAGGTGGAGATACGAAAGGTTCCATACAGCGAGGAATGCTCGTCTTGCTCGGGATCGAAGATACTGATACTGACGAAGACATTGAGTGGTTAAGCGGGAAAATTGTTCGGTTGCGTATTTTCGATGCGGATGGTGTCATGAACCTGGGAGTTCAGGAGATCAACGGGGATATTCTTTTGATCAGCCAGTTCACCTTATTTGCCTCCACCAAAAAAGGAAATCGTCCTTCCTACATTCGCGCTGCGCGCCCAGAGGTTGCGATCCCGCTCTACGAGAAGTTTATCGCACGCCTGAACCAGGATTTGAGCAAAGCAGTCCAGACCGGTGAATTCGGTGCCGATATGAAAGTCTCCCTGACGAACGATGGACCGGTGACGATCCTGATCGATACAAAAACGAAGGAATGAGGTTTAATCAATCCGATTGCAAATCCTCTTTTAATGCTTCGGAGCCTGGTGTTTATCGAACCAGCGGAATCGTTTCGCCAGATCATCAAAAAGCGAATACATAATCGGCGTCACCAGAAGTGTCAGGAGCAGACACAGCATCTGTCCGCCGATAATGATTTTCGCCATCGAAGAACGCCCTGCTGCACCGGGGCCTTTACCCAGCGCAATCGGAATCATTGACGCCACGAGCATCATCGTTGTCATCAAAATTGGACGCAACCGCACACGATTGGCCTGAATAATCGCCTTTTCACGCTCCAAGCCTTGTGCCCGCAAGGTGTTGGTGTAATCGATTTGCAAAATACCGTTCTTTTTTACGATTCCGAAAAGCATGAACAGCCCGAAGATACCGAAAATATTCAATGGCTCATTCAGTAGAATCATCGTGATCAACGCAAAGGGGAGCGAAAGCGGCACCGCCATCAAAATGGAAATCGGGTGAATGAAATGCTCGAACTGAGCCGCGAGGATCATATACATGAAAATCATCGCCAACCCGAACGCGATGAGAAAGTTTTGGAATGTCTCGTTCAACTGTTTGGCGCGTCCTGTAAAAAGCACCTGGTAATCCGCGGGCAAATTCATTTGTTTCACCACCGCCTGCACATCTTTCACCGCATCCTGCAACGGGTAATTATTTGCGAGGTTACCCAGGACCGTAACTTTGCGCTGACGTTGAAAACGATCGATTTGGTTCGGGCCACGCTGCTCCTTGAAGTTGACGAAGTTGGCCATCTGCACGAGAGCTCCTCCTTCGGTCACATTGGTCCCCGTTCCCCCGCTGCTGCGCAACATAATTTGTCCCAGCGCTTCCTGGGTACTGCGTTGGACCGGGTCGGCACGTAACCAGACATCATATTGATCATCCGCTTCTTTGTAATTGCCCACGATAATCCCACCCACCAGCGTGCGAAGAGAATCTGCAATGTCGTTCACACGCAAACCAAATGACGCAGCCTTCGGACGATCGATATTGGCCTGCAATTCCGGTTTGCGGTTGGACAACGTGGTATCGAGGTCGACGATTCCCTTATTCGGACGCAGTTGCTCAATGATCTGCTGGGCGTAAGCGTTGAGCTTCTCAAGATCAGGGCCGAGAAGATTGAATTGAAGATCAGCGTTACGCCCCGCCTGACCGATATTTGAAATCATCTGCACGCCGGAACGGATGTCGGCGTATTCAGCAAGAAGTCGACGCGCCCGTCCCATCACTTCAAATTGCGACCAGCGTCGGGTCTTGCCCGTCAGGGTAGACCAAAAGCCACCCAACTGCGGCAGGCGACAATAAATATTGGCGATCGTTACATCGCCTTCCGCCTTGCCGATACGACCGCTTGTTTGTCCAACGGTCAGGAGAGTGTCTGTGATAGCTTGCTCGTTATTGATTTTGATCTCTTTGAGTTTCTGCTCGATCTCACTGCAGATCTGCGCCGTACGCTCAAGAGTTGAGCCTTCGGGGGTTTGCAGGGAGATTTCAAATTCGCTCGTGTCATCCTGAGGAATGAACGTGAACTTCGTCATCTTCCCAAGCCAATAAATTGAAACCGTACAAACAACTGCCGCCGTCAGAATGATCCAACGATTGTGCAGACTCCAACGGAGAATCCCACTGTAACGATCTGAAAGCCATCGCATCAAAGGCCCACCGTGGGCTTTCTTCTCGCGTACCTTTTCATCATCGGTGTGACGCAGAAAACGGGAAGCAAGCATCGGCGTCAGCGTAAAGGAGACGAAAAGTGAGACCATGATCGCGAACGCCACCGTCACTCCATAACTGGAGAAGAACATTCCAGTCCTGCCCTTCATGAAGGCCAACGGCAGGAAGATGACCACCAGCGAGAGCGTCGTCGCCATGACGGCGAGGGCAATTTCACGCGTGGCAACGCTTGCAGCCTCCATCGCACTCAAGCCCTTTTCTTCCATCGTGCGGTGAATGTTTTCGAGCACCACGATCGCATCGTCGATGACGATACCTACCGCGAACACCAGACCCAGCATCGTGAAATTATTCAGCGTGTAATTCATGACACGCATCAAGGCAAACGTTGCCACGATGGATGCCGGAATTGCCACGGATGCAATCACGGTTCCGCGCCAGTCATGGAGGAAAAAGAAAACAGTCAAAGCGACGAGAATCGCCCCCATCAACAAGTGAAAGCTGACTTCCTCGAGGGAACGGTTGATGAACGTCGATTGGTCACGAATGACATTGAGTTTGAAATCCTGCGGAATGACCGGCTCGAGCTCTTTCAACCGGTGTTTTACCGCGTCGATCAGTTTGACAGTATTGCTACCCGACTGTTTACGAACCACAAGGGTGACCGAGTTCACCCCATTTAATCGTGAAAGGGATCGAGGTTCTTCGATTGAATCCGTAACTTGGGCGACCTCTTTCAAATAGATCGGCTGCGTACCGACATGCGAGACAATCAGATTGTTGAAATCCCGCACCTCCCGCATCCGCCCCAATGTGCGAACCACCAACTCACGCGAGCCCTGGTTTACCCTGCCTCCGGGCACTTCAAGATTCTGTTGCTGGAGAGCGGTTCGAACGTCACCGATCGTGAGATTTCGCGCGCGTAATTTGTCGATGTCCACCGAAACCTGCACGGCGCGAGTACGAGCACCGACCATTGTCACGGAACCAACATCGGGAACTGTCTCCAGGTTCTGCTTGATCTGCTTGTCCGTAATGAAAGTAATTTCCTTCAAGTCACGGGACGCACTGACGCTTACTGACATCACCGGGACGGCATCGAGATCAAACTTATCAATGATGGGAGCCTCGGTTCCTTCCGGAAGCCGCGAAAGAATCGTGTTCACCTTGTCACGCACATCCTGCGCCGCGATGTCACGATTTCGCTCCATCTGGAATTGCACCGTGATTTGCGAAACGCCTTCTGTGGTGATGCTGCTCAGTTCGTCGATCCCCTGAACTGTGTTAATGATCTCCTCCAGTGGCTTTGTGACGCTCGTCTCCATTTCCTCGGGAGAAGCGCCCCGCAACGTTGTCGTTACGGTAACAATTGGTAACTCAACGTTTGGAAATTGATCGACGCCAATCTGCTGAAAGGAAAACCAGCCCAGCACGATGAGGAATACATTCATCATCGTGGCGAACACGGGCCTCTTGATACAAAGATCAGCGAGGGCTAGCCCACTACGTTCCGATGAAGGAGAGGAAGATGCAGGCTTAACGCTCATGGCTTGGCGTTGGCTTGTTTGGCGTTTTCCTCGGCTTTAATGCGAACCGTTGCTCCTTCGTACAGCTTGCTTTGTCCGCTTAACACGACGGTTTGGCCTGGCTCCAATCCCGCCGCAATCTCTTGAAGTCCATTATTGATCCGTCCTGCCTGCACGTCGCGCGCATGAACCATGTTATTCTCAACAACAAAAACTTTGGTTAATCCCGCGAAGTTTACGACCGATTCGATCGGGACAACGGTCGTCGGCACATCTTTCTCGATTACAAGTTCGCCACGCGCAAATGTATTCGCACGCAACTTGCGATCAGAATTCTGCACCAGGGCGCCAAAGGCGAAAGCGCGTGTGCTTGTATTCACCTGTGGACTGATGAGATAAACTTTCCCTTCGAATCTGTTGGTAGGATAAGCATCGACAGAAAACGTTACTGTCATCTCCTTCCGCACGTTACTCACATATGCTTCAGGAGCCTGCACGATATATTTCAATACTCCATCATTCACCACGCGGAAAAGAGGCGCGCCTATTTTAACATAATCACCAGCACTCCCAATCCGTTCCGCAACGGCAGCATCAAACGGAGCGCGGACGTGCGAACGTTCAAGATTCAATTGAGCGATCGCGCTCGCGGCTTCGGCCGCTTGCACATCTGCCTTGCCCTGTTCAGCGTCTGCGATGGCTTTATCCAACTCGCTTTCGGCGGAAATCCTTTCTTTCTGGAGAGATTTAACGCGCTTGAGATTCTGCTCTGCGTTCAAGGCATTGGCTTTCGCTTTGGCAAGGTTGGCGGTCGCCTGATTTGCCTGTGCCAGATACGAAGTCGTATCAATTAAGGCAATCTCTTGCCCATTGGTCAGTCGATCGCCGAAGTCGACTTTGGTCTTTTCAATCTGGCCGTCGACTTGCGCTGCAATCGTCGCTTCATCCTTGGCGAACAGCGTCCCCACGATTGGCAATGTCCGGTCCATTGGGATTACTTTCACCGTTGTCACCGTAATCGGCACCCCTTGCTGCCCCGTCTTCGGCCCGCCCTGCTCTGTTTTCTTTCCGCACGAGACCAACGTCAGGCACAAGACAGCAAGGCACACTTCCCACCTGGATCGAACTATGAACTTCATACGGTCGTGGTTTCGTTGACGAGAGGCATGTGGTCTTCTTTCAAACTTTGTCCAAGGGCGCCTGGTTCTTCACCGCCGTGCTCTTTTGCGATCAGCACATAAAGCGAAGGAATCACAAGCAGTGTGAAAATGGTTCCGATCGCCATACCCGCGACGACGACGATACCGATCGAATTTCTTGCCGCTGCGCCGGCACCCGTTACCAACGTCAGCGGAAAGTGACCGCACACTGTGGCAACGCTGGTCATCAAAACAGGACGTAAGCGCACCAGCGTCGCTTCGCGAATTGCAGGGATTTTTCCCAGGCCGCTTCGTTGCAACTGATTGGCGAACTCCACAATGAGAATACCGTTTTTGGAAACGAGCCCGACCAATGTCACCAGTCCTACCTGTGAATAGATGTTCAAGGTAGTTGTCCACCCATCCGTAAAGAACGGAACACCCTGACCCGGCATTTTCAGGAAGCAGAAGATCAACGCACCGAACAACGCGAGCGGCACGGATCCGAGGAGAATAATGAAAGGATCGCGGAAGCTGTTGAATTGCGCTGCCAGCACGAGGAAAATCAGCACCACGGCCAGCGAAAACGCCGGCAGAAATTTGTTCCCTTCCACTTTTAATTGGCGCGATTCACCGGCGTAATCCGTTTTATAGCCTTGTGGCAGGATCTTTCGCGCTTCGCGCTCCATAAAATCAAGGACTTCGCCCAGCGGCTTCGCGGGCATGCCGCTCAACTTCACGGAGTTCAACTGCTGGAAACGATTCAAAGATCGCGGTTCTGTCTTTCGTTTCAAAGTAGCGAACGTACTGAGCGGAACCTGCTTGCCGTCCGGACCTTTTACGTAGGTGCTTTCCAATTGGCTGGGATCAAGACGAGCCACACGTTTGAGCTGTGGAATAACTTTGTAACTTAATCCATCAAAGTTGAAACGATTGACGAAATTGCCACCAACCAGGGCCGCGAGGTCAGCACCGACAGTTTTCATATCCAACCCCATCGAGGCCACTTTATCGCGGTCGAGAACCAGTTCGACTTCCGGTTGGTCAACTTTTGTGTCGATCAACGGCGGGAAGAAAAACATGTTACTTGCCATCGCCGTCATTTGCAGACGTCGTGCAAATTCAAGGACGCGTTGTGGTTCTTCGGTGCTGAGCAAAACAAATTCAAATGGGAATTCGCCGCCGCCGTTCAAAGGCGAAGGTGTAATCGCAAATGTTTGTATGCCTGGGATCGCGCTAAATTTCCCCTGTAATTGTCCGGCAATTTTGAAAACCGAATTCGTTCGTTCATCCCAGGGTTTTAAGACCAGGCCACCAAATCCGCTGTCGGGCATGGTGATTTGAAACGTTTGCACGCCTTCCGGCACACTCATCATCTGCCGGTTCACCTCTTCGGTATAGAATGTCGTCTGATCAATCGTGGAATCTGCCGCGCCCTGGACGTAACTCAAGATGAACCCTTGATCCTCCATAGGCGCCAGTTCTTTTCCTCCCCACGCCATCATGAACATTGCGGCGCCAACTAAACTCAAGCCGACCCAAATTACGTAAATCATTGGGCGCGCAGCCAAGGTTGCATCGAGGACACGACCGTAAACTTTGCGGAGCCAGTTGAATCCAGCGTTGATACGAGCCGTTAACCCGTGGTCTTCGCCTTCAGCACTCAGTAGTTTCGAAGACATCACGGGTGACAGTGTCAGCGCCACAACGCCCGAAATGAACACTGCGCCGGCAAGGGTTAAAGCGAACTCGCGGAACAGCGACCCAGTCAAACCGCCCTGGAACGCGATCGGAGCATAAACCGCTGCCAGTGTGATCGTCATTGCGATGACGGGACCAATCAGTTCACGAGCGCCAAGGATTGCCGCGTTAAAAGGCGTTTTTCCTTCACGCACATGACGCTCGACGTTTTCCACAATCACGATGGCGTCGTCGACGACGAGACCGACCGACAACACGATCGCCAGCAACGTCAACAGATTCAGCGAGAAGCCGAAGATCTGCATCAGGAACACTGCACCGATAAGTGAAACGGGAATTGCGACCAACGGGATCAACACGGAACGCAATGAACCAAGGAACAGGAAAATAACAATCGCCACGATGAGCAACGTTTCACCAAGCGTGTGAATGACTTCGTTGATCGCGTAGTCGATGTACTTCGTCGCGTCGTAAGCCATTTTTCCTTCCAGTCCCGACGGCAGGTCTTTCTGGATGGAATCCATTTCCTTACGCACATGTTTAATGACGTCGAGGCTGTTCGCGTTGGGCAGCACTCGAATCCCCATGAACACCGCGCGTTCGCCGGTGAAACGCACCTCGGTTTCATAATTATCGGCGCCCAGGACGACGTCCGCGATATCGCTTAGTCGAACCAACGTGTCGCCGTTTTGTCGAATCACGAGGTTCTTAAATTCATCCACGGAACGAAGATCGGTATTCGCTGAAAGATTGACCTGAACCAAAGAACCTTTGGTATGACCTACGGCAGACAGGAAGTTGTTGGCCGCAAGCGCCTGACGCACCTGATCCGGACTGATGTTAAAAGCAGCCAGCTTATCGGGCTTTAACCACACACGCATCGCAAAGGTGCGTCCGCCAAGAATTTCAGCACTTTGAACGCCTTCAATGGCCGAGAGTCGCGGCTGGACCATGCGCACGAGGTAATCGGTGATTTGATTCGCCTCGAGCATCTTCGATGTGAAACTCAGGTAAGCCTGCGCAAAACGGGAATCCGCAGACTCAATGTTGATCGTCGGGACTTCTGCTTCTGGAGGAAGATCGTTGCGAACCTGGTCTACCTTTGAAGCAATTTCCGAGAGCGCTTTGTGTCCGTCGTAATTTAGTTTCAGACGCGCTGTAATCGTCGACAAGCCCAATTTGCTTTCAGACTGCAGGTAATCAATGCCGTCCGCAGCGGCGATGGCGCGTTCCAAAGGCGTGGTGACGAATCCGCGAACCAGATCGGCGCTTGCACCGACATATACCGTTTTAACGGTGATCGAAGCGTTCTCGCTCTTCGGATACTGACGCAGGTTCAAGGTGCGAATCGCCTGGAACCCCGCAATCAGAATCACGAGATTCACCACGATCGCCAAAACCGGGCGTCGAATAAATAAATCAGTAAAAGATTTCATGGTCGTGAAGGCAGGAGATCAAGTGTCCGAAGGTTTAGGAGTCGCGGTTGCCTTGGGCACCATCTCGTTGTTTTCGACCACGGAAACACCATTGCGCAATTTAAAGACGCCGGAACTCGCCACTTTCTCGCCGGCTTTCAAACCGCTTTCCACCGTAACGTAATCACCGCGAACCGGACCTGTTTTTACGAATTGCTGACGAGCCACGAGGCCACCCGTTTTATTCGTGCTCGGTTCGATTACATAAACGGAATTACCGAACGGCGCACTGAGCAGAGCTGTCGACGGAATCACCAAGACGTTCTGGTCGCTGGGCAAAACCACTTCCATGCGGGCATACATGCCGGCGCGCAGCAAGTGTTCGTTGTTTTCAAACGTTCCTTGAACGCGAACACTCCGGGTAACTTCATCAAATTCTGGATTGATGGCGGTGATCTTTCCTTCGAACTGTTTTTGCCCGAAGGCATCGGCCGAAAGACGAACTTTTAAGCCAAGGCTTAATTGTCCGAAATATTGCTGCGGCAAAGAGAAATCCGCGTGCATTGGTTCCAGAGACTGGAGCGAAACGATCGGTTTCCCAGCATCAAGGTATTGGCCGAGATTCACTTTGCGAATTCCCAACTGGCCGGAGAACGGCGCGCGAATAGTTTTCTTATTGATCGTGGCGCGAATCGTGTCGGCGTTCGCTTCATTCTGTTTCAGAGTGGCTTCTGCCGTATCCAGTTCGGATTGAGAAATCGTTTTGGCCGTCAGCAATTGTCGCAACCGCTCCGCATTGACCTTGGCCAAAGAGACCTGTGCTTCAACGGCGCGCAGCTGCGCTTCCTCGGATGAAGTATCCAAACGAATAAGCACCGCTCCTTTTTCCACCATGGCTCCTGACTCAAAAGCGATTTCGCGAATGACACCGGCAATTTCGGTAGAAACCTCAACGCCTTGAACGGCCGTTACAGTCCCAATTGCAGAAAGCGTGTCTGACCATTTTTCCTCCTTCGCCACGGCTGAGGAAACCGTTTCCGTCTGCTGCATCTGGGGCATCGACATTAATTTGCCAAATTGCGCGAATTTAACGCGACGCAATGTCTCCTCGACTCCGACAACGATCACAACAGCCACGATGACTAAAACAACGCTTTTCGTTTTCATGAATTTTTCACGTACATCTACCAACCGATCTCTCAATTTTCCGGGTTATTTCGCCTTGGCCGCTCCACTGAGAAACAGCTGAACAATGCGAATTGCCGTCTTTCGATCTAATTTACAATCCGGCATTGTCAAACGCGCCATGAAGTAAAGGTTCATGGAACCGTAAAAACCGAAGGCCAATTCGCGGCTGTCAAAACCTTTATCAAGGGTTCCTTTTTCCAGCTCTTCTTTGATCAAATCGTGGATCAATTCGAAATTACACCGCGATTTTGTGCGGCAATCGACCTCCGAAGGGAATTCCCTGGGCGCAGCAAACGCAGCAGCAAAGGCCAGCCGGACCAGTTCACGGTTCCGGTTCAAAAACTCGAAAAGCCCAGCCATAATTTCCACCAGCTTTTCTTCCAGGGAACCGCCTTTTTTAATGCCTTCCTCGATGATGCGGTGGCGCTCCTGGTTCGCGCGATCGACGAGCGCCTGATACAGCGCTGCCTTGTTCTTGAAATAGTAATACAAAGTGGGCTTGGTCACCTTCGCGGCATCGACAATGTCCTGTACGGATGTAGCGGCGTAACCCTGATCGGCAAATTGCCTCAAGGCCACTTTCAATATTTTCTCGCGCGTCGCTGATTCCGCTGACATACCTACCGAACGGTAGGTAAGTTCGCGTCGTTAGTCAAAATTTTAATTCATACCATCGGCTGAGGCTTTTAACAGGGAGTCTCAGGCCCAAAACCGGCTCTATCGCCCGGTTCCGCTTCCTCCACCCTCCCGATGAAGAAGACCCCATAGATTTTGGCCAAAATCCACATTGAATACCGATACTTTGAGCAGAGGCCTGCCGAATTGGAGAGTTCCTCGGCAACTTCTATGATGCTGGGCAATGGTTCTACTTAACGAGTTGTCTTTAGAGGAAAAAAGCAAGGAACCGTTCCTCCCTGAACGCACTTCCTACAACGAGAATTCAGCCTTTAACCTTTACCTCCGCGAGGTTTCTTCGACCCGATTGTTGACCCCGGAAGAAGAACTCGAACTCGCCGAGCGAATAAAGAAAGGCGACGAAGAGGCCGCTCAGCAGATGATCAAAGCCAATCTGCGCCTCGTAATCAAAATTGCCCATGATTACGAGCATTTCGGGTTACCTCTGCTTGATTTAATTAATGAGGGCAACATCGGCCTTATGAAGGCCGTTAAAAGGTTCGATCCCCGCAAAGGCGGAAAGCTTTCCACCTACGGAGCCTGGTGGATCAAACAATCCATCAAACGCGCGTTGTCGGATCAAAGTAAAACGATTCGGCTACCGGTTCATGTCGTCGAAAAACTCTCCAAGATCCGTCGCGCCTCCAATCGGCTCGAAGAAGAACTTGGACATGAACCCACCGACGAGGATCTCGCCCATGAGTTGAACATGCCCGCCCGACGGGTGGGAGAACTGCGGACGGCTTCCGTCGCCCCGGTCTCTCTCGATGCACCGGTGGGTGATGCCGAAAGCAATTGCCTGGGCGAACTCGTGGCGGACGAAAACAGCAAATCGCCTTTGGATGAACTCGAGATGGAAACGGCTAAAGCCTGTCTGGCGGAAGCGCTCGGAAGTTTACCGAAACGTGAGCAGGAAATTCTTCGTTTCCGTTACGGACTGGATGGTGGACCGGAAAAGACCCTCGAAGAAGTGGGCGAACGTTTCAAGATCTCTCGCGAACGGGTACGCCAGTTGCAAAATGCCGCGCTGGTAAAACTACGTCGACTTCTATCTCCGATCGATGCCGAAGAACGGTACGAACAGTTAACCGCGAACGACACCACTTCCGCTCGACCACGACATCAACGATTCTCCCATGAAAATTGATCATCTTACCACTGATCTGTTTCTTGAAGCTGAGGAAGCGCTCCGGGGTCTTTTGGCCCTGGAGCATCGCGGACGGTTGCCGATCACCCGGTCCGATATCATGAGCGACGCCGCCAAACTGGAATATCTCACCAAACTGGTGGAACGCGCCGGCCTCACTGCCCGATGCGAACAACAACTCGCGGTGGTGTTGCTAAGCAAAATGGAAACCGCTTCGCACACGCGTATGACGTTGGAAGATTATGCCCTGGCTATTTTGAAGGCGGTGTCAGAGGAACTATCCACAGTTCCATCGCACGGAAAGTAAGGCGAACGACACGGCGAAAAGCCGACGTGTTACTTCAATTGGTTTGTTGATGCCAATTGGACGCGACCTTCCAGCGGCGTCAACCCAGGAGGCATCGGCGGCAACGGGGGGAGCTTATTCACAACATCGCGCCACGCCTGGCGTTCGGTTGGAGCCATCGCTTCCCAACGCTCCGCATTTTTCAAAAACTCCGCCCGTTCGTCGGGACTCATCGTGGCTAATTTTGTGAAGGAATCGATGCAACGTTGACGGAGCTCCTGCGGCAGGTCCTGGAACTTTTTCATCGCCACTTCCATCTGTTGCCGCTCGGCATCGGGAATCGTGCCGAGAACTTTTTTCCGCTGTTCTTCCCCTAAATCAAAAAACTTCCTGAACTGATCCGACATTCGTTGACGCTGCTCGTCGGGCAACGCGCGCCACGCGGCGAGTTCCTTTCGCAATTTTTCGCGTTGTTCCGGGTTGATCTTTGCCTTTTGATCCATGGGCGTCGTTTCATACGTCAAAACCCGCTGGATCATCGCTTCGTTTTCGAGAAATTCCTTTTGCAATGGCAAAGGGACCGCGTCCCACAGGCGCAAACGCTCTTCGATCAACGCTCGTTTTTCGGTAGGAATCGCCGCCAGTTCCGTGATCCGTTCCAGGCGCGGCAACTTCATCAAACGCGTCAGGTACCAGCGCAATTCTGTGTGTCGCAACCGCAATTCACGCTCCTCCGGGGACATCGCCTCGTATTCCGCGATTTTTGCGACCAACACTTTCTTTTGTTCCGGAGTCTTCCCGGTCAACGCCCGTTCGCGTTGCTCCGGTTTCATCGTGAGCAGTTCTTTGAAATAATCGATGGGCGAAATCGGGTGCAGTTGAATGACGCGGTTGGTATTGCCCCCATTTGTCCCAATGCCAGAGGAAAGTTCGGCGATCACTTTGCTTCCCAGCAAAATGCCGACGCAAGCAACGGAGCAAGCCTTGAAGATGAGACGCATGTTACTTCAATGCCGCGAGCAGTTCTTCATCGGCCGGTGATTGCACCCGGCTCATGCGACGAATGGCGTCAAAATCTTCCAGCCATTCCACTTTGGAGGATGTGGTTGCGACCGTGACATTGCGGACGCTTTCCCCCTGTTGAGAGAGCTGATGTTGGGACAAGACAAAAAAGCCAAGGCAGGCAAACGAACCAGCGATGGCGGACCGGAAAACCCACCTCAAACCGGTCCGCCACGCTGTCCACCCCCGTATTTGCACACGGGAAATTCTCGTTTCTTCAAGTTCTACTGCCTGCAGGACTCGTGCCGTGAAATTCGATGAGACCGGCGCATCCGGCAATTGCTGCAAACACTCGGTCAAAGCAGCGTCATGATTCCAATCCGTTTCCGTCTCAGGATGCGCTGCCAGGAAAGCGTTGAGCTCTAACTCCTCTTGTGGCGTTAGTTTACGCTGCCAGCTTGCTTCTTTCAACTTATGGTAAACGGATTTCTCCATCTTTCTCTTTCTAAAACCGGGTTCCTCACAAAGTTGCGCGAAATTTTTCGCCTAATCATCACTTTTTTTCCACGTTCCGGTCTGTAAATAGGGTTTTAGTTTCTGTTTTAGCGTCTCACGGCCGCGATGAATCAAAGATTTTGTCGCTGAAAGGGTTGTACCAAGGATTTTTGCGATATCTTCGTAGGAAACGTCTTCCTGTCGACACAACAGGACTGCCGTTCGCTGGTTCTCGGGCAAATCATTCAGCGCCTGCTGGATTTTCTCTTCCAATTCACCGTGTAAGGCCGATTCGTGGGGGGAAAATGTCTTTACGTCTTCGAACTGTTTGGCCGGAGCATCCTCGTATTCAGGTTGCGCGTCCAGCGAATCCGCCGGGTGCCGTGATCGACGCCGAATTTCGTTCAGGCAAAGGTTCCGGGCGATCGTGAACAGCCAGGTGGAAAACTTGGAATTGGCCTCGTAGCGACCCGCGGATTTGTAAACCTGCACGAAAACGTTCTGCGCAAGGTCTTCGGCTTCGGTCAGGTCGTGCAGGGTCCGGTAAATGACGTTGATGACCGGTTGTTTATACTTTTCGACCAGTTCCTCAAAAGCACCGACGTCCCCGTCTTTTACACGGAGCATCAGCGCGGCATCAGGATCAATTTGGTCGGCCATCCGGTCGAACACGGTATTTCAAAACCGCCCGTCTCGCAAAGTTGCGCTCCATTTTGAGCCGTATTCGAAGATTGAGACAGCGAATCGCCGTTTTTGTTACGAAAAATATGGTAAGGACGTGTTCCACCCCCGTCACTGGTTGAGCCAAAGGTATTCGACGATTCGAGACCACGACCCGCATACGCGGACTACGGCCTTCCATTTTTAAAACCAAAACCAAAAATCGGACGCGGTGGAACGCGTCCTTACCATAAAAAAGCCGCCCGCGATTTCTCGCGGACGGCTTGTTCATTGCACACGGCGCGCTTAGTGCGTCGTGATCGTGATTACCTCCGAGTATTGGCTTTCGCCACCGTCATTGAGTGCCGTGACGACGAAGTCGAGCGTCGCGTTCGACGGCAGGTTTTCCAACGTTACGTTCGGATCCGAGGGCGTTGCGACCAACGCATATTCCGTGTCGGCGCCATGGACCTTTTGCAACACGTGGAAATATTTCGCACGTGCCGGAACCGTCCATTCGAACGCGACCGATGTCGCGCCAATCAAGGTCGGCGTCACGCCGGTCGGCTCTTCAGGCGTCTCTTCCGCACCCGGACGATTCAAACCGAACGCCAGCCAGAGTGGATCCATTGGGTCGAGCAATTGCGTCAGCTCATCGATCAAGCCCCGGATACGTATCCGCAATTTGTCGAACGCGTCATCGCGCACAACCACCAACTGCTGCACAACGGCGTCCTGATCATCGACCGCCACACGGGCTTCGGACAACGCCGTGAATAAGGCCGCGAATTTCGCGGAGGTGACGTCCCGCACAGCCACCTCATACTGAGGATTCGCCGCGAAGAATAACTTCAGCTTTTCCGCGAGTTGTTCCAGGCCGAGCCCGTCTTTCGGCACTTCGATCGAACCGACGAAGCCAGTGACATCCCAGCTTTCGTTGTATTCGTTGCCAAATACCGGTTTCAGGACATCGCGCGCCAACATCGCCAGGCGACGCACTTCAGCGCGGGCCGTCGAGAACGTCGCGCGCAAAGTGCGGGCAAGTTGACGGCCGACATCCAGGG
>CBHTTJ010000083.1:0-23356 GCA_966095605.1 uncultured bacterium | reverse complement strand
GTTTGCATCGCGTAGGGGTTTTTGTTTTTGCTTAAAACGTGTTTCGCAGAACTGTTTTAATGGGACGGGGCCAACACTTTGTTTTCGCCGCTTTTTTGTTTTTTCAAAGTGATTATCCCCCTGGAACAAACCTCACTTCTTCAGGGAAGCGGCAATCTGCTCGTGTGCTGCTTTTAATTCGCGAAGCATTTCTGGTTTAACTTCAGCGAGATTGTTTTGTTCGCCGCGATCGTCTTTCAGATTAAAAAGCATTTCTTCTTTGTCGACTCGAAGATATTTCCACGCGCCACGACGTAAAGCATCGGAGGTCTTCGTCTTCCAAAATAAATCGCGAGTTCCTGCCGATTTATTCTTCAGTAATAATGGGGTGAGGTCGCCACCATTCAGACTTAGGCTATTCGTCTTCGTTTTCGTCAGGGCGCAGATAGTCGGAAAGAAATCCAGAGCGGTGACGGGTTCGTCGATCACGCGGCCGGGTTCCAGTTTGCCTGTCCACTGCATAAGACAAGGCACGTTGATTCCGCCCTCGAAAAGTTGATTCTTTTGGCCTCTCAGGGGTGTGTTCCTTCCGCCGTAGTGCGGATCCGCACCATTATCGCATGCGAAGATAATAAGAGTATTTTTCTCGAGCTTCGTGCGCTTGACGGTTTCCAACACACGGCCGATCCCATCGTCCATCGCCACGACCATGCCGGCGTATTCCCGGCGATCTTTATCCTCGATTTGGGAAACCCGAGCGCGATCACTGTCTTTGGCCTGCAAAATGTTTGTGAGCTTTTTCGTCTTGGGATCGACGCCTTTCCCGTAATGCGGCGCGGTGTAGGCCAGATATAGAAAGAATGGTTTTCCAGACTTCTGCTTTTCCAGGAAACGAACTGCTTCATCGGTAATCAGGTCCGTGGAATAACCTTGCTCCTCGATCTGTTTTCCGTCGCGGGCCCAGTCTGGTTTTTCACCATATTTCAGAGAAAAATAATCGATGCAACCGCCGGTCGTTCCGTAGCTGTAGTCGAAGCCGTGGTTATTGGGCGAGAAGTCCGGCAATCCGTGGCCTAAATGCCATTTGCCAATCAGAGCCGTTTGATAGCTCTGCTTCTTCAGAACTTCGGCAATGGTTGTTTCTTCTTTATGAATTCCGACGCGATCATCTTTCGGATCAAGAAACATCAAGGCGTGCGTAAGATGGTCCTGTGAACGATTCGGAAACCGGCCGGTCAGTAATCCAAAGCGCGATGGTGTGCATACCGGCGCCGCGACGTAAAAGGAGGTGAACTTTACGCCGTTGCGGGCGATGGAATCGATGTTTGGCGTCGGAATTTCACTGCCATAACAACCGACGTCATGCGTTCCCTGGTCATCTGAAAAGATCAAAACGATATTAGGTTTCGCCGCTGAGGATGCGAAGGGAGCTAACAAGCCAAACAACACCGACCAGAGTAAACATGCGCGGAGTCTCATATGGTTGCGAGTATAGGGAAACAGTCCTCCCGCTCAATACCGCAGCATCGCAAAACTTTCCTGGTGCTTCGCGAATGGCCGCAAAGGGGCTCGACTTTTTTGGTGGGAAATTTATTTTGTACACGGTCTTGCCAAGCAAATGGATTACCCAACAACACATTTTAGTTCTCCGTGGGCGACTTACCTGGTGATCGTTATTACGGGCCTGTTTTCGCTACGTGGATTCAGCAGTCAACAGTTCGAAAGAAGATACATTTTCTGTCCGCGTTCGATCCTGGCGGACAAGGAATATATTCGGCTGATTTCATCCGCGTTCCTGCATTCAGGTTTTCCTCATCTGCTTTTCAACATGATGAGTTTGTATTCGTTTGGCGTGATGCTGGAGATGTTCTACGGCACAGGCCAATTCCTCTTGATCTATTTGGCGTCTATCGTGGGCGGAAGCCTTCTGTCACTATGGTTACATCGACATCACGAATACTATGCCTACGGGGCCTCTGGCGGTGTTTGCGGGATTATTTTCGCGCACATTGCTCTTTTTCCGGGAGGAAGTGTTAATATGTTTTTCCTGCCCATGGGTATTCCGGCATGGGCCTATGCGATTGGTTTTCTGACGTTTTCATTTTTCGCGTTGAAAGCGAATCACGACAATATCGGCCACGATGCTCATCTCGGCGGAGCGATTATCGGTTTGCTAACAGCTATCGGCTTGCATCCTTCGATGATTCAATATCAGCCGGTCCTGCTGTCTGTCTTGCTGGTCATGTCGATTGGTTTGTTCATCTATCTTTTTAAGAATCCAATGTTCCTGCCGCTGTCGTCATTTCGGGGGCCTTTAACCAGCTCTAAAGAGAAACAAACAAGCTCGAGAGAAACGACCAAAGAGGTGGACAGAATCCTGGAAAAGATTTCCTCAAAAGGACTTCATAGTCTTACCGAGGACGAACGACGTCTTTTGTTGCGGGTTTCCGATAAGTTTAAGAGCCGCTCCACATCCCAGGGCCGCGAATCCGACCTGGTGATTTAAGGTCTCGCTTTATTAGCCGGGTCGAGCGCTTGTAAAACTTTGCAAAGATTTTCGAGACGCGGCACGGGCACATTTGCAGATCGGGCTCGTTTCAGCGGTTCGAGGAAAAGACTGGTCAGCTCAAGGGGTAACCGGTTTTCGAAATCAAGGAGCGTCGAAGCCTTGTAAGCCCCCATTTCGCGAGTGCGCCGGATTTGCTCATCAGCAACGGAATCGGAAATATTCAACCCAAGAGCGTTGGCCGTCGAAATTGTTTCCATCATCAATTCCTTTACCAAGGTTTCCCATCGGGCCTCGCGCAACAATATGTCAGTCGTAAGACACGAGCCAGGGGTGCTGCCGGTGGAAACCTTTCCCGAAATAACGGATTCGTATCCAGCCACACCCGCGACGCCCAATCCGTTGAACGGAATATTCCAGACGAGCTTTTCCCAATGAGCCTGCGCGATATTTTCCGTAACAACACACGGAACGCCAGAATGACGAATTATCGTCGCAATATCGTGAGTGCGCGGTTCTGGCCAGCGGTCGAATTCTCCCATGACAATCTTGCCGTGGGCGACGTGAAGAATTTTTCCGGGAGCAATGCGGTTCAAGCAAACAAAGCAGAGTCCACCGAGAACCTTTTCTTTGCCGAAAAGAGCGGCCAGCTGTTCCTCGTTGCCGAGTCCGTTCTGGAGCGTGAGGATTGCGGTATTGTCTCCGACCAAAGGAGGAAGCAGTTTCGAGAACTGGTCATTGGCGGTAGCTTTGAGGCCAATGATCACGAGATCACAGACGTCAATCTCTTCCGGCGTTCTGGCGCACTTTGGATTGACGTGGAAGTTTCCTTCATCGCTCACAATTTCCACCCCACGCCGGCGGACGACTTCATAGTCCGAACGCAAGAGAAAGTGGACTTCCTGTCCGTCCCGGCAAAGTTTCGCTCCATAATAACTTCCCAGCGCGCCGCAGCCAACAATAGCAATCTTCATGAGTGAGTTCGGAATGTTCTTCGGGGTAACAATAAGTTGGAAATAAAAAAGGCGCTCCGGAAATCAGAGCGCCTTTGTAGGAAATCGGAACAATTATTTCGCGCCGAGGATCGCGTCTTTCGCGGCTTTCGCCACACGGAACTTCACGACGCGCTTGGCAGGGATCTGGATCGTTTCGCCGGTCGCAGGATTGCGGCCTTGACGTGCTTTGCGATTGACCAACACGAGCTTGCCGAGACCCGGCAGGGTGAAGGTGTTCTTCGCATTCTTGTAAGCGAGCTGAGCAATGTGATCGAGGATCTCGGCTCCTTGTTTCTTGGTGATGCCAGCTTTTTCAGCAATGGCGGCTGCAATTTGTGATTTCGAGAGTGCTTTTGCCATAGTGTTTGTCTTGTTTTTGTTGCTACGAGTAAGTCTTGTGACTTGGTCGCAATTAAAGCCGTTAGCGTTGATGGCGCAAGCAGAAAATCGCCAAAATCCTCAATTTTTACAGGGGTAAGAAGAGGTTTGTCTTCCATCGCAGACTTGACTTGTACGGTGAATCAGGGAACATCCTAAGACGATGTCAGCCCTCTTTACTATTCAGAGTGAGTTTCGCTACGAAATCGTTCGCAAGATTTTTGAAGGTGGCATGGGCATCGTCTACGAGGCCGAGCAAATCGGTGCGCGCGAATTCAAAAAGCGCGTCGCTCTCAAAGTCATCCGCCACAATTACGCCAGCCAGCGGATGTTCATCGAAAATTTTATCGGCGAAGCCAAGCTCGTCGCCGACTTGATTCATACCAATATCGTCCAGACCTATCATTTGGGTGAAACTCGCGGGATTTATTTCATCGCCATGGAATTGATTCGTGGCGTGAACCTCGAGCAATTCGGACAACAGCTGAAAGATAAGAGTTGTTCGTTGCCGGTTGAACTCGCCGTTTTTATTACGAGTCGTATTGCGCGTGGTTTGGCTTACGCGCATGCGAAGAATGACAAGGACAATAATCCGCTCGGCATCGTTCATCGCGACGTCAGCTTCAAGAACATCATGATCGCTTTCGAAGGCGATGTGAAATTGACCGACTTCGGTATCGCGAAGGCGACAGGATTCCTGGAGGACAAGGAAGGGGAAGTCGTC
Organism: uncultured bacterium; assembly: GCA_966095605.1. Taxonomy (GTDB): domain Bacteria; phylum Verrucomicrobiota; class Verrucomicrobiia; order Limisphaerales; family JACDHS01; genus CBHWET01. The sequence continues at coordinate 18,774 of CBHTTJ010000083.1, read as the reverse complement.
GCCGGCAAAGCGGATTACATGAGCCCGGAACAAGCTGATTTCCAAATCACTGACAAACGTTCGGATATTTTCTCCGCGGGTGTTGTGCTCGCGCATCTGTTGTTGGGACACAATATTTTCAAGGCAAATACTCCTGAGGAATCGCGCGAGCGGATCATGACGCTCCCTATTCCTGACTTCCGTAAATTGAATTCCGGAATCGACGACAAATTGAACGATATTTTGCATCGGGCCCTTGCTCGTGACCTGAAGCAGCGCTATGCTGACGCTGATAAGTTCTTGTACGACTTGGAACATTTTATTTATCATAAAGGTTACGGCCCGACGAACGAGACACTGGGCAAGTTCATTCGCCATTTGTTTGGTCAACGCGATGCGACGATGCATCCGACTGATTCACGTGGTGAAACGATCATTATGGAGCGTCCGGCGGGTTCTCTTCAGAAATGAAACAAAAATCAGTTCGCCTCGGGCTGTTGCAGACGAATTGTTCGTCCAACCCAAAAGAAAATCTCAAAAAAACACTGGCCTTCGCAGAGAAAGCTGCCAAACAAGGCGCCCAAATTATCTGCACGCAGGAACTCTTTTGTTCCCAATACTTCTGCCAGATTGAAGACCACAAATATTTTCAACTCGCGGAACCCATTCCCGGGCCAAGCACTGCTGCCTTCCAGAAGATCGCGAAGAAATATAAGGCCGTCATTGTGGCGTCCTTGTTTGAAAAGCGTTCTTCCGGTGTTTATCACAACACGGCGGCGATCATTGATGCTGATGGTTCGTTGCTCGGTATTTACCGGAAGATGCACATTCCGGACGATCCGCTTTTCTACGAGAAATTTTATTTCACGCCTGGCGATCTTGGTTTCAAAGCGTGGCAGACCAAATACGGAAAGATCGGTGTCTGTATCTGCTGGGATCAATGGTATCCGGAAGCGGCTCGTTTGACGGCGTTGCAAGGTGCGGAAATTCTTTTCTATCCCACGGCGATTGGCTGGCATCCCAAAGAAAAAGGGGAGTACGGTGTGAACCAGCATAATTCCTGGGAATTGATCCAACGCAGCCACGCCGTCGCAAATGGTTGTTATGTTGCCGTGGCCAATCGCATTGGTCATGAAGCTCCCGATGGCGGGGATGGTTTGGAATTCTGGGGACAAAGTTTCATCGCCGGGACTTCGGGCCAGATTTTGAAAAAGGCCAGCCCGGATAAGGAAGAAATCATTTTGGCCGATGTCGAACTGGGCAAGGTCGATACCACCCGCACGCATTGGCCGTTCTTCCGCGATCGTCGTATTGATGCCTACGAAGGCATCACGAAGCGGTTGATCGACTGATTCGATGACGACCATTCCTCCGCGACCTGAAGGTTCCGGAATTAACATCCAGCCGCATCAAGACGGCTTCCTGCTTACGTGGAAATCGGCTCCCGAGGGTTTCCAGCGATTCGGCCCGGCGGGGTTTCTTATCTTTTGGATGATGGGCTGGGCGGTTGGCGAAACGTTTGCGATCAAACAATTGTTTTTCGGCGATGGACCGCGCGCAGCCGATTTCTTCCTGATTGCCTGGCTCGGAGGTTGGACTTTCGGCGGGATTTTTTGCGCGAGACAGATCCATCGTCTGTTGCGCAAACCGCAGCCAGACCGGCTTATTCTTAATCGCGCTGAATTAGTCTTTGAACCAGACCTCCTGGTCCCGATACAGCCGGAGATAGGAACGATGGGCCGCCGGCGCGGTCTGCAATTCAAGAAGCGCAAAGCAATTCAGGCCACGCGGGACAAAATATCCAACATTGCCATTGAGCGAGTAGGGGAACGGCAACGATTGACGTTTGATCTGGGCGCGGACCGAATCGAAATTGGCGAGAATCTACGCGAGCCCGAGCGGGAGTGGTTGGCCGCAGTTTTGAACGCATGGAAAACGTCGCCTTAATCACCGGTGCTTCCGGACTGCTTGGGAATTATCTGACGCGCATCGCGGGCCGAATGGCCTCGACGGTTCTGACCCCCACCCACGGTGAGCTGGATTTGACCGACGCAAAATCCGTTTCCGGATTCTTCCAGCAAAAAAAGCCAACGATGGTCTTTCATTGTGCCGCCATGAGCAAGACCCCGGCTTGCGAAGCCAATCCTGGTTTAGCTCGAAAGACAAATGTGGAAGCAACGGCGTTGCTGGCGGAACTTTCTTCAGACATTCCGTTTATTTTCTGTTCCACGGATTTAGTTTTTGACGGTCAGAAAGGCCATTACGTTGAAGCGGATAGTCCCAATCCATTGAGTGTTTACGCCCAGACGAAGGTTGCCGCAGAACAAATTGTTTTAAAAAATCCCCGCCACACCGTGGTTCGCCTTTCCTTGAACTACGGTCATTCGCTTACGGGCAATCGTTCCTTTAACGAAGATATGTGCGCGGCGTTGAAAGCCGGCAAGACCTGTAAACTCTTCGTCGATGAATTTCGCTGTCCCATGGCCGCGGAAATCACTGCCAAAGCGATGGTGGAGTTGGTGGAAAAAAGGGCAGGGGGCTTGTTTCATTTGGCGGGTGCCGAACGACTTTCCCGTTGGGAAATCGGGGAGTTGTTGATCCATCGGAATCCTGAATATCGGCCATTGCTGGAAAAAGCTTCGTTGAAAGAATACCGCGGGGCGCCGCGATCACCCGATACGTCGCTAAACTCCGGCAAAGTTCAGCAGCTTCTTTCCTTTCCGGTGCCGCGATTCAGCGAGTGGCTGAGGCAGCACGAATGATTATTCACTTCCCTGGCTGCTGCTGGTTTTTTCCCGCGCACCACGGTCGGCAGGAATAGAATTTGGATCACGACGTGTCAGGACCACTTGTTTTCGACGGCTCTTCGCAAATTTCGCATCCGCTGAAAGTTTGTTTTTGGCCTTTGGTTTGGAACGAAGTTTCATAAGTTCTTCCTTCCTGGAAATTCGAGCGTTTGCTTTTTGATCGGCTTCGTCCCTCCCATGGCACCAATCTTATGCAGGGTCCGATTGGCCTTGCGCCGTTGTTGTTCGATGTCCTGAATCAACTGCTGTTTAGGGGACATGGTTTCCCGCGCGATTTCAGGAGTGAAGCGCGATCCGTGATATTTGGAGAAAACCTGGGTGAACTCGGCTCCAAAGAACAAGATCTGCGCTGAGTAATAAACCCACAGCAGAATCAAAACAAGTGAGCCTACCGTGCCGTAAGCCGACGCGATGTGCGATTTGGCGAAGTAAAATCCGAGCAGAAATTTACCGATCGTAAACAGAAACGATGTCAGAACTGCGCCGATCACTACATCGTTCCAACGCACCTTTGTATCCGGCAGGAATTTGAAGAGCATCGCGAACAAAGCGCTGATCACGGCGAAGGAAACAACAAAGCTGATCACTTTCATCGTCGGTCCCATTCCGGGAATGAATTGTTCGAGGTATGTTCCGAGAAAGGAGAGCCCGGCGGAGAGAACGAGTGAGACCAATAGTAGAAACCCAATTCCGAGCACCATCGAAAATGACACGAAATATTTCCTGACGAAATTCCAGATGCCGGACGCTTTGGTCGGCGGAATGTTCCACACAACGTTCATGGCGTCTTTCAGCTGGATGAAGACACCGGCGGCGCCAAACAGCAACGTAATAAAACCAAGAGCGGTGGCGACGATGCTGTCCTGGGGCTTTTGGGCTGCCTGCATCATGGACGTAATGGCTTCGCTGCCATTATCGCCAATCATACCCTGAATCTCAGTCATGACCTGTTCCTGGGCGTTGTTGAAAACCAGGCCGGCAATGGCGATGGCAATGATAACGAGCGGTGCGATGGAAAAGACCGTGTAGTAAGAAAGCGCCGCGCCCAGACGCGGAACACCGTCGTCGATCCATTCCGAAACCGTTTTCTTCAACAAGCGCAGGAGCGTTGCGGGCCGGAACAGAAATTTCCAAGCTGATTCGTGCGAAGCCTGCATAATTCAAGAAACGCCGGAAACATAGTTTTTCAATCGGTAGTTTGGAGTCCTTCTTGACGGGAAAAGTCCCGAGGGCACGCGTGCGGGAGTCCATTTTTTCTTCGTTCCCGATCAAACCCTCGCTAAACTTCCTGCATGTCGCTGCCAGCCGATTATCACATGCACACGCCGCTCTGCCGTCATGCCGTCGGAGAGCCCGTTGATCTCGCGGCCCACGCCGTTAAAGTCGGGTTGAAGGAAATCGGATTTTCCGACCACTCGCCGATGGCAGAAGATGATTTCGACAACTGGCGCATGTTTGATTCTCAACTCGACGACTATGTCGCCAAAGTGCGTTGCGCGCAGAAAGCGTTTCCGCAGCTCACGATCAAACTTTCGCTCGAGGTGGATTATATTCCCGGGCACGAGGATTGGATCCGAAAACTGGCGACGCGGCATCCGTGGGATTATTTCATCGGTTCCGTCCATTACATTTCGAATGCCTTTGCCGTTGATGATCCGACAAAGATTTCCGCGTTGAAGGAAAAAGATCCGTACGAAGTGTGGTCCGCTTATTTCGAGCGTCTGACCATGGCGGCTGAATCGAAATTGTTTCACATCATCGGCCATGCGGACCTGCCGAAAAAGTTTCGCATTTATCCGCAGAAAGATTGCACCGCGATGTTTGAAAAGTTCCTGAACGCGTGTGCGAAAACCGACACAGCGATCGAACTGAACACGGCCGGCTTGCGGAAAGATTGCAAAGAAATTTACCCGAGCAAAAAGATCCTGGAAATTGCCTTCGCCAAGAACGTCGCCATCACCTTTGGTTCCGATGCCCATGCTCCGGAAGAGGTGGGGGCTGACTTTGATAAAGCCATTCAACTCGCACGCGAGGTTGGTTACACGAAATGGCGCCGCTTCACGGCTCGCCAGTTCGAATCTGTGGCGCTGTAATATTTCCGTGAGCTGACATCGGGATTCGGAACCGCATTTACTTCCAGAGGGTTGCGACCTATTAAAAGGAAACGACGGAATAACCATTAAGTTCCAATTTCCCGGCGCGGGAAACTCTCCTGTACGCGCAAAGACGAGTTTCGGGTCCCGCGAAACTCCCCAATACTCTTAAAGACCAGTTTTCCGGGACAGGAATTTTGGGAATGACGGTAAAGTTGCAGTTTCCGGTTCCGGAAAACTCCGTTGTACGCGTACAGACCGATTTCCCGGAACCGGAAAGTGCCATTGTACGGAAAAGCAGCGATTTTCCGTTCCGCGGAAGGGCGTTGTACACGTACAACGCGATTTTCCGGAACGGGGACGTGCCGTTGTACGCGTACAAGGCTGTTTCCCGGAACCCGGAGTCGTGTTTTACGCGTACAATGCACTTTTCCGGAACCGCCAGGCGCGTTGTACGGGTACAACGCCACTTTCCGGAAGTCGGAAGAGGCGTTGTACGCGTACAGAAGACTTTTCCGTTCCGGAAAATCGGTCTGTACGCGTACAAGGGAGTTTTCCGGACCGGAATTTCGTTACTTTTTCCGTACAATGCGATTTTCCGGAGCGGAGAAGTGGCGTTGTACGCGTAAAATGCTTTTACAGGAGTCTCTGGTTCAGCGCTTTGGGCTGATTGTTCAAGATTTGGGGGGCAAACTTCAAAGTGGGTGGTTACTGGGAATTCAAATATCTTGCCAATCTCCCATTGACGGTTCGGGATGGATGTTCGACCCCGAAGAGAGAACGTCTCCACAAGTTCCCATCGGCCAACTCCCCGTCACCGATCGTATTTTTGTTTGGCTTTCCGGGAGTTTTGCTACAGTCCCAACGATTTCCGGTAACCAAAGTTTCTTTGACTATGCGTACTATTAAACGATTGGCGGTTGCTTCCGTTTTGCTCGCGGCGTTGTTCCTTGGCTCTGATTGCACTTATGCCGGGGAAAACAATTTTCTCTATGTTGCCTCCAGGACCAATGGCATTGCGCGATATCGTCTCGATTTGAAGGGCGGGGCGATGACGGATTTTGCGGTGGCCTCAGCAGCGGCGGCGAATCCGCAATACTTCGCGTGGCACCCGAAATTGCCGGTACTCTACACGATCAACATGGCGGTGGTTTCCGGAAAGAAGCAAAGCGTTATCAGCGCCTTCGGTGTAAATGCAAAGACCGGTGACCTGACGTTGATCAATCAGGAACCGACAGGGCCGGGAGGTCCGACGCACCTGTGTGTGGATCACGCGGGGAAAAATGTGTTGGTCGCCAATTACGGTGGCGGCAGTGTTTTTGTCCTGCCCATCAAAGCCGGTGGAGCATTGGGCGAGCGTACTTCGTTTATTCAACACCAGGGTTCGAGCATCGTGCCACAGCGTCAGGATGGCCCGCACGCGCACCAGGTTCTGACCGACAGCAAAGATCGTTTCGCTCTCGTGTGCGATTTGGGTTTGGACAAGGTTTTGATTTATCAATTCGACCCGAAGAACGGCACGTTGAAAGCGAATGAACCTGCTTTTGCGACGTTGAAACCCGGCGCCGGCCCGCGCCATCTCGCGTTTCATCCGAATGGCAAATTCGTTTACGTCATCAATGAATTGAATTCGACCATGACGGCGTTTTCGTTCGACGAAAAGAAAGGGGAACTGACCGAACTGCAAACGCTCTCGACGTTGCCGGAAGGTTTTGACGGGAAGAATTCGACGGCCGAAGTCTATGTGCATCCGAACGGGAAGTTTGTTTACGGATCCAATCGTGGTCACGATAGCATTGTGGTGTTCGCGATAGGCAAGGATGGGAAGCTTTCGCTGGTGCAACGTCAATCCACCCTCGGCAAAACGCCGCGTCATTTTGGCATTCATCCCAATGGAAAACTTCTCTGCGCCGAAAATCAGGAAACCCAGGACATGTTCACGTTTGAGATTGATCCTTCCTCCGGAAAGCTGAAGCCAACGGGACAAAAGGTGGAACTGAGCTCACCGACCTGCGTGGAGTTTTATCCGAATCGTTGAGTTGAGGGACAGGATCTGAGCGCCGTCTTCGGCGGAATAATTTGGAATTTTGGGAAAAGTGTTCTTCTGCTGTTGCTTTTCCTGAGAAGGAGAGGGTGGGGTGAGGTTGTTTTTGCCTTTACCGAATCTTTTGGTCGGCCCCGAGATATTTCACGACGGCGTCGGTGCGGCAATTGACGTGCAATTTCTCGTAGACGCGTCGGATATAGGTGTGGAGGGTTCCCATGCTGATGTCCATTTCCACGGCGATTTGTTTGTAGGGATATCCTTTCGCCAATTGCTCGAGTACCTGCTGTTCCCGAGGAGATAGACGCTCCGCGGGAGTTGATGCAGCCATCCGTTTCTCATGTTTCAGGAAAGATTGGACCACCTTTCGCGCAATGTGGCTCGACATCGGGGAGCCGCCGCTATGGACTTCGCGAATCGCCTCGAGGAGCTTCTCCTGCGGAGTGCTTTTGATCATATAACCACACGCGCCCGCAGAGAGAGCGTCAAACACCTGGTCACTGTTCTCATAAACCGTGAGCATGATGACCGGGAGACGCGGTTCGATCAGTTTTAAACGTTCGACACATTCAATGCCGTTCATTCCAGGAAGATTAATATCCATCAGAACGACATCGGGTTTGCGTTGGGGAATTTCGATCAGGGCTTGTTCTGCGGATTCGTAGGCGCCGAGGCAAATAAAACCTGGAACATGCTCAAGGTAAGTCGCGACGCTTTCGCGCAGCTCAACATTATCCTCAACGATGCAGACGGAAATGCTCACAGGTTGCAACTTGGATTGTAGACGCTTCGCGGTTTTCATGGAGTCGTAGATACCTATGACACGAGGAGATGGGTTTCGTCACCGTTTTAGATGGACAAGGAAAGAGACCACGGTTCCTTTCCCCGGCGTGCTGTCGAGTTTGCAGGTGCCACCAACGGAATTGAGGCGGTGTTGCATGTTTTTCAATCCATTACCCACGCGTTTCGTGGCGGCGTTGGCGGGATTCTGTAGAGGAATGCCCGCACCGTCATCGTGGATGGTCACTGCGATATGATTTTCGTCCGCGACGAGCTGAACAACGACTTTGTTAGCCTTCGCATGCTTCAAAACGTTGTTCAAAGATTCCTTCACCGCGAGGAATAGATTGTGGCGGACGTCTGCCGTCAGGGAAACGTGTGGTAATTCCGTGGGAATCTGCAATTCGCAGAGGACGGAGCTGTTCTCAAAGAATTCGCTGGCGTAGCGACAGAGATAATTCGCGAAATTTTCGAGGGTGTCGTTCTTCGGATCAACCGCCCAGACAATCTCGTCGAGGGCACCGATCAAATCGCGGGCAGTCTGGGAAATCTTTTCGATCTGCGCTTCCGCTTCCTCACGGGTTCCAAGTCGTTGCTTCGCCACGCTGCCAAGAAAGGTGATCTTCGTAAGCTTTGCGCCGACCTCATCGTGCATGTCCTGGGCGATGCGGGAACGTTCTTTTTCGATAGTGTGTTGTTGTTCGAGAAAACGCACGCGACGTTGCATGCGGCGTTTAGTGAAAACTCGCGCCCATAACGCCACCGCGGAGAGACTGATTACGACAGCGGCTGAATTGAACCACCACGTCTGCCAGAAGTGAGGAAGCAGAACAAAGCCGACGCTCGCCCCTTTGGTATTCCAGACGCCGTCATTATTCGCGGCGATGACGCGGAAGGTATAATTCCCCGGGGGGAGATTGTTGTAATAGGCGATCTTTCGTTGCTGCGCGTCGATCCAATCGGCGTCGAAACCTTCCAGCTTGAACTTAAACGCATTGCGTTCCGGGTCCCGATAACTCAGAGCGGTGTAATGAAATTCAACGTCATTGTGGCCGGGTTCGATGCGGAGAGCGTCGCTGAGGGGAAGTTCCTTTTTCCCGGCGATGATCTTGCGCACCAGCACCGGAGGAATCGCTTCATTCCGCGGAACTTTCAAAGAGGGATCCGTCACGGAAAGGCCTTTCGTGGTGGCGAACCAGAGCTTGCCGTCGCTGCCTTTCCATGCCGCGGGCTTTGCGGAGCTGATGCAGACGGAACTGCTCATGCCATCGTTCTTGGTGAAGATTCGACATTGTAAGTGAAGGATTTCCTTTCGATCGTATTTATCGAAGTCATCTCGCTTGAGAGAAGAAATGCCGCGGAACGAGGTGAGCCAAAACGATCCAGTATTGTCTTCGAGGATTTCGAGCACCGTATTGTCGAACAAGCCATCTGCAACGGTATAGGTGGTGAACTTGTTATTTTGAAATCGCGTTAACCCGCCTTCGCTGGTCCCGATCCAAAGATTTTTGTTCGCGTCTTCGTAGAGAGCGGAAATGAATTCGCTACGAAGCCCATCCGATTTGTCGTAGCCGGTGAAATGGCCTTTGTCGAAATGGAACAGCCCTCCTTCTGTTCCAACCCAGATCGAATTGTCTTTGGCCCGGTAAACGCAGCGAATTGCAACGCTGGTAATACCTTCCTTCTTGCCATATCGACTAAGCTTCTTTCCGTTGAATGTCGCCACGCCTCCTCCGACAGAACCAAGCCAAAGCCTGGACTGATCGTCCTCTGCAAATGCGCGCACGACGTTGGTGAACCCTTGTGTCGGTGGAAAGCGATGAAGAACGTTGCTTTTGAGTTGGTAAATACCGCCATCGTAATCGGTCGAAAACCACAGGCTTCCGTCTTTACCTCCATACAGGGCGAGGACGAGATCGTTTTTCAGTTCGGGGGTATTCTCCGCGGAGTAACAACTGATTTTGCCGTCGCGAATCATATTCAATCCGCCGCCCCAGGTGCCTGCCCAAAGCGTTTTATTTTTGTCTTCAAGAACCGAAATGACGTTGTTGTGGCTGAGACCGTGACGCGTCGTGAGCGTGTAAAATTGCCGATTGTTGAGTTGGCAGAGACCTTCCTTGCCACCGGCCCACAAATTATTTTCGCGATCTTCGAAGAAGCAAAAAATCTGGTCGAACGGTTCACCGTCTTCGGCGGCAGTGGTGATAAATTTGCCGTTAATCATTCGGCAAATGCCTCCGTAAGTGGCGATCCAAAGATTGTTATTCCGGTCCCGATAGATGTCGTTAACGGTGTTATCCGGCAAACCGTCGCTTTTGGTGTAGTGGGTGAGTTTTCTATTCTTCACCTCCGTCAAGCCGGCGTTGGATCCGATCCAGATCGTGCCATCGTTGTCGCTGAAAATGGCACGAACAAACGTGTCGGCGTTCACTTCGCGCATATCCTGCTTGGCAGTGACACTATCGCCCGACAGCTCAAGGATTTCCCCCGGGACGGCAACGAGATATTTGCCGCCAGCTTCGCGGGTGATGGATCGTATGGTTGTGACCGCGATGCGGTTTTCAGGGGTAAGCGCAGGAGCGTTTGTGTTGCCGACGGCTGTGAATGTTCCGTTTCGATAACGCAAGAGTCCACGTCGTGTGCCGCAAAGGAGGTCGCCTTCAGGAGTTTCGAGAAGACTCAGGATGACGAAATTCAAATCGGGCCCGGGAAGTCGCTGCTTGAGGACGCCATCTTTGAATTCGAAGAGTCCGCCGCCGCCAGTTCCAATCCACAACGTTCCATCACGCGTTACCGTCAGAGCATTGACCCATTTGTGGTAATCGATGTTTGTGGCCGGAAGTTCAATCCATTCAAATTGTTCGCCATCGAAACGGGCCAGACCGCTTTGTGTGCCGATCCATAGATAACCATCGGGTGTTTGGGCAATGGTCTGGACGGTGTTGCGGGGTAAACCGTGTTCGATGTGCCACACGCGCGCACTGAATTGGGGGACGCTCCACGGAGCTTCGTTGCCGGCGAAAGCAAAGGCTCCGCTAAAGCTGAGCCAGAGAACTATGAACAATCTCTCGCACATGGACGGGGGTGACTCTTGTTTTGAGAATAGCGATTGCTCAGCAATATCCAATCACGAAAAATACGGCAAGATTTGAGCGACAGCCTTGATGGGCATACTTTTCGGTGGATCAAACTGGCCATGCTGCGGTGTGTTGGCTAACCTTTTCGACTCAGATGTCCGAAACGTCCAAAAGCGTCATTTATCATTTCCGCACCCGAGGAACTGGTGCGGAGGGGGTCCACATTGCTGGGATTGCCAAGGCGCTGGAAAAGTTCGGTTATAACATCCGGTTTGTGAGTCCAACCGGAGTCGATCCACGCAAGTCTGCGGGTGAAAATCCATTTCAACAAAAGGCAAAGAAGAGTGTCGCGAGCAGAATGATCAGCAAATGTCCGGACGTTCTCTTTGAGCTGCTGGAGTTGGCTTATAATTTTTTTGCCTGGAGGAAAGTTTCGAAGGAATTGTGCAGGGGGCGATGCGATTTTATCTATGAGCGGCACGCTTTTTTTCTTTGCGCAACGGCTTTGCTTGCAAGCCGTCGAAATATTCCGTTGGTGATTGAAGTGAATGAGTTGGTCGGGGATCAGCGCATTCGAAAACAGCCGTTGCTATCATTTATTGCTCGATGGACGGATCGAATTTCTTTTCGACGAGCGAAGTTGATCATGGTGGTTTCGCCGCATCTGAAACGACGGATCGAAGATTATGGGATTCCATCTGAAAAAGTCCTGATTCTTCCGAACGCGGTTGCTCCTGAGGACCATAGCGATGTGCACGATGGACGGCCCGTCCGAGAACAAATTGGAGTCAAGGATGACGAAGTGTTGATTGGTTTTATCGGGTGGTTTGTGGAATGGCATCGATTGGATATTTTTCTGAAAGTATTTGCTCGTGTGCATAAGGCATTGCCAAAAACCCGTTTGGCATTGGTGGGCGAAGGGAAGTTGAAGGAAGAATTGCAGGCGCAGGTAAAAGCATTGCAGATAGAGCAGGCTGTTCTGTTTGTTAACGCCGTGCCACATCACGAGGTCCCGCATTATATTGCTGCCTTTGATATTGCAGTGGTCCCGCACAGTAACGACTACCGATCGCCGATTAAGCTCTTCGAATATATGGCGGAGGCAAAGGCTGTTTTAGCACCGCGAACAGAACCCATCGAAATGATTATTCGACACGGCGAAAACGGAATGCTCTTTTCACCGTTGGTGGAGGAGGATTGCTACACCTGCCTTGAAGGATTGGCAAAGAATGGCGCGTTACGAGATCGCTTGGGCGCTGCCGCGAGGAAGGATGTTCTCGCGAAGCATACCTGGGACCAGAACGCCGAAAAGATTCTGCAAAAGCTCCAATGAAGGGGCGGTCCTCGGACTCACACCGGTTTCAAAACACTTTGATCCAACCCGCAGGCGTTGACAAATTGTTGCGCCACTTTTGGTAAATCGAAAATATTTTTCACAGTGTCTGAGGCGCGTTCGGTCAATTGATCGCGTAACCCCTGATCGTTCATTAAACGATTCAAAGCGTTGGTCAATTCAGTGGTGTCCTCAGTATCCGCGAGATAGGCGTATTGATATTGACGCACGTGGCGTGCAAAAAAGCTGTCCGGCGGCGTATGCGCAAGAATCGGAACACCACTGGCCATGTATTCGATTCCTTTGGTCGGAAACGCAGTTTGTTGAAAGGAGCGTACCTTGCCTTGAAAGGGAAGAACAGCGAGCAAGACCGCCGACTGACGCTGCAAAGCAATCGCCTCAGCTGGTTTTAGCGAAACAATCTCGACACATGGAAGATTGAAGCCACTCGCAAGAAGATCTGCTTTTGCCGTAGGGGTCGCCAGAATCAGCTTCGCGTTCCATTCAGGGTGTTGATCGACAACTTGCGCGATTCGTCGCAGGCCTTCTCTTTGCAGGGATTCTTCCACGACACCTGTGTGGACGATCCACTTCTTATCCTTCCACTGCGGAAAGAGAGGAATGGTCTCCATCTTTGACAGCTTTTTTAAATCAATGGAGTGACGGACAATGGCGCTGCCTAAACCAAAGCGATCTTTGAAATCATCTGCCAATGCCTCCGATAAAGCGAGCCGCTCCGAGGCCATTTCCAAAAGCTTTCGTTCGTAGTGCTTCACAGCGGGACGATCCGGCCAGCGCAAACGAGAAGGATCGACGCTTACATCCATGTAGTAAGTGATCAACGGAATTTTCAGACGCAAGGCAGCGCGATATGAAGCAATTAAAAATGGCCACGAAGGATAAACCGCCAGGATTCGCTCTGCCTGGATACGCCGCGCCGTTTTGTAAATTTTCCGCTCAATGACAGGGATCAAAGCGAACCGAAGGTAGCGCGTAATCCGCGTGCCATAAGGAATCTTGTGCGTGATAAAGCCAGGAACGCCGATGCGGGAAATATCCATTTCGGGAGGCACGGGCGCCATGTGAGTGCCGTCAAAAGATCCGGTGGATTCGCTCAGGACGGCAAAACTGTCTGGCTTAAAGGCCGCTAGCAGATGCGTCATGATGGTCGAGGTGCCACCAATGACAGGAGGAAAATAGCTGGAGGTAACTAAAAATTTCTTGGCCTTCGGCCCTGTGGAAAGATCAGACATGGTCTAGGAATGACAAATCATTTCTACCACTTTTTCCGCCAGATTCCCCACCAGGTATTTGCGACATGGCGAATGTCATGTCCTTCCTTGCGAAGTTCCATGCAAGCGACGTAACTGCCGCCGAGATGATCCTCCATACTCGGATGTGTATCATGCAGAAGAATGATTCCGTCAGCTTTCATGAACGGCAGAACTTTATGGAAATCATTGATGACGTAATCCGTATCGTGACACGCATCGACAATTGCAAAATCGACGATGGGTTCCTTGAAATATTTCGACAAATCGAGATGAAGAGTATTTTCAAAGATTTGAACCACACGATTGGAATAGCCGCTGTTTCGATAGGCGATGCCAATTTCTTCTTTTGAAAGATCGTATGTCGTCATGTCGCCAGTCATGGCTTCGACCGGGGCATTCACGGTGTAAACTTTTGCATCAGGACAATTCTTGCAGAGATTGGCTGAGGTGTTTCCGTGCGCGGTGCCAAGTTCCACAATCGTTTTCGCATTGGTAAACTTCGCCAATTTCATCAACGCCCCGAAATCGTCGTGCTTTTTATAAAGGTAAGGCGGCATGCAGATGCCTTCCATGATCGGATCGGCGATCGGGATGTCCTTCTTTGTCACGTCAATCACGTTCACCGACGGGAGCTCATAGTTTTTGCGTAGCGCGTTTACCTTATAGGAATGAACCCGGCGTTTCAGCCCGTCGCGGATTTGGCTCAAAGTGTACATACGTAAATATGGAATCAGGATCCTGATTTTGAAAATGCTTTCGCGCTGTTAGAAGACCGTTCCCTGATCTCGTCAAAGGCCACGGGCTTGGCGCAAACGAGAGCCAACGCACCGTAACCTGAACTGTGCTTCAGGTCGTAAGACGAATTGTTTGGATTGCAATAGGGTACGTCGAAGGAAATGGCGCTTTCGATATAGTCATCCCACGAGACGTTTACAATCGATGTGGCGACATCAAAGGAATAACTGCCGGCCGCAAGGTTCAATGGATGAAATACGAGATCGCAAACGTATTTGCCTGCGGTGGTCGGAAGTGTGGTGCGCTCGAATTGGCCAGTGGAACCAATGGCCAATTTTTCTCCGCTCGGCGCAACCAATAAAACATCCAACGAAAGATTTGCAGCCCCGTCGGTGTTGACGACGGTGCGGATCTTCAAGGGCTGGCCGACAATATAATGCGCCGTTGGGTCGCCCTTTTGATCGATCAATTGGGTTGATTCAATCTTGGTGTGGCCGCCCTGATGTTTGCGCTTTTGATTACTCGAAGCATCTTGCATCGCCGCAGCGGTGTAACATTCGAGGGCCTTCGCGGTTTGATCCATCAAAACCAGCTGCCCGTTCTTTAAATAACAGCAGAAGTTCGTGAAGCTGCTGATTGCCGCCAGATTGTGACTGACGAAAAGAACGGTTCGGCCAGAACTGGCAATGTCTTCCATTTTACCGAAGCACTTCTTTTGAAATTCAACGTCGCCCACCGCCAATACTTCATCGATCACGAGGATTTCCGGTTCCAGATGGGCGGCGACAGCGAATGCAAGGCGCACATACATCCCGCTGCTATAGCGTTTGACTGGTGTATCGAGAAACTTTTCCACTTCGGCAAATGCGACGATCTCATCGAACTTGCGCTTAATCTCCTCGCGGGTCATGCCGAGGATCGCGCCGTTTAAGAAAATGTTTTCTCGTCCGGTCAATTCCGGATGAAAACCGGTGCCAACTTCCAACAGGCTCGAGAGACGACCTCGGATCCGGATGCGTCCGTTGGTGGGTTCGGTAATACGGCTGAGAATTTTCAACAAGGTAGATTTACCGGCCCCATTTCGACCGATGATACCGACACGATCTCCCTGTTTGATTTGGAAGGAAACGTCTTTAAGAGCCCAAAATTCTTCCCGGCTTTGACTGTTGGCGCCGCTGGATCGTCCGAGAACGGTTTTGCCAATCGATTTGACTTTGTCCGTAATGACGTCACGAAGTGCGACATAACGCATGCCTTCCACTTTATGTCGCAGGATGTACGACTTTGAGAGGTTTTCGACACTGATGGCGCAATCGCTCATTTGTAAAACGTCATTATAAAATGATTTTTAGATCACGTCGGCAAAACTTCTTTCGGTGCGACGAAAATACCAGACACCGGTGACTAAAAGTAAAAGAATCAACGAACAGGAAAGTGCAAAACCGGGCATAAAGATTTCCTGGCTCGAACCAAAAATCGACCAACGAAAACCTTCGATGATGCCAGCCATCGGATTCATGTAATAAAGCAATCGCCATTTCTCTGGAATATCGCTGCTCGAAAGAGCAATCGGCGAAACGTAAAGACCGAATTGCACAACGAATGGAACAATGTAGCGGAAGTCGCGGTATTTTACGTTCAAAGCACCAAACCAGAGACCTGCACCCATCGAGGCTGCGAATGCGAGGAGAATAAAAAAGGGCAGGGTGATGACCCGCCAATCCGGCATGTATTGATACCAACCCAATAGCAGAACCATCAGGACCAGGGAAATCAACAGGTCGACCAAACTGACAATAACGGCGCTCGCCGGAGCGATCAGGCGTGGAAAATAGATTTTCGAAATCAAATTTGCATTTGAAATAAGGCTGTTGCTCGATTCCGTGAGGGAATTGGCGAAGAATTGCCATGGCAACATTCCGGCGAAAACAAAAATGGCGTCGGGAATTCCGGCGCTTTGCAGTTTCGCTGCTTTCCGGAAGAACGTGAAAACCAGCGTCATCAGGATCGGACGCACCACAGACCACGCGACGCCAATGGCCGTCTGTTTGTAGCGTACGAGTAAATCCCGCCATGCGAGAAAATAGAACAGCTCGCGATAGCGCCACAAGTCACGCCAGTAATGGCGCTCGGCGCGGCCTGCCTCGATGATCAGTTCGGAGTTGTTCATGCTGCAATTTTTAGAGCTGAACAAAGTATTGAATCAGTTCGAAAGAGCAAGCTTTGTTCACGGTTTTTCGCCTCGCGATTAATTGTTGATGGATTAAAGCAAGGCGGAGTGTCCTATCCCTAGACGGTTTATCATTAACGACTTGAATATCTAAGACTGGTTTGAATCCGGCCGTTTGCCTGGGTTCTCGGCGATCAAAGAAGTCGTAGCCGGAGTTTATAGTGAGGGAGAATCGTTGCACTGAGCCCACGGCGTCGGCTTCCAGGCAATCCAGGGAAGACCGCCAAAAAACATGTATTTCTTGTAAAACTCTCACTTCAAACGCTTTCGCTATCGTCAGAAAATTTTCCAACGAGGAAAAAACGGTTTTATTGTCGTTAGAAAATTTTCTGACGACGCAAAAAGGCTTTTGGAGCCGTCAGAAGTTTTTCTGACGCCGCCAAAACCGATTTTTCGTCGTCGGAAACTTTTCTGACGATCCAAAAACGCTTTTTATGGCGCCAGAAAAACTTCTGACGGGAAAAAATCGGTTTTTACATCGTTAGAAAAATTTCTAACGGCGCTAAAACGGTTTTTGCGTCGTTGGAAAAACTTCCGACGGTTTTTAAAAGGGCGTGAAGTCGTTGGGAATTCCAACTGGCATTCGCGCTTTTAAAAGTGAGAACCGCCAAAAGGAAACGCCCGGCACTATCAAAAACGTGCGAGGCGTTCACTACGAAAAAGTTGATCCGATTGAATCGGCGCGATTAAGAAACCAACGCGCCTTGGGCAGGCAAGCGTTTGTGCCAGGAATCGACACATTCCTGGAAAATGTTCTGAAGCGACTTCGTTAATTTCCAGCCGGGGTAATGAGCTCGGACTTTGGAAAGATCTGAGATATAGCAAATGTGATCTCCCTGGCGCGCGGTATCAACGTAAGTTGTTTTCTGTGCGATACCGGTAATCGATTCGACGGCTTTGAAGGCTTCAAGCAATGAGCAGCTGTTTTCGCGACCGCCACCAAGATTGTACACTTCCGCAATACGCGGTGATTCGACGAAACGATAAATAAAATCCGCGACATCAATAGAGTGGATATTATCGCGGACTTGTTTTCCTTTGTAGCCGAAGATGTTGTAAGTCCGTTGCTCGACGTTGCATTTCACCAGGTAACTCAGGAAGCCATGCAATTCGACGCCGCTGTGCTGAGGGCCGGTCAAACAGCCGCAGCGGAGACAACACGTCGGCATGTCAAAATAGCGACCATATTCCTGGACGAGAATATCGGAAGCGGCTTTGCTGGCGCCGAACAGAGAGTGCTTTGATTGGTCGATCGTCATGCTTTCGGGAATGCCATTCGCGTAAGCAGGATCTTCATATTCCCAACGGGTCGACAATTCTTTCAGAGGAATCCGATTTGGCGCATCGCCATAAACTTTATTGGTGGAAAGATGGGCAAAAACAATCTGTGTGCTGACGCGACGCGTGGCTTCGAGAAGGTTTAAGGTGCCACCGGCATTGACGTCGAAATCGTCAAAAGGGCGTTTTGCTGCAAGGTCATGACTGGGCTGAGCCGCGCAGTGGACAATGGCGTCTGGCTTAACGTCTTTAATTAATTGTAAAACGCCTTCCCGATTGCGGATATCCAGTTCGTGGTGAGAGAAATTCTTTAATTCACCCGAGAGACGCTTGAGATTCCAGCGGGTATCGCCTTCTTTGCCGAAGAAATCGGCGCGCATGTTGTTATCGACGCCATGTACGTGCCAATTCCTGTCGTGGAAATATTCCGCGACGCCTGAACCGATCAAACCGCTGCTGCCGGTGACCAAAAGAGTTTTCATTTTCATTTCAGATTAATTGGAGGCAAAGCAATGGACAACTTTTATTATACATTTCCGGATACAAATCAGAAAAAATTTGTCGTTGTCTCAGCCCAAAGCTCAGACTGGACGCTTTTTAGACACGAGGTGCGGTAAGAAGGATTAGCACCCTATCGTATTGCTCGAAGCCGGCCGGCACGGCTAACCATGTACCGTGGTGAAATTTGCACTCGAAAAACCCCGTTTTCTCGCTTTAAAAATATTTTTAAAGCCAGAAAACGACGTATTCCGGCTTCAAAAAAATTTTTGAACTCAGAAAACGGCGTTTTTCGGGTTCAAATTTTTTTTGAAGTGAAAAAACGGCGTTTTTTGACCTTAAAAATATTTTTGAGGTCAGAAAACGGCATTTTCTGGCTCCAAAAAATTTTTTGAAGTGGAAAAACGCGGTTTTCTGAGTTCCAAAAATTTTTGGAAGACAAAAAACGGCGTAATTTGCCTTCATTTCGTCGGTTTTCGCCTTCAGGTGGCTCTTTTTGACCACCTGAATGCAAGCGAGAAGCCTAACGGGCTCGTTTTAACGTTAAAAATGCGTTAACCGCCAATCTTGCTAGAACCGGTTTATGAACAGGTTCTAAGCCGGAACGATGCAGAAGGTGAGACACGAATTTCACGAATTAACACGA
>CBHTTJ010000082.1:0-23436 GCA_966095605.1 uncultured bacterium | reverse complement strand
ATCTTCTTTAATCCGGCTGATCCAATCCTTCACCCGCCGGAAGGTTTTCAAAACCTTTGAAGTGATCCGGTTTTAGTCGTTCGGAAATCGTGTTCTCTTCACTAAACCATTTGCCGAGATCGACCATCTTGCAGCGTTTCGAGCAGAAAGGTCCGTAATCCGTCGCGAACCAGTCGCCAACATTTTTGCAGGTCGGACATTTGATGCGCTTGGGATCGGCCATAAGGAAAAGATACCCAGTCCTTTCCTTCCTCGCAAACGCGTTCTGATCACGCTGTTCGGGGAAACAAAGGAATTTTCTTTTGCTGAATTTTCCCGAACAAATCATGATCCCGACCGTCCATGAATGCTATGAAGTTTGCAAAACTCCTGATTGCTACTGCTGTTTTAACGGGCGCCGCGGCGTATGCCGAGGAAGGTTTCGTTCCTCTTTTTGACGGCAAAACTCTCAACGGTTGGAAATTGATGGCCGGGAACGGCCCAGGATATGGCGTCACTAACGGCGCTATTTATTGTGCCCACCACGGCGGCGGCAATCTTTTCACGGAAAAGGAATACGAAGATTTTATCCTGCGCTTCGAATTCAAACTGGAAAACGATTCGAACAATGGGATCGGCATTCGCGCGCCGCTCAGTGGCGACGCGGCTTATATGGGGATGGAAGTCCAGGTGATTGACGACAATCAGAAGAAGTATGGACCGCTGCAACCATGGCAAGGCCACGGATCAGTTTATGGCGTCGCCGCGGCCAAGAATGGATTTCAAAAGCCGATTGGGGAGTGGAACGAAGAGGAGATCGTCGCGCAGGGACGTCATATCAAGGTTACTTTAAATGGACATGTAGTTTTGGATGCGAATCTGAATGACGTGCATGATCCAAAAGTTATCGCTCAGCATCCCGGCATTTTCCGCACGCGCGGACACATTGGGTTTCTCGGACATGACGACTACGTCGAATATCGTAACATTCGAGTAAAAGAATTGGCGGTGGAAACGGCGGACAACTCAGTTCGGCAAAATTTCACTGCTTTGTTCAATGGCAAAAACCTGAGTGGGTGGAAGGGCCTCGTCGAAAATCCGCCGAAACGTGCGGCGATGTCGCCGGAGGCACTTGCGTCCGCCCAAAAACTCGCGAACCAGCAAATGGCTGCGCATTGGAAAGTGAAAGACGGAGTCCTGGAGTTTGATGGAGCAAAAGGAGGTAAAAATCTTTGCACTGAGAAGGATTACGAGGATTTTGAATTACAAGTCGACTGGAAGATTTCGGCGGACGGTGACAGCGGAATTTACCTGCGAGGTTTTCCCCAGGTGCAGATCTGGGATCCGAAAAGCAAAGAAGGAAAACGCGATCATTCAGTGGGTTCCGGAGGTTTGCATAATAACGTGAAGAATCGGAATACACCAACCAAACTGGCCGATAAGCCTGTGGGCGAATGGAACCATTTTGATATTTTTATGATCAGCAACAAGGTGACAGTTTATCTGAACAACGAACTGGTTGTTCATAATGTCACTTTCGAAAATAGTTTGGAGAAAGATAAGCCGGTTTATTCAAGCGGCCCCATTGAGTTGCAAAGCCACCACACGCCGTTGTTCTTCAAGAATATTTACGTTCGACCGTTAACTTCCTCTAAGTAGCTTTTTCGCACCGATGTTGCTTTAGGAAGTCCTCCTAAAGCGATATTGGCTACAGTTCGTGCGTTCACCTCTTGACAACGTGACGAGGCTTGTTCAGTCTCGTCACGTTCCCACTTTCAGAAAAACGCTTTCACGGCTTTTTGTGTCCTGCGTCGTTATTGTGATTTTCTTCTGACCAAACAACAGACGAGACAGGTGTCTCGCCCGCCGATCCGAGTCCGAGTTCGCGTCCGAAAAACCCACATACTGTTGTTTGTTTATGCGCATAAAAACTCACTCTGCCTTCTGTTGGTTGTTCCTCTGTTTGTTGTTTCTAGCTCCATCGCTTCTGGCTCAATCAGGACGCCAGGCAAATGCGATCTGGATTCGCGACAGCGCCAAGGTCATTAACCTGACCTATCACACCTCTGGCATTTCTGCGTCCGCTTCGACGGCGCGGGCCAATATTGTCGATACCGCGAAATGCGATCGCGCGCAGACCAGTTGGTATGGCGATGTCGGCACAACATACGTCTGGTTGCATTCAACGATGTTGAGCACCATCAAAACACTCGCGGTTACTTATGGATACTCCATGGTTGTCACTGAGTACGCGGGTGGTGATCATAGTTCAGGTTCTTATCACTATCGAGGTACCGCCTTCGACGTCAGCTCGATCAACGGCCGTGGGGTTAGCTCCAGCAATCCTTATTGGAGAACTTTCAATCAACGTTGTCGCGACCGTGGTGCCGTCGAATGCCTGGGACCTGGATTTCCCGGACACGACACGCATGTGCATAATGCCTGGCCCAGTGGCACATCGGCCAGCAGCGCTGGTGGTTGCATCACGCAAGTCAGCGCGCCCAGCAGCTTGAACGCGACCACGGTGGATTCGGATAGCATCAAGCTGACATGGCACGATAACTCCAGTATCGAAAGCAGTTTTACAGTGCAAAAGAGCGGAACCTCCAGCACGGGTCCATGGACAACCGTGACATCCTCCCTGGGAGCGAATACGCAGAGTTACACCGTTAACAGTCTGGGTGCCGGAAAGAAATATTGGTTCCGTGTGCGTGCGCAAAACAGCCAGGACACCTCTCCATGGTCCAACGTAGACAACGCCACGACGAAAGACACCAAAGCGAATGCGCCCTCGGGATTAACGGCAACGGCTTCAAATGATGACGTTATCAATCTGGCGTGGACTGATAACTCCGGTAATGAAGATGGATTCAAGATTTTCCGATCCACAGATGGAACGACGTTCAGCTTGATCAAGACTGTTGGGATCAATGTGAAGACCTACAGCAACACGGGACTGACTGGGAATCGCAAGTATTGGTACCGCGTTCACGCCTATAACACCGCGGGCAGCTCCTCCGCGTCCAACACCGCCAGCGATACCACCGCTCCACAGGCTCCAAGTGCCCTCACGGCCGCAGCTGGAAGCGGTGATTTATGGAATACGATTAATTTGACGTGGACCGACAATGCGAATTCCGAAGTTGGTTTCAAGATTGAACGAGCGACAGCGGCGGCTGGCCCATTCACTCAAATTGCAACCAACGCAGCCAGTGATCGGACGTACACGGCGACCGGGCTTTCTGCCAACACCACCTATTATTTCCGCGTTCGCACATATAACGCGAACGGCAATTCGCTTTATTCGAACGTTGCGAGTTCGCCCACTGGCAACGCTCCGCCGGTTCTGAGTGCGATTGGAGGCAAAACTGTCGCGGCCGGGAGTGCTTTGAGTTTCACGGCTACGGCCACTGATCCGAATGGAACCACGACCACGACGGTGTGGCAGAACTTCGAGTCGTTCCATCATAATTCACAAAGCGAAACCGTTCTGTTCAATAAGCCGGCAAATTCCGGGAGCACGATCAACTTCATCGATACGACGGCCACGAACTACGCCTTGATTCGTTCAAATCAACCCACAGGTAATGGCAGCACTACTTGCTTGAAAGTGGGATGGAATTTCAAAACTGGCGTTTCCGACGCATGGGTCCGCTTGAATACATTCAATACGCCAACCAATCCCAATCCGTGCATTGCCTTGGATCAGAAAGTGACCTTCAAAGTCTACGCCAGCAAAGCCGTTAAAATCGGGATCGGGCTCCGTGAAACAGGGACCACGGTAGGGTATGGCGCGAATGGCGGAACTTCCGGGACAATTGATTGGGCAGGGGTAACAAACGTGGTGGGTGGAAATCCGATTCCCAGTCATTTGGTGAATCCCACGAATTGGACGACCGTCAGCTTCAATATTCCCTTTGAACCGCAGAAAGCTTTCACCGGCGACGGCAAGGTAGATCAAAGCGGTGCCAAAGGTGTTCTTGAAAACATCGCGATCCGCGGCGAAGCAGGGGCAGGGGCGTACTACGTTTACTTTGACGACTTCGCTGTCGTGACGGCAAACAACCTTGCGTATTCTCTTGATGCGGGTGCGCCTGCCGGAGCGTCCATTGAGCGTCGCACTGGCAAATTCACATGGACTCCCACCGCAGCGCAGGCTGGCAACTGGAATATCACGGTTCGCGTAACGGATAAGCTGGGCGCACAGGATTTTGAAACGATCAAAGTGACCGTATTGGGCACGGGAAATAATCCTCCACAGCTTGGAGCCATTGGCAGCAAGACGGTCAAGGAAGGTTCGTTGTTGTCGTTTACGGCCACTGCGACCGATCCAGATGCCGGACAAACACTCACATTTACTCTCGACGCTGGCGCGCCTGCCGGAGCGGCGATTTCCACCGGTGGGGTTTTCACCTGGACACCAACCGAGGCGCAAGGACCCGGAAGTTATCCAATCACGGTCCGGGTTCGTGATAGCGCAACCCAAAGTTCCAATGACTTTGAAACGATCACGGTCAGTGTCACCGAGGTGAATACGGCCCCTGTGCTCGCGGCGATTGCTGATCAAACCGCAAATGAACAACAAACATTTACCTTCACGCCTTCAACGACGGACAGCGATACGCCAGCGAATTCGTTTACGTATTCTCTCCTGCTCGGGCCGGAAGGAATGACCATCAATACGAATACCGGTACGATTACATGGACGCCGACGGAGTCGGACGGACCTGACACAAATCAGGTGACTATCCGTGTTACGGATAGTGGTTCTCCGAAGCTCTCCACTGAACGCACGTTTAACGTTGTGGTGAATGAAGTGAATGTAGCGCCGGTTCTTACTTTGGGTTCTACCGTGCTGACCGGCATTCCCATCGCGGATTTCGAAACGTCTGCGGCAGGAACCTACAACGGAACTATTTTGTTCCGCCAGCCGACCTATTCTTCCAGCACGACCAATTACATGGATCCTGCTCCAAACGGAACCACGGTGACAGATATCTTCCCGGAAGGAGTTGCGGGTTCCCGTTCGTTGATTGCTACGTTTAGTTTCAAAACCGGGGCTGTAAATCCATGGCTTCGTTTAACAACGTTTAATTCGACAGCAGGAAATCTCATTCCAAATCCGACGATTGATATCACGAAAAAGGTTCGCTTCAGCGTTTGGTCGGATCGCTCAATAAAAGTCGCCATAGGTGTTCGAGAAACGAGCACCACCGCTGCCATTGGTGCGGACGGCGGGAGTAGCGGAACGATCGAATGGGTCGGGGCCACGTTAAATGGCAGTAGTCCAAATCCTGTGCGCATTGTTGATGCGACGAACTGGACGACTCTTGAATTTGATTTCCCAACAGAATTGATCGCTGCATTTCCAGGTTCCGGAAACGGAGTCCTTTCTTCCACCACTGGCAAAGGTGTTTTAGAACATCTCGCTATTGTGCCAAACGATGGAAACGGCGCTTATACCGTTTATCTTGATAACTTTGAAGTGGTGACACCGAGCAGCAACTTCGTGGTCGACACCGGGAAGACAATTACCATGAACAATTCGGCGACCGATGCGGATGATCCGAAGCAGGCGCTGACCTTCAGTTTGGAACCCGGCGCTCCTGACAACGCTGAGATCGATTCCAAGTCAGGAACTTTGACATGGACGCCTCGCGCCGATCAAAGCCCGAGCACTAACGTCATCGGCATTCGTGTCTCCGATGACGGCACGCCCAACATGAGCGACATGAAAACCGTGACCATCGTGGTTAACAAAGTGAATACGGCTCCGCGACTGGTTGAATACTACAAAGAATTCTTCGTTACGCCTGGGGAAACGGTGGAATATGGAGCCGCCGCTGATGATGATGATTTGCCAGCGGATACGCTGACTTACAGTTTCACAGGAACGCCCCCGGCCGGTGCAACGCTCGTCGCCACGAATGGATTCTTTAGTTGGACGCCGACCGTAGCGAACGGCACGAATTACGTCGTCATTCGTGTAACAGACAGCGGAACGCCTGCGCTCTATGATGAATTGACGTTGGCGATTGTCGTGTCAGCCAGCAACAACGCTCCCACTTTAAGTCTCAGTGCGGCCCGGGTTGCGGAGTCCATCGTGAACTTTGAAACGTTTGCGAATAACACGGCAAACGATCAGATCCTGTTCCGGAAGCCGGCAAATTCAGCGACCACTACAAATTTCATCGATACAGTGGCGACAAATTACACAGCAGTCGTTTCCAGTTTCCCCGCGGGAAATGCAAACGCAGCCACGAGGGCGATGAAAGTCGGTTGGACGTTCAAGGCTGGAATTTCGAATCACTGGGTGCGTTTGAACACCTTCAATGCACCGATCCTGCCGAATCTAACAATCAACACGGGCGCGCGTCTGAAATTTGATGTGTATTCGGATAAACAAATCAAGATTGCCCTCGGTATCCGTGAGACTGGGACCACGGCAGAAAATGGAGCTGATGGCGGAACCACGGGCACAATCGAATACGTCGGTGTTTCTGGAAAACAAGCGAATGGTTGCCCGATTCCCACGCGCACTGTAAACGCCAATAGCTGGACGACACTTGAGTTCGATTTGCCAGCGGAGCCGGTTGCCGGCTTCACGGGTGATGGTGTTCTCACGAATGGCCAGCAGGTGCTGGAGCAACTGGCGCTGGTTGGAACAACGACGGGCGCTCACACGATGTATCTCGATAACTTCGAAGTAGTCACGGTTACAGCGCTTCCAGGGACTGTGACCATGAAATCAGGCAGCCAGTTGACGTTCACGGCCTCCGGGACGGATTCGGACAGTAATCCTATAAGCTACGGCCTTGAGTTGGGCGCTCCTGCTGAAGCAACCATCAACAGCGCTAACGGTGCATTTTCGTTCACGCCAACATCGGCCTATGTTGGAACGACAAACGACATTGTTGTGTATGTCGAAGATGCGCCGCCGGGAGGATGGCAAACAAAACGTGATGGACAAACAGTCACGGTAATCGTCAACGCCGATACCATAGCACCTCAATCCGCCGCGATTGCTTCCGCGGAAACCGTCTCACTCGAATGGAATGCTATCGTCGGGCACACCTATCAGGTTCAATCCAGAGACAGCTCCAGTGAGAGTTGGGTTAACATCGGTGAACCGATTACTGCATCAGAAATAATTGAATCCGTTGCGATCAATAATAGTGACGAGGAAAAGCTTTATCGAATTATAGACACCTCTGCCGGGTCCGATGAGTAAAGTAATGAAAATGGCCTCTCTCGCTTCTGCGAGAGAGGCTTCCCCTTCAGGAATAGCTTCCACGCTACATTGTCTTCTGCTAAAAATGAGAAGCTTTCCAACTCCGTATGAAAAAAATTTGGCCTCTGCTGCTTTTGCCTGGCGCAGCCGTTCTTGTCTTTTTTGCCGTGAATCGTGGGGCGCGCAATGCATCCACTGAGAGGCCGGTAGCTAAAGTTACAAATCAAGAGATTGCGAATACATCGGTGGTTCCTCAGAAGAAGCCGGTAACAATTTCTTCGGCCCAGACAAATCTTGCAAAGCAAACGTTCGTACGTCCCGATTTGTTGGATGCTGACGTGGTTAAAGCTGCCCGCGCCTCCATCGAAAAAGGGGAAATGGATGCGGTCGAAGGGGTTTATGAATTCTTCTTCCAATATATCAAAGCGCATCCGGAGAATGTTGATGAATTCGTTGCGGCGTTCTGGAATGAAAAGAACGAACATGTCTTGCGGGCCCTCGCGAGGGCAATGGTTGATGTTGAAGCGGGGTTATTAAGTAACGCAAAGGTGATCGAAGCGGCGATTCAATTGGCGAAAGACACCTCTTTTGAGCAACGGCAACACATCATGTTGCACCTGATGGCGCAGTTCCCGGAGATGAATGAAGAGGCGCGACAGGCCATCTTGGAGTTATCACGCAATGATCCCAATCCGCAGGTGAAGACCAGTGCCGTGGCGGCTTTGGCCGATTGGATGGACTCCTTTCCCGAAAAAACCGGTTTACTACTGCAACAGGTTGGAAATGTTTTTAAAACGACACAAGACGATGATGTTCGGCTTTTTACCTATCAGATTCTGGCGCTCCACAAGGAAAGTTTGACTCACGATTTGCAGCTGGCGTTGAGTGAACGATTAAAGGCGGAGAAGGATATTTTTAATTGCAATCTG
Organism: uncultured bacterium; assembly: GCA_966095605.1. Taxonomy (GTDB): domain Bacteria; phylum Verrucomicrobiota; class Verrucomicrobiia; order Limisphaerales; family JACDHS01; genus CBHWET01. The sequence continues at coordinate 15,297 of CBHTTJ010000082.1, read as the reverse complement.
ATCGCATCGGCTTTGTCGGTCGCGCCGGATGAAATTCGCCTGAGTGCGGTGAACTATGTGCAGTCTATCTTTGGAAAAGAGGAGGATCTCGAAAAAAAGCGAACATTATTGGCCCAGATTGTTGCCCTGGCGCGTCAGGACTCGATTCCCTTGCTGACGAAATATAAAAATGAGGACTCAATTTTAGCCCAGGATGCGAAAGAGTATCTCGCACTGGTTTCTTCAGATCAGCCCTTTGATGCTGAACAGATATTTCAGCAAAAAGCGATTCGCGACGCGCAGAACATGCCCAGGGAAGCTGCACACCCGTAGTTCGCGCGGCTTTTTGACGATAAAACAAGCTTCTGAATCGTTTGAGGGAATATTCTTTCTACCCGTACCCGCAAATGAGGTGTTTAAAACGGTCATGATCAGGCGAGTCCCGATTTAACGTGCATTGATGCTGGCTTAAAGAAGTCACGCGCAAATGAAAATCGTTTTGGTCGAGAAGGTTAGTGGCAGTTATCTGAAAGAAATTGGCGTCTATACCCGTCGAATTGGAGAGGCGGCGGATTTTGAAACGGAACAGGAAGCGAGACGCTTCTGCAGGGAGCATCAAATCAATGGACACAATATCGTAGCCAAATTCATCAGCCGAAAGATGGAGGACGTCCATCTGGGGCATGTTTGAATCTTAGTCTTTGTGCGAGAGAAAATGTTCAACCGCCGCGCGTTGGTTGTTCCCGACGATCAGTTCGCTTTCAGTAAATCGCGCGAAACAATCCAATTGCCTTGCCAGAGGATGTGGCTCGGGCTCATCAGGGATGGCGAGTGTGCTTTCAAAATCCTCATCGGGTTCGGCTGCTTCTTCTTTTTCCGGAGCCGCAAAATCTTCCGGCTTAATCTTGATTCCTTCCTGTTGCAGGAGGTCTGCGCGGTGCTTTCGTTCCAGGAATTCCTTGCGTTCCTGTTGGCGTCGCTCCCAATCAAGGTGCTCGTCGATGAGCCGTTGCTTCTCAAGAGATTTCTCCAGCTCCGGATGGTTCTGTTGCCAATCCGCCTTGAGGGAAATGCGAACCGCACATTCCCAACGATGTTTTGAACCAGCGAGAACTTCGCGTGTGCTTTGCAGGATTTCGGAAAGGCGTTCGGCAGCTTCTAAACTATTGATTTGAATTGTGCTCGTCCGATGCCCGTGTTCGCTTGCTTCCACCGAACCCCATTTATCGCTTCGCAGTAGTTTCTTCAGTTGGGAGAAGATTTTCCGCTTAATCCAATGGGCCTCGGAGACAAGCATTCCGGGATTTGTTTCAACTTCTGCCGAACTCGCGGCTTCCGCTTTGGTTGTCTTGAAAAGTTCTTTGTCGGGAACGGGGACGATGCGCAACGGAGAAAGAGTTCGCGGCGTGGCCAGGGCAAATTCATCGTCCCATGGTGAGAGAACGGAATTAAGGGTGGCGATCTCCATTTTATTGATTTCGCAACGTTTCACTTCAATTTCGTGCAAACGCGCAGCATCGGTGAGACTGGAAAAGTCGACGGGATGCTCGCTCTCAACCAAAAGATGACGGAGTTGTGGAATGCCGACTAGTTGTTGCACATTCCTCAGTTGATCTGTTTTCAACGTGAGATGTGTCAACTGCGACAACTGATGTAGTGGTTGCAGGTCGCGAATGTTGCCGCTCAACGTTAGGTTGGTGATTGTTGTCCATTGTTCGATGCCATCCAGTGACCATGCCGGGTCCAGCTCGAGAACTCGGAGGAGAGGCATCTGCGGTAAACGTTTCAGATTTCGCAGTGGCAGCTTCCATTGAAACCCGCCTTCCACTTTTGCTTTAACGACATGGGGTAGGGGACTGAGATTCTCCAAAACAAACGGATTACCTCGCCATTCAAAATGTTTTAACAACGGTAATTCGTTGAGCGGCGGGAGGTCTGGCCACGGTTGGCTTACATGGAGTGACAGTGATTCCAATTTTGCACAACGGGCAATCGGACTAAGATTCTCCAGTTCCTCATCCCAGAGTGTGATTTTTTGCAATTCCGGCAATTCGGCTAGGGCAGAGATATCCTTCATTTCGCCACCGTGAAGGCTGAAATCTTTCAATCCACGCAAAAAGCGAAAACCGGATAAATCTCTGAGAGCCCGGTCGTCGTTGGCGTATTTAGAGGAATGAAACCAGAAATGATGAATCTCATGCAGAACTGAAGCCGCCCGTTCGACCTCTTTGAGGTCGAGTTTGGCGCGGTGAGCCGGATTCAAGGCTCGGCGTTTACGACGTTCCAGCTTTGGTCCCCAACCTTCTGGATCGACGACGCGATTCTTCTGCCACCACATCTCCATGGCTTTTTCGACAATGATTTCAGCGCAGAACGCCTCTTCATTGTTCAGTTTTGGATTCGTCGTCCAGACGATGAAGTCACTATTCGCCATGCGTCATTCTTCGCCGACGAATGATCGCTTGGCAAAAGAAAACTCTGCGCCCTACTGAGTCTCCGCGAGCAGTCGTGCGAGTTCCTTTTTTAACTCGGCATACTTCACGCCGGCTTTGGGATCCTTAATCAGATTTTTCATTTCATAAGGATCATCCTTCAGGTCGTAAAGCTCATCCATATCCTGGACGTCGGTGTAGTGTATCAACTTCCAATCGCTTGTTCGAACGGCCTGCCAGGTGGGTGTGCGTGGATACATCTTTTCGCGGAAATATTCGGTCAACAATGATGCGCGCCATTCGACTTTTTTGTCTTTGAACAATGGTAGCAGGGAACGGCCCTGGATATTTTTAGGAATTGAAACGCCGGCCAGATCTAAAAACGTCGGGGCAACGTCAATATTCATGACGAGTTGATCAAGTGTGGTTCCAGCCTTGATGAGCTTCGGATAACGAATCAAAAGAGGATCGCGAATGGATTCTTCGTAAGCCCAGCGTTTATCGCCTAAACCGTGTTCTCCCCAGAAGTAACCATTGTCACTGGAGAAAACGATTATCGTATTGTCCAGCTGTTTTGTTTCCTTCAACGCTTTAAAAATCTCTCCCACGCCGTCGTCGATCGCCGCAAGACACTGCAGTTGTTGGATCGCGCCTTTCTCGGAGACTTTACCTTCCTTCATTCCTAACTTTTCCCGGTTCTTCTTCTTTTTTCTTTCGGTATCTGATTCAGATGTCAGAGCTGGTTTGCCTTCAAGCGAATCTTTGATGTTGGGTGGTACCGGAAACCTCGCGTTGGCGTAAAGGTTCTTATGACGTTCCGCAGGAAAAAATGGACCGTGCACTGCTTTGTGCGCAACATAGAGCACGAATGGCTTTTTGTGCTCCTGTTTGATGAACTTCACCGCGTGTTCGTTGATGATATCGGTGACGTAACCGGGCACCTTCTCGTCTTTGCCGTTTACATTCATCATCGGACTCTCGTAAGCGCCTTGGCCAGGGAGGCAGACCCAATAATCGAAACCGGGACGACGCGAACTATCGTTGCCCATATGCCATTTGCCGACGTAACCAGAATCGTAACCGCCATCGTGCAACAATCGTGGGAACGTCACGAGTTGATGGCTTGTTGTAGAACGATTCGAATTATCGATGATTCCGGTCTTATGCGCGTACTGCCCTGTCAGAAAACTGCTTCGGCTCGGAGCGCACAATGGAATGGAGACGAAGAAGTTTTTAAACAACACGCCTTCCTTGGCGATGCGATCGATGTTTGGTGTTTTTGCAACCGGATGCCCCATGCAACCCAGTGCGTCCCAGCGCAAATCATCCACCAACACAAAAACAATATTGGGCCGTGCCGCATCCTCGGCTCGGAGGGAACAAAGCGAGAACGTTAAAAGCAGTAATAACGTTGTGGACAGCAGCTTCCTTGATTTAGCCATATGTCCTTATGGACTGAAAATTTCCCGCCGAGGTTACCGGCGTTTCTCGACAGGCGCGGGAGGCCTGTGCACACTCAGGGCATGAGCGATGTCGTGCCCACAAACAATTTGGATAAAGCCATCATGGCGTTTCAACGGAGTGATTCCGCCACGCCAGATTTGTATCGGGAGTTGGCGCAAGGCGAAATCTGGTTCCTGGTGCCGTATCATCCCGAAGTGGAGAACGCCGTGCTGCAAATCAAGAATGGGTCACCTCTGCCGTTTGCGCGCATCAAAGACGGGGAAGGACAAATCGTGCCGTTGTTTTCGTCCTCGCAACGTCTCGATGAAGGATTGAAAAAAGCCAAGGTGCCGCCAAAAACTTTCTCGGCTGCTTCCATGCCGGCGCGACAAGCCCTGGAAATCCTGGGACATGTCGGTCTCCGTGCCATTGTTAATAAAGCCTGTTCGACGGGATCGATTACAATTCCACCAGAGTTGATGCGTGATCTCGCTAATGGAAAAGCTTTGAAACCACTCGCCATGGGAGGAGGCGAAACCAAGCAGGTGAGCCTTGCTGTGCTGGATCCAGCGGATTACCCGACCGATCTTATTCAGCCGGTTTTTGAATTGATTCGAAAACATAAGAACTTCAAGGCCGCCTGGATCTTTGGTCCGCCGCCGGTTCCCGGATTTCCACGGGATCCGAATATTTTTTATTTGTTATTGCTGATGGATCCGCGCGATCCCGTTCTGTTTCATGACTTCAACATGGTAGTGCAGACAGCGACAAAAGGTGTTCTGCGGGTGGAAATGAGTCTGGCCGACGAGAAAGACCCGGCTTACATCGTGAATATTTTCAAACAGGCGAAACCATTCTACGTTGCTGCTGATTATCATCCTCCCCAGTGATTTCTGAGACTGACTTGATTTTGCTTATCCAGAAGCTACTTTCGCTGCCGCAATTCTTGGAACGCGTGTGAGTTTCCTGAGTTCAACCGTAATGAACAATCATTCTGCTGATCAACCCAACGACAAGAAGAACGATCCTGCCTTGCTGGAGCGTCTTCGGGCGGTGGCAGAATTGCTTGAAAAAGTTGCTAACAATCGCGCTTTGCTGGCCGAACTCACTCTCGAAGAGCGAACCCGCCTGTTAACGGCCGCAGGCGATATCTACTGTCCGGATGTTCGCGAACGCCGCCGTCTGGTCAAAGCCAGGGCACGTCAACGAAACGCTGAAAAGGTAAAGAAGGATCAGAACGTTCTCAACGGAACGGGAATTCGAGCGTTACGTCGCAAACCAGTTTTCACCACACCTAATGTTCATCCGCCGCAGAACTTTGAACAAAAGGAAGTCGAAGAACCCGAATTTCGCGAGGTGGTTGAGCCGCAGAATTGCTATATCTGTAAACAGGATTACTCCACGATTCACCATTTTTACGATCAACTCTGTCCAGCGTGCGCCGAATTGAATTTCCGGAAGCGCACCGAACTGGCTGATTTGAGGGGCAGGGTGGCGCTGCTTACTGGCGGTCGTGTGAAGATCGGTTATCAGGCTGGAATTAAACTTCTGCGGGCCGGTGCGCAATTGATTGTGTGCACGCGGTTCCCCCGCGATTCCGCGATGCGCTTTGCCGAGGAACCCGATTTTGAAGAGTGGGGACATCGCCTCGAGATTTTCGGGCTCGATTTGCGACACACGCCGAGCGTGGAGGCATTTTGCCGTCACCTTCTCGCGACGCGCAATCGATTGGATTTTATTATTAATAATGCCTGCCAGACCGTTCGTCGTCCGCCGGATTTTTACGAGCACATGATGAAGCGAGAAACGGCGGCACTCCATGATTTGCCCGAAAAAGCACGTCGGCTTCTCGGGGCTTATGAAGGTTTGCGTGGTTATCATTTGCTGCCCGAAGGGGATGCTGCGGTTGCACAAAAACGAATGTCGCAGGTCGCAGGTTTAACCCATGCCGCGGAGTTGTCGCAGATCCCGATGCTTCCCGATGAATTGGCTGCGCAAAAGGATCTCTTTCCGGAAGGGCGTCTCGACCAGGATTTGCAACAGGTTGATCTACGTGAACGGAATTCCTGGCGATTGATGCTGGCGGAAGTTTCTTCCGTTGAGTTGCTTGAAGTGCAGTTGGTCAACGCTATTGCGCCGTTCATCCTGAATGCGCGGTTGAAACCGCTGATGTTGCGGACACCTGAACGCGACAAACACATCGTGAACGTCTCGGCGGTGGAAGGGCAATTTTATCGGAAGTTTAAAACCACGCGCCATCCCCATACGAACATGGCGAAGGCAGCCCTGAACATGATGACCCGCACGTCTGCCGCCGAATACCAAGCCGATGGAATTCACATGAACAGCGTGGATACCGGCTGGGTGACGGATGAAGATCCTGTTCACATTGCGGAGCGCAAGACGCAGGAACATCGATTTCATCCTCCATTGGATATCGTTGACGGAGCGGCCCGCATCGTGGATCCGATCATTGATGGGTTTAACACCGGCAATCATATTTGGGGTAAGTTTCTGAAGGATTATCAATCTACCGATTGGTAGAGCCGAAAACTGTCGGCAATCGACGGGATTCCACATGCCCTCTTGATTTAACGTTGGGCTGATTTTTAAATTCGAAATCCTTCAGCCCAAAAACGGGCCACTTTTTTAGTCTCAAAAACCGCTGGATAATAAAAACCAGGCATTTTCCAGAGTGAAAAATCCGTGGATAAAAAAACCGACGGGTTTTTAGAGTAAAAAATGGCTGGATAAAAAAAATCCAAGGGTTTTTCAGAGTGAAAATCGCTCGGGCAAAAAAATCCGGCAGGTTTCCAGAGTGAAAAACCGGCGGATAAAAATATCCGACACTTTTCCAGGCTGAAAAAGCCGTGGGCAAAAAAAACCAGCGACTTTTCAGAGTGAAAAACTGCTGGATAAAAAAAACAAGCCGTTTTCCAGACTGGAAAGTCGTTGGATAAAAAAAACCGGCGATTTCCCGGAGTGGAAATTCCGTGAAATCTATTTTTGTTTTAATTTTCGTTACTCGAAAGTCGTTTGACCGGTCAAACGGGTCGAAAATTCCTAAAAACGGAGGGGGTGAGCGACGAAAAAAACTTTTTTTGCAGAAAAATTTTCATTTTCGTCGCTCGAAGCCCAGAAATGTAACCGGCTCCAAGGAAGCGGAATAAAGACAGAGAGGAGACCACGAAATACGCGAAATACACGAAAAGGAACGAATCCGAGGCAGGTCTTCGGTGTATTTCTGAAACTCGTCAGCTAAACGTATCTACCGAAAACAGCGCAAAACCAATTTGTGCGTAGCTCCGTAACTGTAAATCAGGGACTTACGCAAAATGGCCGTTTTGACGACTTCAAATCCTCATTCCGACGTTTTGAGGCCAAAAGGGCTAGCGCGCCTTGATTTGGGTCCAGATTTCGTCGTAAAGCCTGGTTTTCCCTCCCAGATCCTCCAGAAACTCCAGTTTGGCCTTAATCTCGGCTGAAGGGTAGATCGCGGGGTTTTTAACGTCCTCGGCCTTGAGGAATTTCAGAGCCGCTTTGTTAGGAGAGGCGAACTGAGTGAAATTTGAGATTTTAGCACCCACTTCAGGGTCCAAAAGGTAGTTCAGGAACTTCTCGGCAAGGTCCTTATGTGGTGCTTGCGCAAGAACAGCGAGGTTGTCGACCCAAATCTGGCTGCCTTCTTTCGGAATCACATAAACCGTTTGTTTGTCATCGGTCATTCCACGGACGCCTTCCCCACTGTAAACAATGGCTGTAGTAGCCGTTTTACCGAGGACTTTATTCTTGGCTCCAACGCTTCCTTCGAACCCGACACTCCGTTGCTTTGCTGCAGCGATCAGGTCGCGAGCTTCCTTGAGTTGTCTGGGATCCGTCGAATTCAGGCTATAACCTTTATATTTCAATGCAGCGCCCATCAGGTCTCGAACAGAATCAATGAGAAGAAATGAACCGTTCTGCTGCCTGGCGTCGAAAAGTGCACCCCACGAATTCGGTGTCGTTTTCCCAGGAATCTGACGAACAAATAATCCAACCGTGCCCCATTGGTAAGGAACGCTGAACTTATTGCCGCGGTCGTAAGGTGGATTGAGAAATGTCTCGTCGATATTGGTTAAATTGGAGATGGATTTGCGATTTAGCGGGGACAACAGATTGAGCTTCGCCATGACAGGCACCATGTGATCCGGGGGCACCACGACATCGTAAAGCGAGACGCCACCGCCTTGCACCTTGGCGAGCATGCTTTCGGCGTCTTCGTAAAGATCGATCACGATTTTGCAGTCGAATCTCTTTTCAAACTCGGAAACCACCTTTGGATCGATATATTCACTCCAGATGAACAGATTGAGTTGATCCTTGGCATTGACGTCCAGGGACGACATCAAGGTCAGGACACAAACGACGAACAATCGGCTAAACAATTTCATGCGCGTGTTGAATTCTTTCGTTGCAGCAAAGTAACGAAAATGGTTCCCAGAATTGAAGCCAGAACAATCAGTGTGGAAAGGGCGTTCGTTTCGGGAGTGATACCGCGTTTAACCGAAGAATAAATGTAGATCGGCAGCGTGGTAGAGCCAGGACCACTCGTGAAGAAGCTCACCACAAAATCATCCAGGCTCAATGTGAACGCCAGCATCGCGCCCGCCAGGATTCCCGGCCAAAGGAGGGGCAGGGTCACGTGCTGAAACGTTTGCCACGGAGTCGCGCCGAGATCGTGGGCTGCTTCTTCGAGGGACAAATCGAAATCAGCAAGGCGAGCTCGCACGACAATCGCTACGAACGGAATCTGAAACGTGACATGGGCCAGCACCATGGTGATCATTCCCAATTGAAAAATCCCCAGCCAACTGCGGAACACGGAATAAAAAAGCAACAAAGATACCGCCATTACGATGTCCGGAACAAACACGGGAACGTAAAGGGTGCGATCGACGAATTGTTTTCCGCGAAAATGAAATCGATTCAGCGCGTAGCCTAACATCGCTCCAAGGATCGTTGAAAGGACGGTGCTGAACGTTGCGAGGAGAAGTGTGTTTTTAATCGCTTGCTGTGCCGTGGAATTTTGAGCCAAGGCTCCGTACCATTTGGTTGTAAAGCCGGTCCACGTCGCGCCAAACCGGGCGTCGTTGAATGAATAAGCAATAACGACTGCGATCGGAGCATACAAAAACGCGAATAACAAAAGCGAAACGATGATGGTTTGCGATGAGTTGTATCTCATGCCGCGCCCTTCTCTTTAGCGCGCCATGCCTGCAACCAGATGCCGAAAAGAACCATTGTGAGCGCAACTACCGCGATACTGGCACCAAAAGGCCAATCACGACTCTGGGAGAATTGTTGTTGGATTAAATTACCGAGCATCACCGTTTTCGCACCGCCCAGAAGGTCGGGGATCACGAATTGACCGGTTGCTGGCAAAAAAACCAACATGATTCCCGCCAGCAGGCCCGGAGCGATTTGAGGAAGTATTGCATGGCGAAAGAGATTCCATTTATTCGCGCCCAGGTCCGCAGCCGCTTCGGCAAGGCTCCAATCGATCTTCTCAACGGACGCATAAAGGGGAAGCACCAGGAACGGTAGAAAATCACAGACCATTCCCAGGACGACCGCAAACAAGCCCGGAAACAATGATTCACCCGGGACGCCGATTCCGATGGCGTGAACGGCTTTTGTTAGCCAACTTTCCGGAGCCAAAAGAATTTGCCATGCGTAAGTGCGAATCAAGAGGTTCGTCCAAAAAGGAATGACCACCAAAACGAGGGCGATGTTTTTCCACTGTGGGGACAGACGAGCGATAAAGAATGCCAACGGCAGGCCGCCAAGGATGCAACAAATAGCCGTGATTAAACCCAACGCGACACTACGCAGGAGAATTACGGGATACAGGACATCAAATCCAAGCGATCCAAAACCGAGCAGGCGCTTGTAATTTTCCAGCGTCACTGGCCATTGCAATTCGCCGTAATCGCCTCTGGAACTGAAACTGATTCCGAAAATAATCAGATTGGGTATGACGAACAAAACAATTAGCCAAAGCAGGGGAGGAATGGCGATCAGCAGCTTGGCAAACTTTGATTGGCGATGCTTTTTGGAGTCACACATGGCGGCCTTAATCCTCTAAAGCAATCAAAGAAGACTCGGGCAATTGAACGTGTAGCGGTTCGCCAATCGCAAAGTCACTATGCGCTCGGGAATTGAGGTGAGTCGCGACAAAAAGTTGGGTATCTACGCGGATACGATACTGCGTCTCTGCTCCGCTGTAGACTTTGTCTTCGACTCTACCTTGGTACCTATTGACGGCCGACCCGCAGGTCATGCCGATCTTTTGTAACAGCAATTTTTCCGGTCGGATCGCAAGGGTGACTTTTGGGCTTTCAATTTTCGATAGATCGCCCACGCGAACCACTCCAAAAGTGGCTTGGACGGTTTGATCGATAACGTCGCCGGAAATCAAATTGCAGGAACCAAGAAATTCGGCGACGAAACGTGTCTTCGGAAACTCATAGATCGATTCACTAGAATCGAGTTGTTCTATGCGCCCGGCATTCATGACTGCGATGCGATCACTCATTACCAGGGCCTCTTCCTGATCATGGGTAACGTAAATGAAGGTGATTCCCAATCGACGTTGTAACTGGTGGAGTTGGATTTGGAGTTGTTTGCGCAGTTTGAGGTCGAGTGCACCGAGAGGTTCATCCAGAAGGAGCACTTTTGGTTCATTCACAACGGCACGGGCCAGGGCGACCCGCTGCTTCTGTCCTCCTGAAATCTGATGGGGTTTGCGTTCAGAAAGATCTTTGATCTCGACCAGTTCTAATACCTTTTCTACCCGAGATTTAATGTCTCCATGCGGAACTTTTTTCATGCGAAGCCCAAACGCCACATTGTCCCAGATGGTCAAGTGCGGAAAGAGTGCGTAGTTTTGGAAAACTGTATTCACTGGGCGCCGATGTGGCGGGATGTCCCGAGCCTTCTGGCCATTGAGAAAAAGTTCCCCCGAATCAGTGGTCTCGAGTCCGGCGATGATTCGCAGCAGAGTGGTTTTTCCGCAGCCCGAAGGGCCAAGCAAGGAAAAGAATTCTCCTTCTCTGACCTTTAGATCAATAGAGTCCAACGCCGTGACGGAACCAAAACGTCGCACCAAATGTCGCGCTTCCACTGCAATCGTGGAAGATGGATTGGAAAACGCTTTGGAAATGTGCGGTTCGACGGGCGTCATCGTGCGGACGCACTTTAGGAAATCAGAAAACGGGGTGCCATAAAATTGTGAGAACCAATCGAGCAACAGCTTGCTGAAACGGGCGGAGCGTCCTAGAACTCATCTCATAAATAGGGAAGGGGCGCGTTGCCAGAGATTTGGTGCTGGAGCAAGGCGCGAAGAGGGGAAATATCCCCATGGATCTTTGACCGATGAGCAACGCAGCTCCAGCGCCAAAGATCGGCAACCCTTCGGGCTGGAGGGGAAAAGATCCTCTGGCTTCGTTGCTCCTCAGTCACAGGTCGATCAGGACATGCTCCTTCGTCGCACCTAGCCAGCCGCTCTTTTCCTCTCCAGCGCGACCCTTGCCTATTTATGAGATGGGTTCTAGTTTTCTCGGATGGAGAAGCCGCCGGTCATCACCGAGCCCACGCGTCAGCGAAATTATCGGTTTGCCTGGACATTGAACTTACTGATTCCGGGTACGGGTCAGTTAATGATGGGCCAGATTGTTTTAGGAACTGTGCTTTGCCTACTTTTCGTTGTGGATTTCGTCGCGTTGATGGGGATTTTCTTGAAAGACTTTTCTACCTTTCTGCAATTGGTAACCGGCGGAAAAATTCTGGAAGGAGACACAATCGAACAGGCCAGCAAAGCGTATCACGTCACGTGGATGCTGACGCTGCTCGGAATTGGGCTGGTGATCTACATTATTTCCTTCGTGACTTTGGTTAGAGAAGAACAGAAGTCGCGTTAAACCGGGCGCCCAGAACTATTGATCTGGCCGTTAAAATTATTGTCTCGCATCGAATTATCGGCGTTGCGCTGGCCGATTTTGCCCTTGCGATTGCCCGCTTTGCTCCGCGAAGCATTCACGTCTCGGCAAGTACAACCCGTTCCTTCGGCGCATCCCCGGCAACAATATGTTTCGCCAGTTAACACAAAACCTTCTGTTTTCTTGTCAGTAAGAGACATCCCGCAGGTTGGGCAAGCCAAATTGATCTGCATTTTTGCGTTCTGACTGTTTCTTGGAATCATTTTACCTCCTCACCTAAATTCGCCCTCGCGATTCGAAATCGCAAACAACAACGACGCAAAACCTCCTGAAGGAACTCCTGAATTTGTGCGCGAACAATCCCCACACACGAGAAAGGGAGAAAGTCTCAACGTCATCATTGGCCCTGTGTTTATTTATGATTTTCCTGCTCTGCTTTTGGGAATTGTCAGAACCCGGCGAGAGCCGCGAAATCGAGCCCCGATTGAAAGAGAATGAAGGAAAGACAATGATCGGTTTGAGGGAGGGGGTATATGATCAAAAGACGGCATGGGTCGGGTTGCAGGTGGACGGAAGGGCAATTTCAAAAAGTGCTTCTTTTTGGAAACGACTCCCTGGAAACGGAACTCCTGAAGCAAATGCTCGAAGAGAGATCCTTTGATGTTGTTTGTTTGAACAACGCCCTGGCCGCGGTCTGTGAATTATCTGAAAAGGATATCGACGTCATCGTCTGTGATCTTGCCGATGATCTGCCCAGCGAGACGTTTTATTACGCAGTTCAGTGTTTTAAACCTCACCTGTGTCGGCGTTTTCTCTTTTTAACGATGGAGAATCCCGGCCTGAAACAAGGAGATGTCGCGCAAGGAATGCGCGGCGTATCGATCTGTTCTAAACCGGTTCAACTGCAGAATTTGTTGGGGACTATGGAAACAATCCTGGAGAAAAACGAAGCTGGCCTCACCCGGGAAATTGGCCTTTAGGGCGAAAGGGAAACCTAACGCTTCTTCTTTTTCGCTTTGCCCCTGGTCTCCTGCTTTTCCTTCAAAACGTAGCTTTCGGAACCTTTATAGCGTTTTTTGCAGCCCAATTTTTTGCGCATGCGTTCGCGTGCAGCAATCTGGTGTTTGAGGCAAAAGTAACCTCCCGGAATGGAAGGTTCACTGCAAATCCAGCAAATTCCGCGCTCGCGCTTGCGCAACATGTGAATCTGCTGTCGGGACATGGGCGTGCCATCGGCTTTCTTCATGCCAGTGAACTTATCTTTAATCTTTCCGGCGCGTTTTTTTGGCTTCTCGCTCATGACTCAAAGGAATTTTAGTTTACAGCAGAATTCCAAAAAGTCTTGTAAGAATTTAATCGAATTCGATTTGAGGTTTTCCCTTATCAAAACCTACTTTTCTTTCAGGTCGACTTCCCCATGCCAATTGGACGGAAGCGATTCGGAGGCGATTTCTTCAAGGTAACGAAGGTAGAACCTGGACGGGCCGTCGTTGCGCAGTTGCTGGACATGACTAAAAGCATCTTTGGCCTGGAGGAAATGCTTTTGTTCAAAAAGGTTGAGAGCGTTTTTGAAAGCTTCGCGCCAAACTTTGGAATCAGCAGCTTCATCGGCGGTGCCAACAAGTTCGTGCACTTCGACTGCGCGTTCAAAGCCTTTGAGGCGAAATCGTCCTACTGGTCGGGTTACAAATTTGTCGCCGGTTCCGTTTTTAACTTCGGCGGTAATCAAAACATCTGTTCCGAGAAATTTATTTAAACCTTCGAGACGAGATGCGAGGTTAATGTTTTCACCAATCGCGGTGTAATCGATACGAGTGGCGCTGCCGAAGTTACCGACATTGGCTTCCCCAGTGTGCAGTCCGATACGCGTGCGGAGAAAATGGGAGTGTCCGTCTTTGGTGTAAGGAAGATTTTGCTTTCGCAGCAACAAGGCGGCTTCGCAAGCAAGGGACTCGTGACTCTTTTGTTCTTCCGGCGCATTCCAGAACGAAAAAATCGCATCACCGATGTACTTGACGACAAAGCCATCCGTTTTGTGAATGCAACCCGTGACAGCATTTTCAAAATACCGATTCATCAGCTTCGCGAGCTCATCGGAATCCATCCCTTCAGAAATGGTGGTAAAGTTTTCAATATCACTAAACAGGATGGTGAGTCTTTGCTTTTCAGCGCCGGGCTCGAGGAACTCTGGCTTTGAGCGTAACTGCTTCACACGTTTTGGAGACAGGTGTTTTCCCAAAGACTGCTCAAGCAGTCGGTTTTGGACGTAGAGTTGAACGGAGTTAAAAGTAATCGACCAGATCAAGGCTAAAGGAATCTGGATCAGGACGGGGATTAACCACGGAAACCAGGAATATTTCTGTGTGAACAAGAAATAGTTTATGGAAGCAACGAAAATAGCCAGTGCGATGGCTAACAATGTTGCCTGAATAGGGCGGCACATTACCAAAAGAAGCCCGCATGAAATGCCCAGCAATGCCGTAATCCACGTTTCGACGGCAAGCGGGAAACGATTCAACCATTCTCCACGCAAGAGGTTTAAGAAAGCGGTCGCATGGATTTCCGCTCCGGGTGAGAACGGCATGTTAAGAGAGATAGACGAGAACGGTGTAGGATATTGATCTCGTCTTTCATTCCACGATTGCGTTTGGGTTTTACCGCCAATGAAAACGACTTTGTTATGGAAGAAACCTGGAGGCACAGCGGGATCGTCTGTCACTGTCTTAAAATAGCTGACTTCTGGAATCGTTCCGCTGGGCCCGTAATAGTTTAGATAAAAGGGATTTGATTTGAATTTGTCATCTCGAGGCATTATCCCGCCTGCCAGTTCAGCGGTAAGCCAGCCTTCGCTGGAAATACCTTGGGCAAGATTTGTTTTTACGGGCAAGTATTTCCGAATAATTCCATCCCCATCCGGGAAGGTGGTATCGAAACCGATACGTTCGGAGGCGGCCTTGTAAAACACGTCGAGAGGCGCATCAATTTTGAGGTTATCTCCATAACCGATGGGGACCAAATCGGCACAAAGAACAACTTTGCCATTGTCTTGGATTGCCTTTGCAAATCGTCTGTCGACCTCTGGATCCGGACCTGGATCGAGAAAAAGAATATCGAAGACGACCGCTTTTGCCTTCTCTTTGGTGAGACGATCGACCAATTGAGCGTGCAATTCGCGAGGCCACATTTGGTCGTAAGGCCGCTCCATTACCGTATGAGAAGCTTCATCCAGATAAACCATCACAACGTCATCTGGAATTTTAGAACCCCGCATCAAGAAAGGGGAATCATAGCTCCAATGGATGAGCTTTTGGCCGGCGATCAGGTGAAGTAGTAAAACTCCTGAAAGGGTTGGGAGGAGAACGGCAACGAGAACGCCTCCCCACCGCTGGCGCAGATTGCGCCAGAAATTGGCATAGAGCGCGGCGAGTCTTTCTCTCATTGAACGCGCTCAGGATAGGCCATGAATT
>CBHTTJ010000081.1:0-23502 GCA_966095605.1 uncultured bacterium | reverse complement strand
GGAATTTTGACTCCGGGAAATGCGATTCCCACGTGAGAAACGGGCTTCTAATTCCGAAAAGCGGGAGTTCCAATGGAATGTTGAGTCAATCACTTACCTTTCGGACGTGCTCTATCAGTTGCAGGAAAAAAATCTCAAAATCAGCCTAAAACAACTTGCAGGAAGCCGCTGGTTTCCGTTTATCAAAAAATCGACTTCAACTTCTGGCCAAGACGAATCCCGGCGGCGGCAACTCGACGTTGGGCAACTGTTTGCGCGTTGCTTGCGTAACTCAAGTTCAAATCAGGGACATCAGCGGCTTTAATATCTTCATTCCATTTCGCGTGTCGCAGATGACCGTCCAGGTAAGCAAAGGCTTCCGCAAAGTCTGCGCTTTCCGCACCCCAGGTCTTATAACTTTTATGGGCTTTCAGTTCTTTGAGTTTCGATTTCTCAAGCAGAGGGTTGGCTTCAATCGTATCAGCGACATGATCGATGAAGGTATAACTCTCGCCGGTTCCCAGCAGATCATCCCAAAAGGCGTGCAGTTTCACGGCTGAATTTTGTGGCTGGATGGCCACGGAATTCCCACCCAGGTCGCCTTGCGGAAATTCGGGAGAAAACCATGCGGAACAATGTAACGGCTGATGCATGTCACCGAGCAAATGCAAATACCAACACAACGCCACGGCGCGATCGGACGGAGTCGCTTGCTTCGATCGTAATGTGGCTTCGATGATCGGAAGTCGTTCCAAAATATTTGTCGCTTTGGGCGGATGGTCCGCTTCGTGGATAGTTGCTTTGTCTTCTGCTGCAACGAACGGAATATTAATGTAGTGCCAGTCCGCACGATGATACATCGTGATGCTTTGCGGCTTGGCAGGACCGCCAGGGCGTCCCGGGCGAACCATATCAGGCCAAGTCGCTGCACGGAGAAATACCCATTCATCCGGATCCGCATTCCTCGGCCGTTCCACATTCAACAATTCGGCATAATGCGGATGCTGTTTAAGAAGTTCCGACACCGACTTTCGTTCACCGGAAGACAATTTTCGCCAGGCCAGCTCAGCGACAACCATGTGACCGGTGCCGTTCCACGCCTGCGCCTCGGTGATAATAACCAAAAGAAAGAAAACCCCACCCAGAAGTGATTTAAATTTCATAACGCCTCCCCTTCCTTAGCGCTATCGCCTGCACGAAGCAATCTGAAAACCGAGAGAAACCCCGCCGAGCGCATCAGTTTATAAAACGCTTCATCGACGACGGTGTGACTTTTTTGAATTCTATTGCATCGCACTTTTGAAAACGCATGAATTCGCTCAAAGACCTTTGCCATTCCCGTTGAAAAGCGACATCAGGTTTAAAAGAAGATTCAAAAAAGAGGTTCTGGATCAGGAGTTTCTTTGCCGGTCGATCGGCTTTGGCATCCATCCGCCCTATAAATTCTTCACCCCAAAGAATCGGGAGGACAAAATAGCCAAATCGTCTCTTCGGCGCCGGAACATAGCATTCGATGACGTAATCAAAATTAAACAACCAACGAAGACGCTGCCGTTGAATGACAAGATTATCAAAAGGAGAAAGAATCCGGATACGTCGCCGGTTCAACGGAGCGGAAAGAGACAATGCTTCTTTAAATGCATAGCAAGGCGCTTCAGGAAATTCAGCGACCCGCAACTCAATCACTTCTCCCGTTTTGATCAACCGCCGCAAAGCCCCTTTCACCTTTTCAGCTCGTTCTGCCTCCTGCAAATAGTGCAATTCCGAAACGCGTGCCACGCCAAGCGCCAGCAACGCCTTTCGCACATGAAATTCAGCCGCTTCAGAGGCGGAGGGAATCGTCTGGTCCACATTTTGAGGAACAACCCTTTCCGGTAGATCGAAAACTTTTTGAAAACCCTGCCGGGAACGAATCATCACTTTCCCTTGCAACCAGAGTCGATGCAGTGCTCGCTTTTCAATTTTACTGGGCGGAGCGTTCCACCAACTTTCGATCAGCTTTTTACTTTCGACCTCACGCAAGAGTAGCGATCCATCACGGCGAATCCGCCCGAGCAGACGACGCTTTGCTCTTTCCATGTCGGGTGAGTTTTCGGACCAATATTCCTTACGCCTGAAAATCTTTCTCAATGGCAGCGAAAATCGATAATCGACCGTCGGCAAATACGACGCAGCGTGGTTCCAATATTCGAAGACAGCCCGTTCCTTTTCATGCAAAGCATGCAACATTGCCGGCTCATAATCGGGAATCCGCGACCACAAGACGTGATGATGCGCTCGTTCTACAACTGAAATTGTATCGATCTGCACATACCCGAGATGTTGCACCGCCTTAAGTGCCGCTGTCTGTCCGAATCCGAACGGAGCGTCGTCTTCGGCGAGGCCCTGTGATCGCAAAGCGATTCGTCGTGCTTCTGAGAGCGAGATAATGGGAAAAGAGGTCGACATCAAGCCACCAAATTTCAAACCTTTACCCTCAATTCGTCCAGCCGTGAATCGAGACTGAGTCGATGTTTCCGGAAGCAGTTCGGACCTCATTCCAAAACCTTTAATTCTTTCCAATACGCATTTCCCGGGATCTTATCCGCCAGCAAAACGCGCTGATACAGACGCAATTGAACCGTATCACCGATAAATTTCCCAAGATTCACTTCTATGTTTTCCCACACTCGTTCGGTTCCCGTAGTCCGCGTGCCGTCAATCAACTTTCGAAGCATTCGTTTGTTGTTGGTATAAATTTCCAACTCCCACGCACGCTCCGGGTCAACTCCCGCTGCGAAAACCAACTTACTGGCTGCCTTGACCTTCAGTTCCCTTCTCAAAACAACGCCACGAACAGGATCGCGCGGCCATGTCGCGAGAATCGCACCGTCTAAATGAGTAATGCCGCGGATATTCCCAATACCTCCGCCTGCTCCACCGAATCCGGCTCGATCCAGCTTCCATTGAGGATTCCAATATTCCATGAGATCACCGAGAGAAAACAACTCGGCGGCCTGCGTCACAGGAGCGTGAACACGGATTTGTATTTCGTCGCCTTTGATTACGCCGCCATTTGCGGTAATAAATTTTGCGCCGACAACTACCGTCCGCTTCGCAAGATCGGAAATCTTTTCATCAACCGGAGGAGTCAATTTCACGTGCCCCATTTCATCGCCGACTATTCGATCGTGTAGTGGTTCCGAAAGATTGCTGGGGATACATTTCAAGCCATGCATTGCTCCAATCACCGCGGCAGCGTTCGCGGCGTTGCAATCGGCATCCGTGAAATCAGCCGCGTGATAAATCAGGTTTAACGTTTTAAGAAAATCTCCTCCGCCAAACCATAAGCCGACCGCAACAATACCTCCGTTGGGGATGGCGTTGTTTGTTGCTGGATATTCCATGTGCCAGCGATCTTCGATGGTATCAAAAATTTCCTGAGCGGTTTTGCCGGCTTCTGCCATGGCGATTATTTCATTGAGCATCTTCCGATATGGAGACGAAGGATGAATCAGTTGTGCAGCCTGTTTAACGATGGTTCGAGGATCGTTTTCCACAAATGCCAGGCTGACCATTGCCGCGATGAAGACCGCACCGTCACTGCCTTCCGCGTAACCGTTCACGTGACTCATTTCGCGTGCGAGTTTTCCGGCGACATCTGGCATGCCTGGCGCGAGCAATCCGTAAATTTCTGCGCTGAATTGTGGCCCGATGGTAAACCAAAGCTTGTTGTAACGAGGATGTCCACAGTCGGGAGCCTTGATCCCTTTGTTGAGATTTATTCGTGCTTGTTCACTGGAACCCCACGAACCACAGTTGTTTTCTTTCCACTGTTCACCCAATTGTTCCACCGTAAGCCCTATGCCGTGCCGTTCGAAAGCTCGCAAAGCGCACATTTCGTAATACCAATCGTCGTCGACAATCGCCGTCTCCATTTTCTTTGGATATGAATTCACCCATTCGACGGACGCAACTTTGTGCTCGAATTGAAACCCCATCAGACACGCAGCAATCTGGGCCGTCCACGCCGCCTGCACCCGGTCGAGATAATCGGCGTTTAGAAAAGCCACAAGCTGTGGCGGTTGTTTTGCATCGCATGGCATCAACGCCATACAAAACAACAAAAATGAAAGAACTCGGCAGGATCTCGCCAGCCATTGGGTTTTCATGGATGGATCGTTTTACGCGAAGAATCGTCTTTCCTCAATGATTCAGCACGAGATGATCTCGAAATTCTTGACACAATTTGCCCCGCCTATGGATACCTAAGCTGATAAAAACGGGTCGGAACATTAGTGTTGGAGCTGTCGGTAAACTGGTAAACATCTCCAATTAAGTTTGTAGCATTTCCAAGGCGTATCCATTCAGCGGTGTTCGAATTTAAATTGGTAGTTGCATAAATGCTGAACGGGAATTGAGCAGCATTGGTAAATGTAAATTGGAAGGCGCCATTCGTAAGAATCAACAGATGCTCCGTGTCAATTTCCGGAAGCGACGAACTTAAGCCGAAGCCGCTGATATGAATCTCAAACGGATTTTGATACCACGAATCATTGGCAAACGCCACGGTGGCTGAGCGCAACCCGGCGTTGCCAGGGGCAAAGCGGACCTGGAACATCGTTCGGCCTGCGGTCACGATTTTGACGTCATCGACGACAGACGCATTATCATCTCCGCCCCGAGTGCCGACGAAGGAGAGTGTATGATCACCGGCATTGGTGCAGTTGAACGTCACATTGAAATAACGCCATGTGTCATCGGGTTGGCGCGTATGGGTAATCGTGTCTAATAAAGCCCCATCCATCCGCACTTCAACACTATTCGCCTCGAAACCTGATCCACGTCGAACCATCGCGAAGCTAATTGTAGCAATGCCTGTGGTGGAAAAATTAATCGCCCGCGAAATGCTGGCATCCACTTCCTTTTGTAAAAACGCAGCCTGCACACCTTCAGGTGCACCGTTAACAAACCAGGGCGAACCGTTGCGCGCGATTCCGGCACTGGCACCGAATTGCCAACCCGAACCAGAAGGCGCGTAGCTGAAGTCGCCAGCATTTTGGATTGGCGCTTCAAAACCAGCGTTAGTGAAAACGACCGCGTTTCCTGCGGTAACGGATGAACCGGGCTGAGTGGTGACCATAAATTCAGACGCCTGCGCGCCCGTGACGGTCACGGGTGGATTGCCCGTCAAATTAAGTCCTGCGTTACCGACGTTGTTGATGAAGAAACTCAAGGTGGCATTTGTGCCGACATTGACATTTCCGAACGTGCGCGACTCCCCATTGCCAACCGGTGAAGTGAGAGGTTGTTCGATGAGAATTTGCGGGCCGACCCCCACCCCACTAAGATTAATCGAGAATGGATTTTCATCCGCGTCATTGCTTCCGATCTTCAAGATAGCGTTGCGATCACCGAACATCTTCGGAGCAAATGTAACAGTGAACGTCGTTGCTGCGCCGGATGAAATAGAGCTGGCCCCCAATGCACCGATGATAAAGTCATTCGTATTCGCGCCAGCCAGCGTCACATTCAGATTAGTGAGATCACCCAGGCCAGGGTTCTGGATCGTGAATGTTTGCTTGAAACTGTTGCTGCCGACCGAAGTCGCGGCAAAGGTTTGAGTTCCTGCGTTATGGATGAGTGCATCCACTGAGCTTGTGCTGTCACCGCTAAAAACATTAATTTCCGGAATCAAAATACCGGTTCCGGTCAACGTTAGCGTGTACAGATTTTCATCAAGGTCGTCGCTGGCAATCGACAAAGTCGCGGTTCGTGGACCAGCACCCGAAGGTGTAAACGCCACCTGGAAGGTTCCACT
Source organism: uncultured bacterium (assembly GCA_966095605.1). Lineage (GTDB taxonomy): Bacteria > Verrucomicrobiota > Verrucomicrobiia > Limisphaerales > JACDHS01 > CBHWET01. The sequence continues at coordinate 17,723 of CBHTTJ010000081.1, read as the reverse complement.
ACCTTCAATCCTGACATCGTCGATGGCTGAGGCATATTCCTCGGTTCGCAGGCCGAAGAATGTCAGCGTGTAAAGACCCGGGCTCGTGCAGTTGAACGGTAGGGCAAAGCGCCGCCAGGTGTCATCTGTTTGGTTCGTATGAGAAATAAGACTGCCCAAACCAGGACCTAATCGCACCTGAATATCATTCCCTTCATATCCTCCTCCGCGACGAACGAGCGAAAAACTGACGAGATAGTTGCCAACAGCCGAAAAGAAGAGCTGGCGAGAAATGCGAGCACTAAATCCACTCCCATAAATGTAAGCGGCCCGCGTACCTTCGGGAGCATTGTTCGCGAACCATTGCGAACCATTGGTGGCGATTCCTGTGGTTGCTCCAAAGTTCCAGTCGGAACCATTCGTTTCAAAACCCGAGTTTGAGACGGAGACGAAGTCGCCGAAAACAGCCGTCGTCGGTTGCGTCGTGACGGCAAAATCCGCTGCGTTCGGACCGGTCACCTGCACCAGCGGATCACCGGACAAGCTCAGACTACCATAGCCGATATTGCGAAGGGTGAAGGTAAGGTTCGTATCCGCGCCCACGGCAACCACACCAAAGTCTCGGCTGCCATCGTTGGTCATCGTCGTGCCGGATGGCTGGTCGATGGTAAGGTTCGGCGCAATGCCTGAGCCGCTGACGTTGATGGCAAATGGATTCTCATCACCGTCATTGCTCGCAATGTTCACGACCGCAGTCCGAACGCCAGCAATGGCCGGGGCGAAGGCGACGGTGAAGGTGGTCGTCGCCTTGGGTGCCAACGTCGTCGTGCCGAGAGCAGAAATCGTGAAGTCACCCGGGTTCACACCGTTGAGCGTCACCGCCAAACCACTGAGATTCGTATTACCGGTGTTTTGAATCGTGAAGGTTTGAGACGCCGACGTGCTGCCCAAACGGGTGGCCGCGAAAGTATTTGTGTCAACATTGTTAACACGTTCGCTCTCGACCTTGGTGTTCAAACCAGTAAAGACCGCAATTTCCGGAGCAATCACACCGGTGCCAGTAAGTTGAAGCGTGTATGGATTATTGTTTCTATCGTTGTTGGTGATCGAAAGGCTGGCCGTCCGCAAACCGTTGGCTGAAGGGGTAAAGGTGATCTGAAACGCAGACGAATTGCCGATCATGACATTGTCGATAGCAGAGGCATTATCCGCCCCGCCGCGAACGCCGACAAATTTCAGCGTGTGCGGACCCGTATTGGTACAGACGAACGAAAAGCTGAAGCGTCTCCAGGTGTCGTCAGGCTGTTCCGCGTTGGAAACGGAGCCGAGTAACATTTCATCCATGCGCACTTCGATGTCGTTGGCTTCAAAGCTGGAACCGCGCCGAACCAGAGAGAAAGTAATCGGATAAGTTCCGGTGGCAGGGAAAACAATCGTTTGGGAAATATAAGCTCCCGAGCTGTTCAGCTGGATGAACGCCGCCTGGCTGCCGGCCGGCGCGAGATTGAAATACCACGGAGATCCGTTGCGCGCCAACCCGGCCTTGTCGCCAAACGTCCAACTGGAACCGCCTGGCCCATAGACAAACTGACCTCCACCCAGAACCAGTGCCTCAAAACTCTCATCGCCCAATTCCACCTTCGCTGCAATGGAGGTCTCGGGTTGCTGGGTTACCGTAAAATCAGCCGCGTTGGCTCCGCTGATCACGACGAGTGGATTGTTCGATAAAACCAACAGTCCTTCGCCGTCATTGCGCACAACAAAAGCAAGGGTGCGATTGGTGCCGACATACATAGTGCCAAAGTCCCGACTGGCGCCATTGGTCGCAGCCAGCCCCGCGGGTTGCTCCAGGACGATTTTCGATTCCAGCCCTGTGCCCTGGACGTTGATCACGAAGGGATTTTCATTTCCGTCGTTGCTCGCAATATTCACGATCGCAGTGCGAACTCCGGTGTTCGTGGGTGCAAACACCACGGTGAAGGTGGTGGTCGAGTTCGGAGCCAACGTGGTTACGCCGGGCGCAGAAATGGTAAAATCGCTCGGGTTCCCGCCGTTCAGCGTCACCGCCAGATCAGTGAGATTGGTATTGCCTGTATTTTGAATCGTGAACGTTTGCACTGCTGATGTCTGACCCACAAAGGTGGATGTAAAAATATTCGTGCCCACGCCAGTCTGTCGTTCGTTCGCAGCATTGGTGGTCGAACCCGTGAAGACGGCGATTTTCGGAGCCGTTAGAGAGATCGTGAACGTCTGCACTCCGCTCGTGAGCGCCGGTGTACTGTTGATGGAATTATCGTCCGTCAGCGATACACTGACTGTGGCGATTCCGGGAAGACCTTTGGGAGTATAAGTGAGCGTGCCGTTGCTCGCGACTGCGGGCTGAGTGGCGAACAAGCCCGGGTTGTTGTTCGTGACATGGAAGAAGAGAGCCTGTCCGGCGCCATCGCCATCACTGATGTCCGTGGCCCAGGACGAAACCGTCTGAACCGAAAATGCCGGAGCCATCTGATCACTGCCTTTGGTGAAACTTGGCAGATGATTGATCGCCTTAACTGTGACAGTAAAGGTTTGGCTCAAGGAGTTTGAAGTTCCAGTGATGGAAGCGTCGTCGGTCACCGTAACCGTGATGGTAGCGCTGCCGAACGTATGAGGCATCGGCTGGAAATTCAGAATGCCTGTAGCACTGGGACTGGTGTAATTCACCGTAAGATTGCCAATCAGGTTCGTGTTGCTGGTGGTTGCCGTAACCGTCAGGAGCTGGCTTTCACTCGGTCCTGCACTAATGCCAGCGAGGTTCACCGTTTGTGTGCTCGACTCTTCGTTGCACGTCACATTCGAGATGGCTGATAAGGTTGGAGGTTGGTTCGTCACAATGTCGAGTCGGCCATTGGTAGCCAGCGCGTTGGTGTTCCAACCCAACCCAGAAGGAAGTGAGGGAAGCTCAAGGACATCGAATTTACCCGCGCTGGTCCCAAAGGCGAAAAGTTTGTAGCTGTTGGTAATTGGAGCGCTGAGCAGGACAATCTTGAGCCGACCACCCATGGTTAACGTGCCGCTGACATTGATCGCGTCGTAGCCGTTGACGCCGCCGCCATTCGTGCCGCCAAGTTCCATTACATTAGTACTACTTCTGTTGAGCGTGAGGTTGTTATCGAAAGTTAAGATACCTGGACCACCGTTTCCCGGCGCAAGTGTGCCGGAATTCGTCGTCGAACCGTTGATGCTGCCGATGCCGGCCAGGATCGCGCCGCTTTTGATTTGCACGGTGCCGGGGCCCGTCGCACCCCCGGTCGGACTGTTCACGAGTAACGTTCCCGTATCAACGAGAGTGCCTCCATCATAAGAGTTCTGGCTGAATAAGGTCAGGGTCCCGGAACCGACCTTTCGCAAGGCCGCGCCAGTGACACCGGAAATACTGTTGGAAATTGAGCCTCCGTAAAAGAGTGTGTCACCCGATGGAAGAAACATCGCCTCGCCCCAAGCCTGCCCATCGGTGGGAAAAGTAGGCGTTGCGTAGGGACTGTTGGGAGTCGGACCAGCCAAGCCCGCCGTTACGGTGGACAAGGTTGTGGTCGCATCAATAAATTCCAGCGAAGCCCCATTTCCGCTCCGGACAAAAATTGCACCACCCAAAGCCGCACCACCGCCGCCGCCTGACGAAACCTGGTCATTCAGGCCGTTATAACTTCCACCGCGCCCAGCATAGGCGCCACCACCGCCGCCGTTAATATAACCGCCGCCGCCACCACCACCAAAACCGCCGCCGCCGCCTTGATTCCCGCTTGTACGGTCTAATCCGCCAGCTCCGCCACCGCCGCCGCCAAAGCCACCGTTGCCTGCGGCTCTAGAACCATTGTTAGAGCTACCGACTGCGCCGCCGCCACCACCGAATTCACCACCGCCACCTCCTCGGCCACCGTGACCAAAGCTGTCCATCGATCCGCCGCCGCCCCCGCCGTATGCTCCACCATCGGCGCCATTGGGAGGGTTTGCTCCACTTATCCAACCGGCCGCACCACCGCCACCGCCACCAAAAGATCCGCTGTGTCCATCTATCCCAGCGTAATCGAAAGTGTTTGTTATGAAGCCTCCCGAACCACCGCCTGCGCCGGGGGTGGGAGGTGTGCCTGCGCTCGTTGTGCCGCCACCACCGCCGCCGGTTCCGCCACTCCCATTTCCGCCATTGCCGATGATTCCACCGCCACCTCCGGCCCCGGCATAAAAGGAACTCCCGCCAGTGCCACCATTCCCCAGGTAACCACCGCCGCCGCCGCCGTTGCTTGCTGAGCCGCTTCCTCCGCCTGCTCCGCCCAGACCGCCGCCGCCCCCGCCAATCGATCCGCCGCCATTTCCACCGTTGCCACCGCGCGCTGAGTTATGGGAAAAATTCACATTGGAACCTGTCACGGCACCGCTGTTCACAAAGAGCGCTCCGCCCGCGCCCAGGCCGCCGCCAGCAGCGGGACCGCCGTCGCCGCCTTTAGCGTAGCCATCAGCGACGTTCAACGAACGAAGATTCACCGTGCAACCCGGCGCATCCACGAAAAAGACTCGAAACTGGTTGCTGCCGCTGATCACTGCGCCGGGGGCACCGGAGCCACTGATGGTGATCGTGTTGGTGAGAATCGGCAGCGGCCCTTGCAATGCGATGACGCCATTCGTTGTCAGGTTGATCAAGATGCCTGGCGGACTCGCATTTGCCTGATTGATGCAATAGCGAAGATCGCCGACCGTGCCGCTCCCCGTGCCTGCGTCGCCCAAACTGTCTACGGTGTAAACGGAAGGAACGCCTGTTCCTGTGATTTGAAAGACAAATGGATTTTCATCACCATCGTTGTTAGTGATGGACAAAGTGGCCGTTCGCAAACCGCTGGCGGCGGGAATAAACGTGATTTCAAAAGTCGTTTCAGGAGGAACAATCTGAACATTATCCAAAGCCGAGGCGTAGTCGGCTCCTCCACGCGTTCCGACAAATGTCAGGCTATGATCACCGGCATTCGTGCAGATAAAATTTGCGTTGAAAGTGCGCCAGACATCATCCGGCTGACTGATGTTCGAAACGGTGGTCAACATGAGGCCGTCCATTCGAACTTCGATATCATTCGCCGGAAAGGCCGCGCTCCGTCGGACAAGGGAGAAACGGATGCCGTAGGTTCCGACCTTTGGAAAATTGATTGACCGCGAAATGGTGGACCCGATGTTGTTTGACTGAATGTAAGCGGCTTGAACTCCTTCGAGCGCGGGATTCACATACCACGGAGAACCGTTGCGGGCCACACCCGAACTGGTGTTGAACGTCCAACCGGTGTTGGTGGCACTATAGATCCAGCCATTCGCGTTGATGGAGGGAGATTCGAACCCTCCATTGGTGAGGACAGCAGAACCGGTGGCCGGAAGTCCGGAAAGTGGCTGGGTCGTCACGGTGAATTCCGACGCATTCGAACCGCTGACTGCCACCGACGGATTTCCCATCAAAGCGAGATTGGCATCGCCGAGGTTCTTGAGGGTGAAAACAACTTTCCGACTAATTCCTACCGCTGCGCTTCCGAGGTAATTACTCCCGCCATTCGTGATTGATGCTCCGACCGGCTGTTCGAGAGCGATATCTGGCATCGGAGTAGCACCCTTGACGTTGATCACAAACGGATTTTCGTCGCTATCATTGTTCGCGATGCTCAACACGGCGCTCCGCGAGCCGTCCGCCGACGGAGTGAAGGTGACTTGGAAGCTGGTCGCTCCGAGAATTTGAACATTATCCAAACAGGAATCGTAATCACCACCACCTCTCATCCCCGCAAACGACAGGGTATGATTTCCAGCATTGGTGCAGTTGAACGGCACGCTAAAAACACGCCAGGTATCATCTGGCTGGCTGGTATTTGTGATGGTGCCCAATGTGACCCCGTCCATTCGCACAGCCACATCATTAGCCTCATATAAAACGCCAGAAAATCCACGGCGAACCAGCGAGAACCGAACTACGTAGTTTCCAGTGGAAGGGAAACTGACAGAGCGAGAGACACTTGATCCAATATTGTTCGATTGAATGAAAGCAGCCTGAATTCCTTCCGGCGCAGAATTAACGAACCATGGCGAACCATTGCGGGCCAGTCCAGCGCTCGTTCCAAAAGTCCAACCGCTTCCCGTCGGAGCATAGGTGTAAGCAAACTGACCGGCATCCGGACTTTCGAAACCTGCATTGGTCAGCGCGACAGGGTCGCCGCTGCCGCCGACGGGTGAAACCGGTTGCACGGTAACCGTGAAATCTCCTGCGCTTGGCCCAGTGACCGTGACTTTTGGGTTGCCATTCAACATCAGGTCAGCGTCGCCCAGATTGCGGAGCGTGAACGTGAGCGCGCTATTGGTTCCAAACGCCACACTGCCAAAATCCCGGGCTCCGCCATTGGTGATTGTGATGCCAGCGGGTTGTTCAACCGCGATTTCCGGAGCCAATGCCGCGTAAACTTTTTGGGAGCCAAAAACGACCGCACAGAAAATACTTAATTGAAATAGATGGGAGAAATATCTCATGCATCCGTTGGGTTTTACCTTATAATGAATTAGGAATAAGCATTATCAATTCGAATAAATTAGACAATTATTTATTGTTTCAAATGGGGGCGATTTCCGTCAGGGAGGACGAAGAAATCCAAGTTTGGGGCAGCAGTCAGCTTAACGACGCTTCCCGACCTGTGTCGCTTTCTTAGGAGCAGTAACTCTAAGCAAACAGCTCCTGAATATCCTCCCAAGTCAGAGCTTCAGTTAGTTGTTCTTCCCCTGAGAGCGTTGCTTTAATGATTTCGCGTTTGCGGGTTTGAAGGTTCAGAATTTTCTCCTCCACGGTTTCGCGAGTAATCAGCTTGTAGCTAGTGACGACTCTCGTCTGGCCGATACGATGTGCGCGATCGGTGGCCTGATCTTCCACCGCCGGGTTCCACCAGGGATCGAAATGAATGACAGTATCTGCACCAGTCAGATTTAGTCCCACGCCACCCGCTTTCAAACTGATCAAAAACGCGGGTATATGTGCATTCTTCTGAAAACGTTCCACCACTTCACCACGATTTGGGGTTGAACCGTCCAGATAACAGCACTCAATTTCCTCGTCTTTCAACCGCTCCCGCAACAAACCCAACATGCTCGTGAATTGACTGAAAATCAGCACGCGATGGCCGCCGTCGATAATTTCCTCCAATAACTCGCCGAACATTTCGAGCTTGCCAGACGTTGCCAATTTGTTCGCGGACAGATCGGGATCACCTTTCTCTTCCATTTTCAGTAACCGCAAATCGCAACATATTTGGCGAAGACGCAACAATGCGGTAAGAACAACCATGCGACTCTTCGCGAGCCCCTGCGCACCGACGGCTTCCATGACTTCCTTGCGACTTAGGTCGAGAATTTGTTGGTAAACCGTGCGTTGATCGTCAGTCAATTCACAGAACGATACTTGCTCGATCTTCGCGGGAAGGTCTTTGGCCACGTCCTGCTTCAATCGTCGCAAGATAAACGGACGCAACCTTCGAGCCAGCCGCGCCTGTGACTCGACATTCTTCTCTCTCGTAATCGGCAGTTCATACCGTTCACGAAAATCCTGTGCCGAGCCGAGATAGCCCGGCATCAGGAAGTCGAAAATACTCCAGAGGTCCAACACAGAATTCTCCAGGGGCGTGCCCGTCAAAACCAATCGATGCTGGGAACGAATTGCTTTCACGGCCTGCGCATTTTGGGTCTGCCGATTCTTGATGTGCTGTGCTTCGTCCAAAATCACAGTGTCGAATTCGAACTCGCGGTATTTATCAGCGTCACGACGAATCAAAGCGTAGCTGGTTACCACTAGATCGCTGTCAGCAATCTTTCCGAACAATGCGTGACGATTGGAACCGTGCAGGCCAATAACCTTCGTATTAGGTGTAAATTTTTGCGTCTCGTTGAGCCAGTTGAAAACAAGACTCGTCGGGCAAACGACCAGCGTCGGCAATTTCCGCTTACCTGAGTGCGTTCGCACGGTTTGCAAAAACGCCAGCGTTTGCAGGGTCTTACCAAGGCCCATTTCATCTGCGAGAATCCCACCAAAATTATTTTCACGGAGGAAATGCAACCAGGCAACGCCGTGTTTTTGATAGGGTCGAAGAACCTTATCCAGATCGCCCAGCGGAGGACATTCCAGCCTCATTTCGCCGCTTTGATGTTGGGCTTTTGCTCGCCAATCCGCCGGCGCCTGGGCTTTCCAACCGTTTTGACGCAGCGTTGATTCAAGAAACCCGGCTTGCGCGTGACTCATCCGATAGACTCCACCGCTTTGCTCCGGCGAACAATCCAACAGTACCTCCTGCAATTCCTCCACGGCACCCGTATCGATAATAGCAAATTTGCCGTTCTTGAGGCGTGTATGGCTTTGCCCGGATAAAACAAGCCGTTGAATGTCCGCAGCGGAAAACTTTTCACCGCCTTGCGTGCTGAAACTGACATTAAGGTCAAACCACTGAATACCCGACGAGCTGACCTGGAACTGCGGTTCAACTCGCTCGATGTTTTTCGTGGTGCTCTGTTGCAGTCGTTCCTCCAATGTCACATTCCAATCCTTTTGCATGCGCAGAAATTCACGGGCAAAAAAGTTAAGGACCTGGTTTTGCCCCAACAGTTGGTAGCGTCCATGGGCATCGGGTCCGGTAAACCCACTGCGCAGCAAACGGCTGAGGGCTTTCTGTTCAGACGCAAAATCCCGGGTGGAATAACGCTTCACGTTCGTCTCATCCGGGAGCCAGAGAGATTCATCTTTCGAGGTGACGCCGACCGTCATTATACGTGGTCCATAGGCGCATTGTAGTTGCGCCTGAAGCTGCGCAATGCCACCGAGTAAAGTGAGATGAAACTTTGGCTGCTGCGGTTCGAGCACGAAATCTTCCACTTTGAAGTTAGCCTGAATATTGCAACTCGCAGCCAGTCGCGGCCAGTCCTGACTCAGAAATTGAGGAATGCGGCTTCGCGGCAACCGCACTGGTTGTTGAAAAATGGAGGCAAAATCTTTGGGAAAGGCGAGACGCTGAAAAGTTTGATCTTGTAGAACCCACGTTTCCTTTTCTCCAACAATCAGCTGAGACGGTGCGACGGCTCCCGGTTTAACTTTTATAACGATTTCTCCGGTGCTTTCGAGCGTCGCTTGCAAGTTAAGTGGAAAAGCATTGTTAGAGACCGTGACAGCATTCGATCGCCCAAAAGAAACGCGGGGGTGATCAACGAGGCGTGACAACACTGCCGCAAAGGCGGCGGAATCGATCTGCATCATTCCAGGCGTATCCCCTTCCGCAATTCGTTCAATCTCATCCAGCAAGCCCTCGTCCTGTGTTGAAAAAGAAAGCAGTTCGAACATGGGCAAGGAATTCAGCGGAACACGTTTTCCATGCCAGAGCCCTTCAAAGCAAAGCATCACCTTTCCTTTCGCCAAAGCAGGACCGAGATTGGGCGGCAAAATCACCGAAACCTCAGTTGAAATGCCATTTGAACCACGCTGAAGCTTCCGCACTGAAGACTTTTTTTCCGGTGTCGCGCTGATTGCAGGCTTAACCGGGGCTGCGGCGGCGGCAGTTTTTTGCAGAAGATGCAATCCAACCGCAACTGAGTGCGCACAAATGGTTCCCCACTCCCGCGACTGTCGACAGGAACACATGTTGTCGACGTCACTGCCACCCTTAATGAAGAGTCCTGCTCGATATGAAATCTCCCCTGCCTGAACAACTCCTTTCAGAATCGGTGGTGTCCAATTCGAACTGAGCACTTTGCCCATCGACAGGTAAGCACGAGCCTGTTTCATCGCCTCCCAGCCGGCGAGTTCCGAGAAATATTTTTCAGTCAATTGAACGTCGCTCATGAAAGAATCAACAGTAACATAGGAGGGCGGGAGCAACCGACCAATGGGTTCACCACACGCCCAATTGTTCCAGCTGTTTCGTAGCGGTCCCGGCCCAATCGCGATTTGCAGCGGGACTGGCAGGACTTGGGTGCAGAATCTGGCCAACCTTGGTTAGTCGCTTTTCCACTGCGACCCGCGCGCGTTCCGTCGCAAAGGCACCCACCCCGATCAACCATTCCGGTTCCAAGGCGTCAATCACCTTCAACAGGTGTTGATCGCACAACCGATATAGCCTTGCGCATTCTTCAGTGGGAAGCTTGTCCGGCGTGCGATTGGTCCCGCGCTCCTCACAAAATGCGAGCGGGCAATAATTCACGACGAAATGCTCAGCGAAAAACTTCTCCGCAGTTCCGAAACGCTTGGCAAATAACCCCCAAAGCCTCTGACCACTGACCTCAGAACGTTCGCAATCGAAGCCCAGGATCGGCCGTTTCGGATTTTCCTTCTTTGGACGTTCAACAGCTTCCCTGATGCCCAGCCAATCCCGTACCGCCGCGATCTCTCCAAATGGCACTCCGGTTTGCGCCATTCCGAAAGGCCCTGGATTCATTCCAAGGAAGATTATGCGTTTTTTACTGTCACCGAATTTCCGCAGATATACCTCGTGAGGTTTCCATGCGTATTTCAAAGGATTGTAAACATGCGTCACCGGTTCGCTGAATTTAAGCCGATCAATCGATTGCGCCAGTTCCGCGGCAGCCTGCACTAATTTCTCAATACGCTCAGACATGGAAAAATCAAAATCTTACCACTTGGCGAATTCTTCAACAAAATGTCCCACCTCTTCGACAATACCATTTAAAAACTTTTCTCCTTTTTCAGGTGTCGCCAGATCCGGGTGACCTACCGTACCCGTTTCAGAAATTTCGTCGAATTCGTTCACGAAATAAACGGCACGAGAATATTGCATGTCGGCTTTGCGGAATTCGTCGGTGTGTTTAGGTCCATCCCGACGCGCCAGTTTCATTTTTACACGTTCCGGATGCAGGTGAAGCATGATCGACGTTTCCATTTCGCAGGCGTGACCGAGTCCTCCCAGTCCAGACTCACGAACGGACTTGATGGTCTTTGAAGCGATGGACCAATAGGATGCGAAAACAAACTGCGTTTTTGGATGCGCGCTTTTCAATTCACGGAGCGCAGCCCTCAGCGGGACATCATTTCCGCCATGTCCATTGAGGAGAAATATCTTTTTCGCCCCCATCTTCACCATCGTCCCACATAGCTCGGCAATCATTTCAATGTACGGCCCCTGATGGACACTGAGCGTTCCGGGAAACGCCAGGTGATGCGTGGAGTGGCCCAGCCAAAGTGTGGGCAAACAGAGAATGGTTTCCGGAAGCTTCTTCTCCAGTTCCCTGGCGACGCCCGTCACGATATCGGTATCGGTCGTTAATGGCAGGTGGTGCCCATGTTGCTCAAAGGAGCCCAGTGGCAACATCACCACGAGTTTGTCGAAGTTTAATGCTTTTACTTCAGGCCACGAAAAATTTTCCAGGAGCATAAATCGGCACAGAATTACGGTTTCGGTTCCGGGAAGCAAAGCACTTTCTCTAGACCTGATTCATTTTCCACCCCATTGACAGAAAAGACCCCATTCGTGAACTTGATTTACGGGTATGGAGAAGCGTTTCAAAGATAAAAAAGAGGAGCTTTACCTCTCCAATCAGCCTGCGGAAGAACCAGAAAAACCGCTTCTCACGGATATTGCCGATTTCCTTAAAGATACAAAAACCATTGTTCCATTGGCCATTATCGGGATCTTTCTTTTGGCCTTTGTGGCATTTCTTCAGTTTGCGAAGCCCTTTGTCATGCCCATTTTGCTCGCGGTTATTTTGAGTTTTGTCCTGAAGCCGGTCGTAAACGTGCTCAGTAACTTCAAAATCCCCCGATGGATGGGATCCTTGGTAGTCATCGTTAGTTTAATGTGCCTAATCGGTATAATCTTTTCACATCTGATGCAGCCCGCACGAGACTGGATGGCCAAGGCCCCCGAAAACTTCCACAAGGTTCGCCAAAAAATCGAACGTTACGTTCGTCCGGCACAACAGCTTGGTCGACAGGTGCAGGAGATTACCACCACGGCCCCTGAACAACCAACGCAAACAAAAGTCGAAGTCAGCAACACCGACATTGCAGGCACGGTGTTTGGCTTTGCGAAAGACTTTATCACTGCGGTTATCGAAGTTTTTGTTCTTCTCTATTTCCTTCTCGCCGCAGGTGATCTGTTTGCGCAGAAGCTTGTAAAAGTTTTACCGCGGCTCACAGATAAGAAACGAGCACTTTCCATCGTGCACGACGTGCAAAACAATATTTCTGTCTATCTCTTCACCATCACGGTAATAAACGTTTGCCTTGGAGCGTTGGTCGGTTTTGGGGTGATGCTGATGGGGATGCCTAATCCACTCTTGTGGGGGACGATGGCCGCGGTGCTCAATTTCATTCCTTATTTTGGCCCGCTTACCGGCGTGACGATTCTTGCCATAGCTGGCCTTGTTACCTTTGACTCTGTAGGACGAGGCTTTGTGCCTCCCCTGCTCTACCTTGGACTGCACGGCATTGAGTCCAATTTCTTCACGCCTCTTATCCTGGGACGCCGACTCACATTGAACCCGGTGGTCATCTTCGCTTCGATTATTTTTTGGATGTGGTTGTGGGGCGTTCCGGGCGCGCTCATCGCGGTGCCTCTCCTTATGATGATTAAGATCGTTTGCGATCATTTCAAACCTCTCACACCGATCGGCGAATTCCTCTCCGATGCCGACACAGAACCAAACGTGCCCGAAACATAGGGCGCCGCCTGAATCTGCATTGCCATTGCGGGAGGATTCTGTGTAATGACATTCAATGTCTTCGACGATCGATACACTGGGAATCATTGCGGGCAACCGCTCTCTTCCCATTCTTTTGGCAAAACAAGCGCGGGCCATGGGAGTCAAAAAGCTTGTTGCGGTGGGATTCGAAAACGAAACCAGCCAGGAATTTGCTTCGCTTGTAGACGAAATGGTCTGGCTGCGAGTGGGACAGCTTTCGAAGATGATCACAGCATTTTCAGACCGCGGCGTGAAACAATGTGTCATGGTGGGCCAGATTGCCCCGAAGAATCTTTTCGATTTACGCCCCGATCTTCGCGCCATGGGTATGTTGCTGCGCTTGAAGGAAAAGAATGCCCACACGATTTTTGGCGCCATCGCTGATGAAATGCAAAAGGATGGGGTCGAATTAATCGAGGCGACACCCTGGCTGCGACCGTTGATGCCGGAAAAAGGGTTTCTCCTGGGCCCCAGACTCAGTGACCAACAAAAGGAAGACATCGCGTTTGGTTTTCGTATCGCGAAAGAAATATCTCGTTTGGAAATCGGTCAATCGGTCGTGGTGAAGGAAGGCACGGTTCTTGCCGTGGAAGGATTTGAAGGAACCGACGAATGTTTAAAACGCGGCGGTTCATTGGCTGGCAAAAGTGGTGGTGCCGTCGCAGTGAAAGTTGCCAAGGAAAAGCACGATTTGCGGTTCGATATCCCCTGCTTTGGTGCTCGCACATTGGAAGTCTGCCGTGATGCCAACATCTCGGTGCTCGCCATTGAACCAGGGAAAACTCTTCTTCTCGAGCGCGAACTTGTCGAAGAAATCGCACGCAAAAACAAGATCAGCATCACGACAGCCTGATCTTTTACATCAAAGGTTCGCGTCCAAACATTCCCGGATCGTTTTGATTAACAACTGCGGGTGATATGGTTTTGGTAAGAAGTTAAAACCGTCCGCCAGCTTTTGGTCGGAATCGAACAGATCCATGCTGTAGCCACTGGTGTAAATGACCTTCAAATTGGGTTGTTCCGCCTTCAATTGTTTCGCCAAAGCCAGACCAGACACTCCTTCCGGCATCACCATGTCTGTTAACAGCAGATCGATTTTGTCCTTTTTCTCCGGCCAGATCCGCAGTGCATCTTTGCCGTGAACCGCTTCCACGACGGAATAACCGTGAAACTGCAAAATCTCTTTTACCAGTTCGCGCAAGGCGGGTTCGTCTTCGACGACAAAAATGGTTTCATGCCCGCCACCAGGAATAGCAGCTTGGACTGCTGGCTCCACGACTGGCACCAACTTTCCGTCAACGGGGAAGAAAACCTTAAAGGTGGATCCGTGATCCATTTCGCTTTCAACCTCAATCCATCCGTTGTGTTGCTTTACAATCCCATAAACCGTCGCGAGACCAAGGCCCGTTCCCCGCCCAACCTCTTTGGTGGTGAAGAACGGTTCGAATATTTTGGTGAAGAGTTCTTTCGGAATCCCACAACCCGAATCGTTTACGCTTAAACAAACAAATTGGCCTATGCGCGCTTCGGGATTCTGTTGCACATAGCGACTATCAACATCCACCAACGCCGTTCCGACAATGACCTGTCCCCCGTTCGGCATGGCGTCACGTGCGTTCACCGCCAAATTCACCAGAACCTGCTCTATCAACCCAACGTCGGCAAAGATCGTCGGCAGGAACGGTGAATAATTGAACTGCATCGAAACATTTTCACCAAGGAGCCGATGCAACATCTTTGTCGTATTGCCGAGGACATCATTGAGATCGATCTGTTTGGGCGAGATCGCCTGTTTGCGACTGAAGGTTAACAATTGGCGTGTCAGGTTGGACGCCCGTTCCGCGGCGCTCGCAACCTGGGCTATTGAATCCATGGCCCGGGGCTGAAAATTTCCCATCGATGAAAGCAATGCAGCGTGCCCCTGAATCACCGTCAGAATATTATTAAAATCATGTGCCACACCCGCCGCCAATTGACCGATACCCTCCATCTTTTGGGAATGACGCAACTGCTCTTCCAGGCTTAGGCGGTCGGTAATGTCATGGATCGTAACCAAAATTGTCACCTCCCCGGCGAAATCCATTTGCTCAACCGAAATAAGGCAGCTTCTGGCGTGGCCTGTTTTGGTGTGAAGCCGGCACTCCATGTCCCGCACCGACCGATGTTTTGTGATACGATCCAACAATTCGGCCCTTGCTTCGGGAGAAGCCCAAATCCCCAACTCCAGCGAAGTCCGACCAATCATTTCCTCTCGTTTGTAGCCAAAAAGTTTTAACGTCGCGTCGTTTACCGCGAGATAACGTCCTGTTTTCAACTGCGACAAGGTCATCGGGACTGGACTCGACAAAAATGTCTTGGAAAACCGCTCCTCTGATTCACGCAACGCTTGCTCCGCCTGAATGCGTTCTAAAGTTCCTGCACAAAAATCCGCCAGAGTTTGCAAGGTCGTCAGTGATTCTTCCGTATAGGCAAAAGGCGCGTAACTTTGAATCGATAGAACACCAATGGACTTGTCGCCGTCCCTTACCGGGACATACATCAACGACATCGACGGCCGGTTATCACCAAAAAGAGGAATGTTGTCCGGCAAATGGCTCGGATCACGCAGAACCAGCTCGCGTCCTTTGGCAATTACCTCGCGATCTTTGGCACTGAGTCCTTCCCCGCGCCGATTGTCTGAAGTGACGCTCCGTCGCCCATTCAATAAATCGAACATCAACACTGGAATTACCTTTCCGTCTGCGGTGAACAAGTGCAGATATGAAGCATCCCATCCGAGCAGTTTATCCGCGGTGGAAAGAATCAATTCAGCGGCTTCGACGGCGTTCTGAGCCTGGCTTAAACGTTGTCCCAGATTCGAAAACGTATTACTCCTGATCTCCGCCTGCGTGCGTTCAGAGATTTCCTTTTTCAGTAATTCGTTGGCATGTGAAAGTTCCGCGGTGCGCTCTTCCACACGACGTTCCAGCCCCGCGTGAGCCTTTTGCAGGGCGTCCTCAGCACGTTTGCGGGGCGTGATATCCCGCGTTACACCGAAGGTCCCAATAATTTTACCATCATCATCGCGCAAAGGCATTTTGGTCGTCAGCACCCACCATTCATTTCCATTCAACCAGAACTCATGTTCTTCTTTTCCGATGACTGCTTTTCCGGTTTTGACGATTTGTCGTTCATCTTCGAAAGATTCTTTCGCCGCTTCCGGACGCAAGTAATCAAAATCGGTTTTCCCGATCATATCCTCTGGTTCACACCGTCCAAAAACACTCGCAAAGGCCCGGTTCACTCGTGTAAACCGCCCTTCCAAATCTTTGAAATAGATAAAATCGGGCACGTTATCCATGATCGCCGTCAACAGCGATTGCCCCCGAACCAATGCTTCCTCGGTTTTTTTGTGATGGGAAATCTCCTCCTGCAGTTGCGTGTTGATGGTCGATAACTGGGCGGTTCGCTCCACAACGCGCTGCTCCATTTCGTTCAAAGCTTTCCGGAGACTTTCCTGCGCTGCGATACGAGCCACCGCGCCACCACAATGATCGGCCAGCATCTGCAAGCTTTTCAGTTTTGCTTCATCGTAAAAATTCGGCGTGTAGCTTTGGATGGTGAGCAATCCAATGGGCGTTTTTCCATTCCGAATTGGAACGAACATGAGCGAAGCCGAAAGGCGCTGGGTGTCTCCAAAGGGTTCCACTTCCTGACGATATTGATCAGCAGATTGGCGTAAAACCAACTGTGGACCTTTCTCAAAAAGAGTCCGCATGATGGGAGTGATCGAAACTTCCGATGGACCAACGGTTACATCGACCTGCTTCCCATTGATGGTGTCGATATCGAGGACCGGTTCGACTTCCTTATAACTGGAATCGTACAACCGCAAAGCTACCGCATCCCATCCGAAGAGTTCCTGCGCCACGTCGAAGATAACATGCGCCGCCGCTTTTTTGGTCGTGGCTTCACTAAGTCGTTGACCCAGGCCGGAATAGACTGCTTCACGGCGAAGCTGAAGTTGAATGACGGCTGCCTTTTCCTGGAACTTTCGACGGAGGAACAGGAAAATCATCACCAGACAAAAAACGATCAGCCCCAGTCGTAAGACGAGGTCGCCTAGGGTTACTGAAAATAAGACCTGGTTCAAATCCGCCAAAATCATTCTTCAAAATTTGACGACTAAACTTAAAACCAGCTTATAGCAAAACACACGCCAACCAGAAACGTTTTTCAGTCGCAAAAGGTTGAAAACTTCTGCAAATCCCGACACATTACGCAGCTCTGCGGCCAAAATGTCGCCGCTGATTTATTTAACATGCTGAATTCTCACGAAATTTTTGGGTTCATGTCGCCAACTCTTGCGACGCACATTCTCGATTTTGCTTTCGAAAATGATAAAGACATCTACCGCATGTCGCTCCACGCTGTGGCGGAGTCGAAAAAGGTGCGTCCGGTCTTTATGGAACGTAAATCCCGCGCGGATCGGAATAAGGAAATCCTTTCCATGCTCGGTAAACCCCGTCTTGAGCTTGCCGCCGCCAACCTGTTGCGTGCGTGGCTGTTGAAAAAGCATAAACAAATGTTGATCGATTTTCTGAACGGCCTCGGAGTCAAACATAACGACGGTGTGATCGATGACCTCCCGAAGACCATCGACGACGCCAAGCTGAAATCGTCGGTCGAAGGTCTTTTGGCTAAATATCCGAATGAAGAAGTTTCGGTTTATCTCAATGCGTTCCAGTCCATGAATGACACTTCCTGGGACAATCTTAAGGCCTTGCTGGAAAACGATTCCCGGCTGCAGCTCGGGTAATTAAAGAGCCTGTTGCAAATCAAAATCGCCCGACCGCTTTCTTCTCTGGAGGAGGACTGCCTTTTCCTTTACCAGCCCTCTTTCGAAGCAATTGGAAAATGCACCATTTTCTACGAAGAGAGCTGTTTAAAGCTGTAACTCAACGGCTTCCAAAAAAGTTTTCCCGCGTAAAAGGTCATTTTTTGCGGCAAAATTTTTGCCTTATACGCGTAAAAGGTAA
>CBHTTJ010000080.1:0-23564 GCA_966095605.1 uncultured bacterium | reverse complement strand
GACCACTACGAAGAAGAAGAAAGCGGAACCAGTAGTTGAAACTCCCGCAGCGGAAGCACCCGCCGCTGCTCCTGTTGCCGAAGCGCCGGCCGCGCCTGCTCCCGTGCCAGAACCCGCGGCGCAGGAATCCGATTCCGATTTGCGCATGTCTCCGCCACCTCCGGCTCCCCCGGACGAAGGTGATTACGACGCTCCAGCGCCGGCTCCTACTCCCGTCCAGGAACGACGTTACGAAGAGCCACGCGAAGAACCTTCCCGCTATTCCCGTGAAGAAGAAGACCGTCACGAACGTGAAGAACAGGAATATTGGCGCAGTCGCCGCGACAAGATCGCTCCGGAAAATGCTTTGAACATCGCCAAGTTGCAGGCGATGCCGATGCCGGAGCTGAACAAAATGGCGAAGGACATGGGGATCGAGAACTTCGGCACCATGCGCAAGCACGAGCTGATTTTCCAGATTCTCCAGAAGAATGCGGAACGCGCCGGGGTGATGTTCTCGGAAGGTGTGCTCGAAATTCTCCCGGAAGGTTTCGGCTTCCTTCGTTCCCGCAGCTTCAATTACCTCCCTTGCCCGGAAGATATTTACGTCTCCCCATCGCAGATTCGTCGTTTCGACCTGCAAACCGGTAACCTGATTGCCGGGCAGATTCGTCCGCCGAAAGACAAAGAACGTTTTTTTGCGTTGTTGAAGGTCGAAGCCGTTGACGGTGAAGATCCGGATAAAGCGAAGGAAAAGACCCACTTCGATAACCTCACGCCTTTGTTCCCGAACCGTCGTTTCCTCCTGGAAACGACCCCGGACGAAGTGAATACCCGCGTGTTGGATCTCGTGTGTCCGATCGGCAAAGGTACTCGTGGTTTGATCGTCGCGCCGCCGCGCACTGGTAAAACCGTGTTGATGCAGAAGATCGCCAACGCGATTCTGAAGAACAACCCGGAATCTTATCTTTTCATTCTGCTGATCGACGAACGTCCCGAAGAAGTCACCGACATGGAACGCACTTGTAAAGGTGCTGAAGTGATTGCTTCCACATTCGACGAACCACCCGAACGGCATGTGCAGGTCGCCGAAATGGTGATCGAAAAAGCCCGTCGTATGGTGGAACACAAGCGTGACGTCGTGATCCTGCTCGACTCGATCACCCGTTTGGCTCGTGCGTATAACACCATTCAACCGCACTCCGGCAAGATTCTATCTGGTGGTGTGGATGCGAATGCGTTGCACAAACCGAAACGTTTCTTCGGCGCTGCCCGTAACATCGAAGAAGGTGGTTCCTTGACCATCATGGCGACCGCGCTGATCGATACCGGCAGCCGCATGGACGAAGTCATCTTCGAAGAATTTAAAGGCACTGGTAACATGGAAGTGCATCTCGATCGTCATCTCGTCGATCGCCGCATATTCCCTTCGATCAACATCGAACTCTCCGGCACGCGCAAAGAAGAATTGCTTTACCATCCGGACGAATACAGCAAGGTCGTTGTATTGCGTCGCGCTCTCACGGGCGTGCCGCCGGTGGAAGCGATGGAACTGCTGCTCGGCAAGCTCAAGAAGACCGCGAGCAACATCATGTTCCTGCTCGGCATGGGTATCGGAAAATAATTCCGGAAGATATTTCGAAAGAACGGCTGCCTCACAAGGGCAGCCGTTCTTGTTTTCTGCGCTGGCTCTGTCAAGATCGCCGGCATGTCGCTCCAATCAACCGAGATGCCCGTCGGCCAGTTTGTACCGACACATTGGACCGTCATTCTTGCCGCGAAGGGAGATACCACTCACGCCCAGGTTGCTTTGGAAAAACTTTGCCAGACCTATTGGCCACCGATTTATGCTTTCGTTCGACGACAGGGCAAGACTCCACACGATGCACAAGACCTGACCCAGGAGTTCTTTGCGCGATTGCTGGAAAAGAACTATCTCGCCAATGTCGAGCGCGCGAAAGGGAAGTTTCGGTCCTTCCTTCTGGCATCGTTGAAACATTTCCTCGCGAATGAATGGGACAAGGCGAATACGCTCAAGCGGGGTGGTGGTCGCTCGATCATCTCCATTGATGAAAAGACGGCGGAGACCCGTTGTGGCGTGGAACTTCCTGATAATGTTTCTGCGGATAAAATTTTCGAACGTCGTTGGGCCACGGCGCTCTTGGATTCAACCCTGGCTCGTCTTCGCGACGAATACGTTGCCGACGGAAAGAAAACAATTTTTGAAGAGTTAAAAGGAACTTTGGCCGGAGAACGTTCGGCGATTCCGTATTCCCAAATCGCCCTGAAACTTTCCACCACCGAAGGCAACATCAAGGTGGCGGTGCACCGGGTGCGAACTCGTTACCGGGAACTCCTGCGACAGGAGATCGCTCAAACGGTGGCGAGCCCGAACGATGTGGAAGAAGAGTTACGCAACCTTTTCATTATTCTCGCGCAATAGTTTGTAACCTTCTCGACGATTTCCTTCTGTAACGGAGCAATGAATACATTCATACCGAATCCGATGTGCGCATTTTTCGGCCTGGGAGGATTCGAAATCGTCATCATCCTGTTTGTGCTGCTGGTGGGGGCCGCTTTCTGGATCGGCGTCATATGGTTTGCCATTCGGTTGCTGAAATCGCTTGAGAAAAGAAATCGGCCCCCGCAGGTTCCGCCTTCCGTGCCGGTCACGGTCACCGGTTCGCGATGTCCGCAGTGCGGTAAAGTAATTGCGTCCGATTCACCACAAGGGCTCTGCCCGGCCTGCCTCATGAAAGCCGGTTTGGGAAGTCACTTTGGAGAGGCAGGTGAACCGCCGAAGAATCCGGGACCGGCGATGACGCTTGAGGAGCTTTCTCGCCTGTTTCCGCAACTCGAATTGCTGGAGCTACTGGGGCAAGGCGGCATGGGCACCGTTTACAAAGCACGCCAATCCCAATTGGATCGCCTCGTCGCTCTCAAAATTCTTTCACCACAATTAAGTCGTGATCCTGCTTTTGCCGAACGTTTTTCACGAGAAGCGAAAGCCTTGGCTCGCCTGAATCACCCTAATATCGTTGGCGTTTATGACTTCGGCAAAGCAGGGGACCTCTATTACTTCATCATGGAGTACGTCGACGGGATGAACCTGTGGCAGTTGGAACAGAGTAAGAAACGTCTTTCACCGGAAGAAGCTTTTGCCATTGTGCCGAAGATCTGTGACGCGCTGCAATACGCTCACGATGAAGGTGTCGTTCATCGCGACATCAAGCCGGGAAACATTTTGATCGATAAGAAAGGGCGGGTGAAAATTGCCGACTTCGGTTTGGCCAAACTGCTCGGCAAAGAACTGCAACCGCTGGGAATCACGCAAAGTAGGGTCTTGATGGGCACGCCTCATTACATGGCGCCGGAACAAATCGAGAAGCCCCTCCAGGTCGATCATCGCGCCGACATTTATTCTCTCGGCGTTGTTTTCTATGAGATGTTGACGGGCGAACTTCCCATTGGCCGTTTCGCACCGCCGTCGCAAAAGGTTCAGATTGATGTGCGTCTGGATGATGTGGTTTTACGCACCCTCGAAAAGGAGCCACAGCGACGCTATCAACAAGCCGGTGAAGTAAAAACAGATGTTGAAAAAGTGGCTGGTTCCGGAACAAAGCCAGCCGTCAATCCGCACGTTTCTGGAAAATCTGGAACAACATGGAAATTGGGACTATTCCTGATCCTGATCGTCGTCGGATTGATTTCGATTTCGCTGTTCGTTCGCTCCCGCGTTTCACGCAGAATGCCTTCTGCGGTGGTTTCGCCGGTGATGAACCCGGAAAGTCTGCCTTCCTCTGTCAGCGCGTCCCAGATCATCAATCTGACTCTCCAAAAATATAAATCTGCCGATTCTTTTTACGCCACTGGCACGAGTGTCGCCGAAATCCGTTATCCTGACTCCGAAGGCCGTCAACCTTTCAGCGTTCTCTCGTCCTTTTCCATCCACCTTCAACGTCCCTCTTCCTGTTTGATCAAGTGGGATGAGGTGGTCACCCCAACCTATACCTCCAAAGGCGCGGTCTGGTCCGATGGAGAACAATCGTTTAAACGAATTGATGATAATCTTTTCAAACTCGCTGACTTTCAAACCGCGTTGCACTCGGATGACCAATCCTTTGGCGAAAGCACCAAATTCATTCCCGGTCTGTTTTTTGAGAAGGGCTCCAATTGGTTAAGCCGCGTGACACAATGGACGCTGGACCCGGAAGAGGCTGTTAACAGTGAGAACTGTTATGTCATTCGAGGATTGTTGGACACCGATCAAGTTACGGTCTGGATTCGTAAGAAGGATTTTCTCGTTAAACAGCGACGCCGGGCCGTCAACATGACTTCGATTCAGCCGCCGGAATTGACCGACGAAGAAATCGCGCGGCGGCTCGGCCCGGGTGTTACGACGGAAAGGATCGAACGATGGAAGATGCTTTCAAGGAACAGTTATTTCACAACGCAAAACATCGTGATGTTTAAGACAGATCTTTTCGAGCAGATCGAAGTCGACCGACCGATGTCCACCAATCTCTTTCATCAATCGTCGACTGCCCTGGCGAAGAGCGAGGAGCCGGTCGAGCCCGCGAAGGCAACGACGAATGGTCCAGCTATTTGGCTTCGTAATCCGGCCGCGACTGCGGATCTGATTGATTTGTCTCTGTTTTATAATCTCGGTTTCAACGATGACATGGGCAGTAAAACATTGTTTGAAAACAATCTGGCGAATCTTCCCCATGGCCTGCAGGAGTTTGGTGGAACAAAGTTTGATGTTCGCGGGATTTTGCAGCTTGCCAGCCTGAATTCGGACTCTTACATCGATTTTCCCAAACAATTTACTGGCATTCCGGTGGAGAGGAGCGCCGCTAGACTTCATCTCCTTGGCGGTACCTGTTGGACGGATAACGATGGAACGCAAACCGCTAAAGTCATTTTGCATTACGTCGATGGATCGATTCAGGAATTGCCGCTCACGTATGGCGAGCATTTCCGCGACTGGACTTATATCTCTGATCAAACCGAAGAAGCGACTCGCGCCAAGGTCGTTTGGGCGAAACAGAATGCGGTCGGCCGAATCGTTCGCATTTACAAAACGACCATCGAAAATCCGAGGCCTGATCGGAAAATCCAGACATTGGATTTCGTTTCGAATATGTCGAATGCCGCTGCGTTTGTCATTGCGGTGACCGCAGAGTAACGGGGATTTTGGAGCAAATGCCGTTTTGTTGACCACCGGAGGAGTTTTGGAGTTCTGCAATTGGATAAGCATGATCGGGCATGCCGAAAATCGCGTATTCCCGTCCGTTTCCTTTGTCGCAGAGTGCAAGGGCCGCTACGTCCTCAAGAGCGGAAGGGTCGCACTCCAATTGAGTCGCCTCTCCGGAAGTCACTAATCGTTTGATTCAACAAGCTTTGTACTTTTTGGGTGGTGCTCGTAAACATGAACTCGATCGAATATTGGGTGGAACGGGGAAATTAATTGGAACACACCAGCCCGTTGTTTTCTTGGCACCTCAGGTCACTTAATTCGAATTCCCACCGCCTCGGGCCGTCCGATCTTGTGGTTTTACGCAGGTTTTCTTGAGAAAGCACGGCTTTGGACGATTTCGGCCTCCCTTCATTTGGCTTAAATTGAACAAAATATGACCTGAGCATGCCAAAAAACGACTTTTTCGGCTGTCGACCCGTGCTATCTTTGGCCTGCAAATTACGTGAAAACTACTGAACTTAAACTAGTGCTGACCGCCTCAGTGGTCATCATGGGAATGACCGGGGCCTTCGCAAAAGATCAGATCCGCACCTACAGCGTTCCCAAAGGTCATTCGCCTCTCCAGAAACCTACCATGGCGGCAAATACCGACGGCATCAACGTCAACGCCGCCCCGGTTCAGTGGACCACTCCCAAAGGTTGGCAGGAATTGGCGCCGACCAGCATCCGGTTGGGCAATTTTGTTGTTTCCGGTAAAGACGGAAAGAAAGCAGAAGTAACCATTACCTCCTTTCCGGGCGATGTCGGTGGGGAATTGAGCAATGTGAACCGTTGGCGAGGCGAATTGGGACTGGCACCGGTGGAGGAAAATGAAATTTCATCCCAAAACGTCAAGGTCGGCAGTGAAGCCGCTCATCTTTACGACTTTAATGGTGAACAGGCGCGAACGGTGGTGGCCTCCTTGCCGCGAAAAGGAGCCACGTGGTTCTTCAAGATGCGCGGAGATAAAGAAGTCGTCACTCTCTCCGTCGACTCTTTCTTTGAATTTCTGAAGAGTATTCGTTTCGATGGAAAGGCTGACAGCTCATTCGGCGGAACCCCCGATCTGGCTTCCAATCCTCATGCAGGTTTGGCCAACGTTGGTGCGGCGGATCCGCATGCCGGGATTCCTGGTGCTCCGCCGTTGAATGGAGCCGCGGCTGTCGACGCTGGAAATCCTGACGAACCAAAGTGGAATGTTCCCGCGAACTGGACGTCGAAAAAGCCAGGCATGATGGTCTTGAAAAGTTTTGATGTCGCTCACGATGGCAAAGCCGCGACGGTTGCGATCAGCGTTTTTCCGGGAGATGTCGGTGGAACCTTTGGCAACGTGAATCGTTGGCGCGGCCAGATGGGCCTGCCACCCATCACGGAGGCAGATTTACCTAAATCAACCAGCACACTTGAAGTCGCTGGTGGACAGAAGGGAACCATGGTCGATCTGAATGGAACCGATTCGAAGACGGGGAAAGCAGCGCGTTTGGTGGCGGTGGCCGTTCCGCACGCTGACAGTACTTGGTTTTATAAACTGTTGGGCGATGATGCTGTCGTTGCTCACGAAAAGGATGCGTTCCTGAAGTTCGTTCAAACCGTCCAATACCCATAATGCTAAATCGCATCTTAAGTTTTTTTACGTCCCTCCGGCTCACGGTTGTTCTGTTGTTCCTGGCGCTGATCCTGGTTTTCGCTGGCACGCTGGCGCAGGTGAAGTATGGCCTTTATGCCGTGCAATCAGATTACTTCCGCAGTCTGTTCGTCTGGTGGCATCCGGAAGGTGCCGCGTGGAAAATTCCGATTTATCCCGGCGGTTGGCTGATTGGCGGCCTGTTGCTGATCAATCTCATTGCGGCTCATATCAAACGTTTCAAGTTCAGCTGGAAAAAGAGCGGAATCTTTCTTACGCATTTTGGATTGATCCTGTTGTTGATGGGGCAGTTTCTGACGGAGCTTTACCAGACCGAAAGCACGATGCGCCTGGAGCAGGGGGAGACGAAGAATTATTCCGATGATTCACGTCATAACGAACTGGCGATCATCGACACCACGAATCCAGATCGCGACGAAGTGGTGGCGATTCCTGAGTCGATGGTGGCGCAAAAGGGAGAGATTCGTCATCCGAGTCTGCCATTCGTCGTTAAAGTAAAAGAATTCCTGCCGAACTCCGAACCCGCGGGCCCGATGAGCGGTGGCGATCATAAAATCAAAGCGACCCAGGGAATTGGCGCCCGTTTGCAATTTGCCTCAGCCAAACCGACTGCGGTCATGGACGACGAAAATAAACCTGCGGCTCTCGTTGAGATCGTGAGTCCGGACAAAGGTTCTCTCGGGGAATGGAATGTTTCGTTGTGGCTCACCAAGTATCCGTGGATTCATTACTTGCGAAATTCATTTGGCAAAATGCTGGGGGCGGAACTTGATGCGCCGCAGACATTTTCTTACAACGGGCACACCTATGAGATCGCGTTGCGCCCCATCCGTTATTACAAGCCATTCAGCCTGACGCTGCTGAAGTTTCAACACGACATCTACAAGGGCACGGATATTCCAAAGAATTTCGCGAGTCGCGTTCATCTAACCGATTCTTCCAAAGGCGAAGATCGTGACATTCTGATCTATATGAACAATCCACTTCGTTACGGAGGGGACACGTTCTATCAGGCCAGCTTTGAGCAAGGCGACCAGGTGACGATTCTGCAAGTGGTCGACAACCCCGCTGCGGCGACGCCCTATGTGGCCTGCACACTCGTGGGGCTTGGTTTGATCGTTCAATTTTTAATTCACCTCGTCGGTTTCGCTACGCGATCGAAGTCTTCCGTGCCCCCGTTGCCGAAGACCCAGCGTCGGACGAGTGCTGAGCCCGCGGTTTCCGCGTCGAACAGGAGGCTTTCATGAAAAAATGGATTCCATGGATTTTGGTGGCGTGTTTCGCCGCGTGGATCGCTGGCGGTTTACGCTCTCCGAAACCAAAAGATAACTTCGATCTCGCCGCGTTCGGCCGTTTGCCGGTGCTGTTAAATGGCCGCATTCAGCCCTTTGACTCCGTCGCTCGCAACACGCTCTTAAACATGAGCGGCAAATCTGAAGTGCGCCTGGAAGGTGGTAAGAAGATGAGCGCCACCGAATGGATGATCGAAGCCATGACGCGTCCGGAAGAATCGGCCACGCGCAAAGTTTTTCGCACGCAACATCAGGACGTCGAAAGCATGCTCGGCACACTCGGTGCGAGTTTAAAATATTATTCCTTTAACGATCTCACCAATCACCTCGCGGAAATCGAATCGCAAGCCAGGAAGGTCTTGGAATCGGAAGAAGGTCGCGACGAGGCGTCAAAACTCCGCACACCATTTCAAAAAGACCTGATTCATTTGTATCAAAGTCTTTACCTCTACCAACGAATTCAAAACACGCTGCAACCCGAAGGCGCGAGCAACTTCAGCCATGAGTTGCATGTTTATAAGGAAAAAATTCCAGCGGGTCTGGCGGCGCTCCGTGCGAGCGAACATAAGGAACAATTTGAAGAAGCGGATTTGCAGACTTTGAATGCTTTCTTCAAACGCTACGACCGCGCTTCTCGT
Source organism: uncultured bacterium (assembly GCA_966095605.1). Taxonomy (GTDB): domain Bacteria; phylum Verrucomicrobiota; class Verrucomicrobiia; order Limisphaerales; family JACDHS01; genus CBHWET01. The sequence goes on along the minus strand of CBHTTJ010000080.1, from coordinate 14,771 downwards.
CTTGCGTATGCTTTGATTGTCCCGCCGTTGCCGGACCAATCACGTGATGCCTGGAGCAATATTGGCAGCAGCCTGATGGAGAGCCTGCGCTCGAACGAAATTCATCCAGGCGTAACGCACCTCGCTGCGATCGCGACCGGCTACGCAAATACCAACGCGGCTGATTTCAACAAAGCGATTGTGGATTACCGTGTCTGGTTGCAGATGAACAACCTGTTGCCTGATCTGAAAAAAGGTCGTGAAGAATATTTCTTCAACCAGGCGGATTTGTTCACGAAATCGATGGCGATTTACATTGCGGCGCTGTTGCTCGGCTGTATCTACTGGATCAATTTATCGCCAACGGTGCGTCGTTCGGCCTTCTCCTTGTTGGTGCTGGGTTTCATCGTTCACACTATCGGATTGGCCTTGCGCATGTATCTCGAGCGTCGTCCGCCGGTAACGAATCTTTACTCCTCCGCCATTTTCGTCGGCTGGGGTGCAGCGGGACTCGGCATCATCCTCGAACGCATTTATAAAAATAGCATTGGCATTGTCACAGCGGCCACGGCTGGTTTCGTGACTTTGATCATCGCGTACCACCTTTCGTTGAGCGGTGATACGATGGAAATGTTGCGGGCTGTGCTCGATACAAATTTCTGGCTGGCAACGCATGTCGTGTGCATCACGACAGGGTATGCTTCGATGTTCGTCGCGGGACTTTTGGCCGTGATTTACATCGTGCGCGGTTTCTTTACCCGCACTTTGGACGGACAAACGGCAAAGTCTCTCACTCGAATGGTCTACGGCATCGTCTGCTTTTCGACGTTGTTTAGCTTTGTCGGTACGATTCTCGGAGGCATTTGGGCCGATCAATCCTGGGGCCGATTCTGGGGATGGGACCCAAAAGAAAACGGCGCTCTCCTCATTGTGATCTGGTGTGCGATCTGGTTGCACGCGCGCTGGGGTGGATTGGTGAAGGAACGCGGTTTGATTGCCATGGCGGTGTTTGGAAATATTGTCACCAGCTTCTCCTGGTTCGGCGTAAATATGTTGGGTGTCGGATTGCATTCCTACGGTTTCATGGACCAGGCGTTTTATTGGCTGATGATTTTCATCGCAACGCAAGTGGCCTTGATCGGGCTTTGTTTTCTGCCTGCTCGGATGTGGAAGAGTTTTAAATCTCAAGAGGCTGCTTCTTCGACGAATGGTTCCGCAGCTGTGGAAGCCGGGGTGAACGCTTAATCAATCCAAGCTAATTTGGTTGGGGTTATCGCTTTATTGATGGATACCCCAACCGAGCGGTGGAGGGCCACTGCAGTCAGGAACGCTCTCGCGTAATAGGTCGCGTTCGAGGCACTGCGCCAGCCCTCTAACGTTCCCGCGGAAAACTTCCCCTTTATCCGTAAAGTTCATTTTTCCGCGACCGAAATCCGCTCTTTACGCAAATTCTTCATTTTCCCGCGCCGGAAAATTGCCCTATGAGCATCCAATCTATTTTTCCTCGCGCGGAAAACTTCCCTATACCAAAAATCTTTAAAAAGTTGCCGCGGGAAATTCCCCTTTTACGGTAAAAGACCGATTTTCCGCTGCAGAAAATTGCCCTATGAGCAACATTTGTTAACTTTTTCTTACACTAACGGTGCCCTTTACGCGTAAAAGGCACTTTTTTGGCAGAAAAAACTACCTTTTACCGAGTAAAAGGCCGTTTTAAAGAAGCCAGAAACGACCCTTTACGGAAAAAGGAAGTTTCCGGCGGGGAAAAGTTAACCAATTTGCGTAAAAGGCACTTTTCTGGCGCAAAAAAACAGCTTTTACGCGTAAAAGGCAGAATTGTTGCAAGGAAAAGTTAACCAATGTGCGTAAAAGGTAGTTTTTTGGCGCGTTTTTTTGCCCTTTTACGCGTAAAGGACGATTTTCCGGTGCCCAATTTTCGCCCTTTACGCAGGTGGGATTTTTTTTAACTCGTTGATTCAAAGCTAGAAGGGCGTTCAGGTCACTCTTTTCGGCTGATTTCAAGGTATGGCTTAAAAGAAGAACTCGTTGTCTGCTCGTTCCTATCTGAGCTCTTAATTCCCGACCATGGAGCAATCCTGACTTTTCTTCGTCAGAAAAGTTGTCTTTTTCCTTTTTTGACCCATTTTGGTGCGCGTCACACCGGCCAGGGAATCGGTCCCTGGTGGCAGGGCGGTTGCTTAAAACCAAATATGCAACCGGCGTGCGCTCTGGCAATTTGAACGAATAAATAGCAAGGAAGTAGCTCTAATTTCTCGATGACCATCGCCCCAGCGAAACGTCCGTCGCCAATGGCAAATCCACTTGTCATTGCGGTGGCTATTTCGCTGCTGATTCATCTCACCGGTTTCGGCGTTTGGAAGCTCGGGGACAAATATGGCTGGTGGCACAGCAGCACGCCTAAGCAAGGTTGGCTGGAACGGCTTGCCAATAAGTTGCTCCCGCCCCCGAAGTTCGCCGCGAAACAAAAACCACCACAGCAGGAGCCGGAGCTGACTTTCATCGAAGTAAATCCCAGCATGGCGATTTCTGAAGCCCCCAAAGAAGCGAAATTCCAAGGGGCCCTCAGCACGCAGGCCGCGAGTCCGAAGCAGGCCGATGATAATCAGCCGGAGGTGACTGGTGAACAAAAGGACGTTTTGAAGATCACCGATGACGCCCCGCCGAAAGTTTTGCCTTTAGAGGTGGCGCCAAAAATCCGTCCGCCTGAAGAGCAGGAAACGGAGGCAAAACCGGTCAAGGCCGAACCAAAAGGTGACTTGGCGTTTGCGAAGCCGACCGACATCAAACCCGACGAGCAGAAAACGGAGGACAAAGGGAAGGAGAAACAAACTCGTCAACGTCCACGGACGTTGTCGGAGGCAAGAAAGCGGTCGGGAACACTGGGTCCAAAAATGCAACAAACCGGTAGCAGCAAAGTCTTGGATTTGAGTTCCTCTCTCGACGTAAAGGGGACGGCGCTCGGTGATTATGTGGCGGAACTGGTGGAAGCGGTGAAGGAGCGTTGGTTCAAGGAATTGGAAGAGGTCAGTGCGACGACCCCGGGGCGAGTCGTGATTCAATTTCGACTGCATTCAAACGGCCGCGTGAGCAATGCCAAGGTGGCGGAAAGCGATGTGGGCGAACTGTTGAGCCTGATTTGCCAGAAAGCGATTCAGGATCCATCGCCGTACAAGCCGTGGCCGAAGGAGTTACGCCGCGAAATGAACGCCGACTACCGTGACGTCAGTTTTACATTTCATTATTTGAGACAATAACTTCAGCTTAAAGAAAACATGGATGTCTTTTCGATTCTATTGGTTCTCGTTTCCCTCGCGGGAATGACTTTCATCGTGGAGAGAGGATTGGCGCTGCGTCGCCGCAAGATTTCCCCTCCTGAAGTGGAAGCGGCGCTGGATGCCTTTAAAGGACCTGGCGATTTGCCGATGCTTCAGGAAATTGCGGACAAAAATCCGTCGCCGTTGACCCGTTTGCTGCGTCTCGCCGCGGACCACCGTCATTGGCCCAAAGCAGAAAACGCCGACACCCTGCAAACACAAGCGCGGCATGAGATCATGAGGCTCGAACGAAATCTCGTATTTCTTGAAATCATCGTGGGTGTTGCACCTTTGCTGGGCTTGATCGGGACGATCTTCGGATTGATCATGCTTTTCGCGGGATTGGGTGAAGCTGGGATGGGCGAGAGCAGCCGTGTGGCGCCCGGCATTGCGACGGCGTTGCGAGCAACTTTCCTTGGGCTGATCGCCGCGATCCCGTCATTGGTTGCCTGGAGCTATTACAACAAAAAGATCGAGTCGGTGGCGATCGAATTGGAAACGCTTTGCGACAATTTCATGCGACGGCTCTACCGAAAGACAGTGGCTGAACCGGCATCGGCAGAAAAAGAAGTCTCCGTTGCAACGCATAAGGAACCTTCAAAACACACAGAAAAAGAGCCAACGTCGCACCGTGAGAAAGAATCTCATCGGGAAAAAGAATCTACGGCGAAGACGGAAAAAACAGAAAGAGTTGCGGAAAAGAAGGGGTAACAAATGCAGTTCACCACTCGCAAACGCCGTAATCCGCCCGCGATCATCATTGTTTCGTTGATTGATGTCCTGATCGTCGTGTTGATTTTCCTGATGGTGACCAGCACCTTCAAACAGCAGCCGACTGTTAAGATTGTGTTGCCGGAATCAAAGCAGGCACAACCGGGATCGGGTGAAAATCATACGCTGGTTATTACGGTGCCGAAGGAAGGGGCTCTTTATCTCGGGCAAGGACCGGTAACTCTCGAAAAACTGCAAAACGAGCTTCTCGCCGCTGCGCAGAAGGATCCGAAGGTCAATGTCTCCATTCGTGCCGATACCGATGCGCCCTTCGGTCAGATCATGAAAGTAATGGACGCCGTGCGCGCCGCAAATATCAAAAGCTTCAGCGCTTCGACCAAGGGAGCAGGACATCCTTGATTTCGGTAAGAGTCGCAAAGGTTTAATTTAGAATGGCTTTTGCGCTCGTTTAGCGGCAAAAAAGACGCATGACCAGCCGCCGCGATTTCTACGAGAAACGTGCACCGTTTCGATTGCGCGAAAGTGAGCGTGGATATCACGGGCTGCTTCAGAGTTACTTCAGTTTCTTAATCCCTTCGGGCGCACGGGTGCTGGAAATTGGCTGCGGGATCGGAGATTTGCTTGCCGCGATGAAGCCTGCCCACGGTCTGGGAATTGATTTCAGCGAAAGCATGGTGAAGATCGCGCAGGAAAGGCATCCAGGATTACAGTTTCAAGTCGCTGACGGCATTGAGATTCCGGGCAGCGAGAAGTTTGATTACATTATTCTGTCTGATCTGATCAACGATCTGCCGGATGTGCAGAAAGTTTTTGAGGTCGCGCTTCAACATTCCCATCCAAACACGCGGATCGTCTTGAATTTTTTCAACAGCGTTTGGAAACCGGTACTGGGACTTGCCGAGAAGACGGGGCTGAAAGCGCCGACTCTGCAACAAAACTGGCTGTCTCTGGCAGACGTTAAAAACCTCCTTCACCTCGCTGGGTGGGAAGTCGTAAAAACGGAGACACGAGTATTGTGGCCTGCAAAAACAATTTTGCTCGGCGAATTGCTGAATCGATGGATCGCACCGTGGCTAAAACATTTCTGTCTGACGATTTTTATTGTCGCTCGTCCTCGTCCGAAGGTTGCTACCGATCAGAATTATCGCTGTAGCGTTATCATCCCCGCGCGCAATGAGGCTGGAAACATTGAATCTGCCGTCCAGCGGACACCGGAACTTGGGCTAGGCACCGAAATTATTTTCATCGAAGGTCATTCCACGGATAACACCTGGGAAGAAATCCAACGTGTTAAAGCGAAATATCCGAACCGCGATATCAAAGCGTTGAAACAAAAAACGAAAGGGAAGGGCGGGGCGGTTCGCGAAGCGTTTGCGTGTGCGACAGGCGATTTACTTTTCATTCTGGATGCCGATCTCACGATGCCTCCTGAGGAATTGCCGAAATTTTACGAGGTGGCTCGTTCGGGCACTGGTGATTTCGTGAATGGCGTTCGATTGGTATATCCGATGGAAGATCAGGCGATGCAATTCCTAAACATGATTGCGAACAAACTGTTCGGGATCGCCTTCACGTGGCTCCTGGGTCAGCCGGTTAAAGACACGCTCTGCGGAACTAAAGTTTTGTTCCGACGTGACTACGAATTAATTGCCCGGAATCGAGCGTACTTCGGAGACTTCGACCCATTTGGCGATTTTGATCTGCTCTTCGGCGCGGCAAAATTGAATTTGAGGATCATTGATTTGCCCATTCGCTACCGGGCCCGGACTTATGGGACAACGAATATTTCGCGTTGGAAACACGGATGGCTTCTTTTGCGCATGGTTATTTTCGCGGCGAAACGTTTCAAATTCTTCGCATGACGCCGCTCGAGCAGCATCAGAAGGAGATCCAAAAAAACTTGGCGGTGTGGCAGCGAAAACCGTTGCTGCAAAAAATCTATGCCGATTTCTACGAACGGATTCTTTGTCTGATCGACCAGGAGCAACCTGAGCCCATTGTGGAAATTGGTTCGGGCATCGGAAATCTCCGCTCCCACTTATCGCGGGCCGTGTGCACCGATCTCTTTCCCAACCCGTGGCTGGATCTGGTGTGCGACGGTTACAGACTTCCCTTTGCGGATCACAGCGTTTCCCATCTGATTTTGTCAGACGTTTTTCATCATCTGGAGATGCCGAAAGCCTTTCTTCAGGAAGCCCGGCGCGTGCTGACGAAGCCTGGCAGACTTATTCTCTCGGAGCCGTTTGTCAGTGTTTCGAGTTATCCCGTTTACGGTTTGTTTCACCACGAGCCCATGGGGATGGGACAGCCCATCGATCTTTCGCAAGAATTAAACGGCGTTCATTCTTATTACGCGGCGCAGGGCAATGCGACGCGTTTGTTCTTTGGTGACGAAGGGAGCCGCTGGATAGAGAATTGGAAGATTTTTCATTGCGAGAGTTATGCCTGCTTTTCGTATTTTCTCTCGGGTGGTTACAGCAAGCCGCAGCTTTATCCGCCTTTCCTATATCCAGCCTTGCGGCGGATAGACTCCAAATTATCCAGATGGCCAAAACTTTTTGGAGGACGTTGCTTGATTGGTTTGTCGCCTGACTCCGAAACCCGTTGAAAATTGCGGTCTCTGCCCGCAAGGTCTCCTCATGCTCGAAACTCATTTGCGCAAAGTTGCCGTCGAAATTGTTCGTAAGGCGAACAAGGAACGACCTGCTGACGGCGTTTTGCGAGAGACATTGAAGGCGAGCGACTTGTCGCGATATGAAGGCCGCTCCGTCAGTCATGCTGTGTTTTCCTATTTCCGTTGGTTCGGGTGGATTTCAGGATTGAGCATCGACGCAGCCCTGGCACAGGCCTTGGATCTGGACAAAAATTTTTCACTGAATCCCGAGACCTTCTCCGAAGCCGATCTGAAGGGGAAAGCCGTTCCGGCGTGGGCGCTTGAATGTGTCGATGTTTCTCTTGATTGGCTGCGCGCTTTGCAAAGCGAACCTGAATTATGGCTGCGCACAAAACGTGGCAACGCGGACCGATTGGCCAGGAGATTGGGACATTGCGATCGTAGTAATGAGCAGATGCCCGAAACGCTTCGTTACGATGGCAGGGAAGATCTATTTCGCACACCAGAATTTCATGCGGGCGAATTTGAGTTGCAGGACATCGCCTCCCAAGCGGTCGGATTGGTGTGTGCACCCGAACCCGGCGAAACCTGGTGGGACGCCTGTGCTGGCGAAGGTGGCAAGACGCTGCACCTTTCGGATCTGATGCAAAATAAAGGCCTGATTTGGGCCAGCGATCGGGCCGAATGGCGATTGCGCCGTTTGAAGCAGCGTACGGGTCGAGCCGGTGTTTTCAATTATCGCGCCGCAGTTTGGACCGGTGACAAACTCCCGACAAAAACAAAGTTCGATGGCGTGTTGCTCGATGCGCCATGCAGCGGTGTTGGTACGTGGCAGCGCAATCCACATGCGCGTTGGACGACACAGAAACAGGATGTCCTGGAGTTGGCGGAAGTGCAGTCGAATCTGTTGGCGCGCGTGGCCGAGTCTGTAAAGCCGGGCGGAAAACTCATTTATTCCGTCTGCACATTAACACGTAACGAAACAATCGACGTTGCCGCTCATTTTGAAAAAGCATTTCCGGAATTCGAACCGATGAATCTCGTAAACCCTTTGGCTTCACGGGAGTCGCGAGCCCAGCTCTGGCTTTGGCCTCAGCATTGCCATGGCAACGGCATGTTTATTTGCGGCTGGCGCAGGAAAAAGTGATTACTTCTTCGCGGGCGCCGCCGTGCTTTTGCGGACCGCGATTTCTGCGGACAAGCGTTTCGACTCAGGCTTCTCGCCCTGAATTAACTTTAGCATCATTTCGATCGCGGCGGTTCCAAGGCGCGCTTTCGGTTGGCGGACTGTAGTCAGTGGTACGCGGAAATATTCTGCGGCAAGAACATTTCCGAAACCTGCCACCGAGATATCCTGCGGAATCTTAAGTCCCTGATTGAGGAAAACGTTGGAAGCCCCAATGGCCACCATGTCATTAAATGCCTGCACGGCCGTTGCTCCCGGATTTTCCTGCAACATCTCCAGGGCGGCTTTTTCCCCTTCTTCAATTGTCGTGCCTGCGGGAAAAATCAATTTGTCATCAACTTCTATTTTCGCTTCACGCAGAGCATAGCGATAACCTTCAAACCGCTCCTGGGCAAAAGGCGAAATGGCGGGTCCCATGAAATAGGCAATGCGTTTGTGGCCCAGATCAAGCAAATGCTTTGTTGCATTATAACTGCCCCGAATATCATCGGTTTCAACGGTTGCGAAACCCTGGCAAAATGCCGCCTGGTGGCCGAGGATCACCACCGGCGTTCCTCGCGCCTTCAACTCCTGGTAAATTGTTGCCGTGGGTTCCATCCGATAAACGGGGGAAATAAACAAGCCGTCCACGCGGCGTGCCAGTAATCGCCGAATGTGAACTTCTTCCCGCTCCTGTTGATTGCGGGATTGCGCGAGAATCAAATCGTAACCGAGTTCGTAAGCTTTTTCCTCGATGGCCAACATCAAGCGGCCGAAGACTGGATTGGTGGTCGAAGAAATAACGAGGCCGAACAGTTTCGTCGTTCGGTTCCGCAGACCCTGTGCCACTGAGTTGGGGACATACCCCATCTGTTGGGCAACCAATTTAACGCGAGCCTTGGTGCTATCCGCGATGTCTTCTTCATCACGCATGGCCTTCGATACCGTCATGATCGAAACTCCTGCGCGGGCGGCGATGTCTTTGAGGCGAACCATTTTCCTGTTTCTAATTGGTTCTTTGGCGAATTTGAAGAACGAAAAGAATGAAAGGGTGAAAATTAAACATTGGATCCGCTCCAGTGGAGCTTGCGCCGAACGGTTTCGAAGAACGAACTGCCGCCCAGGTGCAAAAGACGAACAGCTCGTTTGCTCCGGCGCATCACCACTACATCTCCAGCACCCAAATTGGTCTGGGATTGGCCATCGGTGGTTAAGGTAGTTTCAACGCGTTCGCTGATCACTCGGACAGAAATGACTGAATCGAGGCTGATAATCACCGAACGATTGGAAAGGGTGTGCGGACAAATCGGCGTAATGGCGAATACATCCGCCGACGGGCTGATAATGGCGCCGCCTGCCGAAAGGGAGTAGGCCGTCGAACCTGTCGGCGTGCTGATAATCAAACCGTCACAACGATACCGCGTCACCGCTTCGCCATTAACCGATACCTCCAGTTCAATCATACGTGACACAGCACCACGACTGATGACCACGTCATTGAGAGCAGTTTGGGAAATGCAATTCGTTCCGTGATTGCAGGTGGCATCGATCAAAGAACGCTTTTCGATCGTGAAATCGCCGCGCTGGATCTTCTTCAATGCCACGGCGAGGTCGCTCGCCGGTATGGCGGTAAGGAAACCAAGCCGGCCGGCGTTAATTCCGAGGATCGGTGTGTGAGAACCATCGATTTCACGAACGACTCGGAGAATCGTTCCGTCGCCTCCAAAAACGAGAAGGACATCCACGTGCCTGGCCAAATCGCGCGGCGTCTCAAATGTGGGACACTTTAATCCCGCAAATTGAATAGTAGATCGTTCGGAGAAAACATTCAGGCCGGCTTTGGTAATGAGGGCAGCCGCCTTTTGCGCCAGGGTGCGGCTGGAAATTTTTTCGGCGTTGGCGATCAGCCCAATCCGTTTCATTTCAGTTTTTTTCAAGCAGGATCAAAAATTCTTTATTGCCGGCTGGACCAAGCAACGGGGATTCCGTTTCCCCGAGCCATTTCAATCCCAGTTCAGCAAGGACAAACTCACGCATTTCGCGCATCACCCGGGCGTGAATCTCCGGGTCTGTGATGACCCCGGCACCTTTGTCGGCTTCGGCTTTGCCAGCCTCAAACTGCGGTTTCACCAGCGCCACGATCTTACCGCCGACCTTCAGCAAAGCAATGCTGGCAGGTAGAATTTTTCGGAGAGAAATGAATGAACAATCGGCGACAATCAGGTCCACGGGAAAAAACGGGGCAGGGAACTGCGCGGCAGTCAATGTCCGGGCATTCGTTTTCTCCATCACCACGACGCGCGAGTCCTGACGCAATTTCCAGGCAAGCTGTCCATGACCGACGTCGATGGCATAAACTTTTTGAGCGCCTCGTTGCAGAAGGCAATCGGTGAACCCGCCTGTTGATGCCCCGAGATCCAGTGCGGTGAGGTTCTCAACTCCAAGAGCGAACGTCTTCAGGGCATGTTCCAGCTTATGGCCGCCACGACTGACAAACTTTTCGGGGGCTTCAATGGAAAGGACGTCCGCAGGTTTGATACTATCGCTGGCTTTGTGAGCCAGTTGCTGATTCACCCGGACTTGTCCCGCCAAAATTGCGCGTTTCGCCTTTTCGCGACTCTCGCAAAGGCCGCGCTCAACAAGAGCTTGGTCGAGCCGCGTCATTATTGGATGGAACCCGAGATCAATGCTTGCCGGTTTCGGCTCGGCTTTGGGCCACGCGAACGATAGTTTGGCGGAACGTGGTCAGGAACAGGTCATTTTCTGCCGCAACTTTCTGGATCAATTGTCCGAGCAACGACCACTCGGAATAATTAATCACAGCGTGGACGCTTTGTTGAAACGCCTGTAGCGCATTCAAGGTTTCGAAGGACGGTCCCACCAGCAGAACGGTCGCATGGCGTCGTTCGTTCATGGAAAGGTGTTGGAGATAATATAACGTCCGGTTGTCCGCGATCGATTCGCCGGCGAAGGATTCGTCCAGAACGACGACTTGATATTGGACTTCGGCAAACCGGGTTGGAAATTCCTCGTGCGTATCGATGCAATGCACCTTGTAGCCAAGATCCAGGAGAGCGGTTTTCGCCGCGTTCTGTCGTTCAGCGTCCGTGATCGCCACCAACGCTGGTTTGTCTGATGGACCAATGAAATCAAATTCGGCCATAAAATTATTTCAATTTGAGGGTCGTCGGGATAGCTGGCGGACCGCCACGGGTTCCTGGGGCGCCACCGGCTTTCATGCGCAGATCACTGGAGTTATTCGTGAGTTCACCGCGACCTTTCTTGATATTATCAATACCGCGGCTGACGTGACCCTTCTTGCTGCAATAGGCAAGGGTCGTTTCTTCGTTAATAATTCCCAGTTCAAATGCTTCCAGCACGGAATGATCGAACGTCTTCCAGCCGAAGGTATGGCTCGCTTCGATAATTTCGTAAAACGTCTTACCTTCGCTTTCGCCCTGGACCACGCTTTCTTTCGTACGAAGATTTGAACCCATGATTTCAAACAGCGCGTAACGGCCGCCGGCAATGCGGGGGGCCAAACGTTGACTGATAATCCAGCGCAACGTGTCGGAGAGACGAATACGAATTTGCTCCTGTTCCTCCGGTTCGAACATACCGAGAATACGATTGATCGTTTGACCGGCATCAATCGTGTGCAGTGTGCTCATCACCAAGTGACCGGTTTCGGCAGCACTCAAGGCGATTTCGACTGTTTCACGGTCGCGCATTTCGCCGACCAGAATGATCTTGGGCGCCTGACGCAGCGCAGCGCGCAGACCCGTGGCAAAGGCGTTAAAGTCCGTTCCCAGTTCCCGCTGATTGAACGTTGATTTCTTCTGCGGATGAACGAATTCAACGGGATCTTCCAGCGTAATGATGTGGACCGATTTCGTTTCGTTGATTTCGTTCAACATCGCCGCCAGCGTCGTTGATTTACCGGAGCCGGTCGCACCCGTGACGAGAATCAATCCCGTCTTTTCCTGCGCCGCCATTTTGAAAATGTCGGGCAAATGCAATTGCTCAACGGTCGGAATAATCGTGTTCAACTTACGCAGAACGATCGAGTAATGTCCGCGCTGGGAGAAAATGTTCACACGGAAACGGGCCAGATCAGCCAGCGTATACGAGGCGTCGCAAGAGCCCGTTCGCAGCAGATCTTCCGTCAGACGGTAGTTTCCGCCAATGATGTTCAACGCCACCATTTCCGTTTGGAATGGCGTCAGCGTTTCAACCGGCGGATTCAGCTGCACGGGATATAACTCCCCTGTGTATTCCACCTGCAGCGGCTTGCTGACGGTGAAGTTCAGGTCGGAAATATCTTTCTTCAGTGACGCGACGGCATCAGCCGGCCCGTTCAACATTGTTGCCAGGATATAATCGAGTTCGTTACGGCGCATTTTGTGTAAGAGTTAAGCCCGTTTTTTATTCGTCGTCGTCCGGAGGGTTGGACAGGAATGGGCGGAATTTCTTTTTATCGAGACATTTGTCGTACGCTTCCTCAGGGGAAATGCGTTTCATTCGCAAATGCTCCATGATCGAGTCGTCCAGCGGCGTGTTACCCATCTTCTTGCCGACTTGAATCATACCAGGAATCTGGTGCGTTTTGCCTTCGCGGACGAGGTTCGCGACGGCCGTGGTAAAGACCAGGATTTCAAGCGCGGCGACACGACCTTTCTTGTCGATGCGTTTGAACAGGTTCTGGGCCACAATCCCTTTCAACGCTTCGGAAAGCGTCGAACGAATCTTGTTTTGTTGCTCCGCCGGGAAAACGTCGATGATACGATCGACCGTCTTGGCAGCAGATTGAGTGTGCAGGGTTGCGAAAACCAAGTGACCCGTGCTCGCCGCGGTCAACGCGAGTTCGATGGTTTCAAGGTCGCGCAACTCACCGACCAGCACGACGTCCGGGTCTTCGCGCAAAGCGCCTTTGAGAGCCGCCGAAAAGGACTTGGTATGAGTCCCGACTTCGCGGTGATTAATCAGGCAGCTTTTGCTTTCGTGCACGAATTCGATCGGATCTTCGATCGTAATGACGTGATCCTTACGGTTCTTGTTCGCGTAATCGACCATCGCGGCCAGCGTGGTGGACTTACCGGAACCGGTAGGCCCGGTTACGACGACCAGACCACGGTGCAGCATGCAGAATTTCTTCAACACCGCCGGCAACGGGGCATCGAATTTTTCGAAGTCTTCGAAGGAAAGAACTTTGGAAGGAATCTGGCGGAACACTGCCGCAATTCCATACTTCTGGTTGAAAAAGTTGGCACGAAAACGAGCCAGGCCCGGGATTTCGTAACCGAAGTCCACGTCGCCGGTTTCTTCGAATAATTTGATTTTGTGTTCCGGCGCGATTTCGTAAAGCATCCCCTTCAGGTAGTCGTTTTCCAATGGCGGATAATCGACGCGTTGCAATTCGCCGTTGATTCGGAGAATTGGCGGGTTCCCAGAAGACATGTGCAAGTCCGAGGCCTTTTGCTCGAACATGAGATTAAAAAAGGCATCAATTTTCGCCATAAATTTCCAAAAAACTCGGGTCTATGTGTAGCGGATGTTGTGCCATACTGCAAGTTAATGAGCGAGTTGAGAAACAAAATCGGTGAAGAAATTCAGCAATCGGGCCCCATCCCCTTCGCCCGGTTCATGCAACTCTGTTTGTACACGGAAGATCTTGGCTATTATGAGAAACCGTTGATCGTCGGAAAAGCCGGCGACTTCTACACCAGCGTGAGTATCGGTTCACTTTTTGGTGAACTTCTCGCTTCGCGGTTCGGCGCATGGCTGCAAAACGGCCCGCAAAAAGGAGAAGCGCAGGGACAATGCCAAATCGTCGAGGCCGGTGCCCACGACGGACAGCTTGCCCGGGACATTTTGACAGCGTTGCGAATCCAATCGCCGGATCTTTTTTCGAAATCGGAGTATTGGATCCTCGAACCTTCCTCCCCTCGACGCACCTTGCAACAGCGAAACCTGTGCGCGTTCGGAGAGAAGGTCCGTTGGTTCGACTCCTTCCACGCCTTGCCGGAGGTGCAGGGAATTATTTTCTCCAACGAACTGCTCGATGCCTTCCCGGTGCACCGCATTTCATGGAACGCAGCCTCGCAAAATTGGCAGGAATTCTACGTCAATAATTCATCGAGTTTCGAATGGATGGTCGGCGACTTGAGCTTTCCCGCCACGGAAATCAGTATCCCAAAAGAAATTCTTCCGCATCTACCCGATGGATTCCAACTGGAAATCGGACGCGCCGCCGCCGAATGGTGGCAACACGCAGCCGCCAAGCTAAAGCGCGGTAAGATCATTGCTTTCGATTACGGCTATACGATCGAAGAATATTTGCGTTCGGGAAAAACAGGCGGAACTCTGCGCGCCTACAAAGATCACCGCGTCAGCGACGATCTTCTCGCCCATCCCGGTGAACAAGACCTCACCGCCCACGTCAACTTCGATCAAATTCGAGTCGCAGGCGAAGCCGCAGGATTACAAACCGAGGACCTCCTGACCCAGGCGCAATTCCTGACCCCGCTTTTCGAGCAGACGTTCCGCGCCTCCGATAAAGCCACTTTAGCCAAATCGATTCGTCCATTTCAGACCCTTACCAGCCCTGAACACCTGGGCCGATTCAAGGTGCTGGTTCAATCACGTTAGAGCGGTTGCCAAAATAATTTCCGGAATGGCGGGAGGGATTTTGGTTTTTAGCGAGGCAGAGGTCGAAGGCAATATTCCTGGTGGATCTTGCCGAGACCGATAACGAAGCCAAAAAACAAAAGCACCCCGGCCTGCTTCACCATTCCGGAACCGCTCTAGACGGCACGCAAGTTCGCTTCAGAACCTGGGTCGCCACGGGGTAGTTTCGCTATTGTCGGCCGTGCCTACAGCCTGAAAAGTCAGGGCAAAGCGACAGCTTTGCCCCACCGGTTTTTGATGTTCCGCGGTTTATTTTTCGGTT
>CBHTTJ010000079.1:0-23816 GCA_966095605.1 uncultured bacterium | reverse complement strand
AAAATCTTTCCTACACCGTGTCGGACGGAAATTCCGGGCCGGAAAATTTTTCCTGCACGGTGTCGGACGGATTTTTTGGCGCGAAAAAACTTTCCTGCACGGTGACGGAAAAAGTTTTCGCCGCAAAAAATCCGTCCGTCATGCTGTGGGAAAGTTTTCTTGCGGCAACGAAAAGACCCTGCACGGGGTGTTTGGGGAATTTTGGGGCTGAAAATCATCCACCTGATGCCGCTATTTTTTCCCAATTAACCGATCAAACCCAATATTTACATAAACGCAGAAGATTTTTGGTTTTTTTGGGCGGAAGATCGCGATGGTGGATTCCGGCGTGAACGGATTGAACGGGGGATTGAAGTCCGGGGAGGGGCCTTCTCTGAATACGGACAAAAAAAGGCCGACTGAAGTTCAGTCGGCCGATGTAAATAAATTGGTTCGGGAAGATTACTTCTTGTCTTCAGCCTTGCCGTTGCACTTTTCGCACTTCTTGCCTTCCTTCTTGGCTTCGACACAGCACTTGTGTTCGCATTCCTTGCCGGCGGCTTTCGCTTTTTCGCAGCAGGATTGTTTCTTTTTGCCATGTTCCTTCTTGCCTTCTTCGGCCATGACGGTGCCAGCAACCAACGTTAATGCGCAGACGGCGATCAACAACGATTTGATGAGCTTCATAAACTTACTTTCTCTCCCCGTTTTTAATTTTTCGCGGGGCTTGCCGCTCCCAACCACCCAAGATGCCAAACGACGACTCAGCCGATGGCGTGTGGGCAGGTGGTGCGAACGGGCGGTAAGCTACTAAGCGCCACCCGATTTGTCGATACCGTTCTTGAAGCGTCGTTTGCGGCAAAGGGCGATGTGCTCTCTTGCCATGGCGGGAACGATCTTTATGCTCCGCGTAGTTTATGAATCAAACGGTCTTATCGGGAGCGAATTCTTCTGCGTACCAGGCAGGTTATTATACCGCACAGATATTAGTATGCGTCCTGTTTCTCGGGCTTTGCCTCTGGTCCCTGCAGGGCCTAAGACAAGCCGATCGAAACCGAAAATGTGCCATTTCGCTGGCCCTGGTCATGGGCGCCTTTTTGCTTGCGCTTGTTGTGCAATTCCTCCGGAAGATTTTCCCGGCATTGCCGACTTCAAGTCACCTCGTTTTTTCCGTGAGCGCGGTGGGCCTTGCGGTGTGCGGAGTCATTCTCGCGATCATTGGGATCGTTGAATATTCTTCGAACCGGGAACGTTTTGCGAAAGGGCTCGGGCAGGGGATTTCGGCTCTGATTGTCGGATTGATCTTTTGCGGGTTGTTCGGCGTTGGGGCTGTGAAAGGCTTTAACGCGCGTCGTCAGCAAACCACCCGTCTGATCCTGCCGAATCAAGAGGTCAAAGATACAGCCATCCGGTTTGAATCGCTCAATTACGAATACCGACCGCCGGGGCAACCCTGGAAACGCATCGATGTGGCGAAACTGAATCCATTGGCATCGGTTGGTTTCGTGTGGCCTGAGAAACAGGTTTATTTTCAGGTGTTGGTTAACAACAAAGGGATCGATCCTTCCGCCACGAGCGAGGAATTATTAAAGTTGGCAAAAAAGAACATGACCCGGGGCGGAGCCGTGCCGGAGTTCGGTGAAGAAGTTTCAAAGGAAATTGACGGTATGGCTGGGGTGCAGCTGGAAACGAAATTTGTTAAAGGCAGCATGCGCGGTTATTCCATTCTCTGGGTCGGCACGGCGCATGGCTATGCCTATCAACTCATGTGCTGGGGACCCATCGAGGAAAAAGAAAATATCGTTGCGAGCGCGAAACCTCTTTTCGAGCGATTTCAACGCCTTGATCCGGAGAAGTCCGCTTACCAAAACAATCTGTAAGCAGGCCTTTAGAGCAAATCGCGTCGGGCATCCGGGGGGAGGGGAACTTTGCAAAACATGCGCAGGCGCAAACCAATGTTCTGCGCGATGGTGATCATTTCCGCAGCGCTCTCCTCTGGCAGATGGGCTTTGCAATTGTGTTCCCACAAACCAAGCCACGCCTGGAAATGTTCTTCCTTCAAGCCCAGCGGTATGTGTCGCATCGGCATCCCGCCGGCGTAACGAACCGGACCACCGGTCGCATTCGACCAGAAGTCCGCGATCTTTTCGATATGCGCCGGCCAATTTTCGATTTGCGCCAAAAAAATCGGGCCAATGACCTGATGCTGCCGGACGTCGGCATAAAAATGGTGAAGCAATCGCACGAGATTGGCGCGGCCACCGATTCGATCGAAGAGTGAAGTTGGTTTGGGTTCGGGGACTGACATTTCTACTGCCAATAAAGGAGCACGAGATGGGAATTGTTCAAGTAACTTCGATGATTTCTCCTGAGGCTTTTACTCCCTTAAATGCCGGTCTAATGGAAAAATTCTCGCTCAATTCCTCGATATTTTCCGCGGGGCACGAGCAATTTTTGTAAAGGAATATTTATGCAAACGGCCATGAACAAAATGAATGGGTATCCACCAAAAAAATAATTGGGAATCAAGTGTTTAGACATTGCCTCGCGCAAAACATTTCCCTAAGTTCTGCGCCCAACATCCAAGTATGATTTCCTCCATCACTACTTTTTTTACCAAAAAAGGATCCGTCCAAACTACTCCGACTCCCAGTGCTCCGACTTCGACAGGAATGCAACGTCGGAACCAGCCCGAAAAACAAAGTTTCAGCAAAGCGTTTCGTTGGCGCGTGCCGGCCGATTCATCGGAACCGAGCACAGTTGAAATTGTGGGTTCGTTCAGTCGCTGGCAAAAAATTCCGATGCAACGCGATAAAGTTTTAAACGCGTGGCATACGACGGTGAATCAAATTCCTGGTAATCGCACTCATCATTACATGTTGCTTGTCGATGGTCAGCCGACTTTGGACGGCAATTGCGATGGACTTGCGACGCCTCAAGGTTTTGACGAACAGGAATTCGCCCTTGAGACGACACGTGGTCCTCGCGTGCTGATGCTTTTCTCCCAGACGAAATAAATTGAATCCTCAGAAGGATTCCATCTTCTGCCCGGGATAGTTGCCCACAGAAACTGTCCCGGGATTTTTCTTTCCTTCGGCCCTCCCGGTTTCCACTAGGCTAAAACCGGATTGCGGGATTCCTCCGAATCGCTAAAGTCCGCACTCAATCCCTGTTCCGTCCGTAACTCCACGGTCTCCCTGGCCTTGTTCTGCCCTGACAGGATCATTATGCACGTACCTGAAAAAGAAAGCGTCCCGAAGAATCATCGCATTTCCCTCAACAAAACCCGGCTGTTTTGTTTCGCCGTGGCGATAGCCCTGCTGGTTTGGATTTTTTCCCAATGGCAATCGCGGACTGCGGCCCCTGAATCTGCGAAAACGCCTTCGGCAAAAGCACCGTTGGCCATGGTGCGATCACTCCTCGCTCCCAATAAGATTAATCCAAACGTTGCCGTTCCCGTTGCCCAGGCCTCGGCTTCACGTCCTGTGGTGCAGTATCCGACTCTGACGAATGTTCCGATGCGGCTGACGAAAAAGGTTCTCGTCAGCAAGAAATGGAATAGTGGTTCAGATTCTTTCGGACTGGATAAACCGCCGGCCGGAAAAGAAGGGGCGACGATCGGTCCTGCTGCGGTGACTTATTTCGATGGCAAACTTTACGTTCTCGATAATCCCAATAAGCGGATTGTTGCTTACGACACCGCCGGAAATCTTCTTTCCTCAATCGCTTTGCCCAACAACGTCGCCACAGATTTATCCGTCGATGCTTCCGGGACTTCGCTCATTCTGATCGATCACATGCACGACAAAGTTTATCGCGTGGATGGGAGCGAGTTAACGCTGCTTTCTTCTCTACCGTTGAAGGAAAATTTTCCGTTGGGGACGAAATTTTCCTACGATCCCGTATCGAACACACTTTCCACCCAGGAAGTTCATCAGGACGGGTTGGCTGATATCGACGGGAACAATCTCGTTTTGAACCAGCGCGATGGATCAAAGCTGGCCATCCCATTTGATAAACCGGTCGCCTGTGTGGAGGAAATTGTTACCGACGCCAGCGGCATTACATGGGTCCTTTATACGCTGGAGGGTGATTACCAGATGCGACGCATCGCACGAGTCGATCGCGCTCATGGCACCGTTGGAACCGCGGAGGTGGATGTTTATTTTGCATTCGATGCCACGCGTCACATGGCCGCGACCGGTACTGGAGTGGTGCTCTTCGGCGGCGACAATCATGAAGGACGACTCATTGCCTTCAACTATGTGGGGAGCGCGTTTTAAAACCCTGAAATTTCCGCCCACAACACCCACCCGGAACCAACAGCAAAAATAAAAACACAAAATGAAAACACATCGAATGCAGAAGAGAGTGATGATGTTCGTGGCTGCGGTAGTTGCGTTAACTGCGACTCTGGCTCAGGCCTACGACACAACATGGAAGAAGAGCCAATGTGATACCTATTCCTACCATGGACTTGGAGAACGATATGTCTTTGGCGGGGACGCCGGATGGATTGATAACAATACCTGGGATTCTTCTTCGACCGAGGGATTGGATTGCTCATCGTATGTTCCTCGCTGTTGGGCGACTGATGGTCCGAACGACAGTTATCTCGGCGAGCATACTGCTGGGAGTCATCCTTACAGCACCTACGATTATTATCCGGGCCTGGTGCCGCATACGATTCTCGTGAGCCAATCCAGCCTGCAACAGTGGGATTGTTTTGTGTATGATGCTGACTCGACTGGTTGTGGTCCGGGGAATCACATGGGCCTCGTGAAAGCCACCGATGCGAGCTACATCTATACACGTGAGGCTCGTGGAAGTTCGTATGGGATTGTCGAAGTGACGCGCAGTAAACAGAGTTTAACGGACGCTTGTTCGCGGTATTATCGGCGCGCGAACTGGGGTGCGGAAACGAGTGCCATCATTGTTGACAATACCAGCAGTGGATTCAGCGTGACGGGAACGTGGTCAAGTGGGACTGGTTCGACCGATAAATATGGAACCGACTATCGTTACCATTCCACCGCGCCAATCAGCGAGCCAGCCGTGTGGACAGCAAATCTTCCGAGCACGAAGACTTACGCCGTTTACGCCTGGTGGCCGCAAGGTTCAAACCGCTCAACGACGGCGGCTTATATCGTCAGCCACGCAACCGGCACGACGACTGTAACGGTGAATCAACAAATCAATGGCGGTCAATGGAATCTGCTCGGCAACTTCAGCATGAACGCTGGAGCAAACCAGGTGAAACTATCGTGTTGGACGACCACTGGCTACGTGGTGGTCGCTGACGCTGTGAAGTGGCAGTGAGTAGTTAGTCGGCTTATCCCCCCAACGACTTTATTGAATTTTCTCCGTTGGGATTACCCTGGCGTTTTTGGAGCTTAGGTAATTGTGAATTGCGGTTGCAGCTTTTCGCCCGTCACGAACGGCGTGAACGACCAGGCTGGCTCCTCGTGATAAATCACCGCCGGCAAAAATTCCCGGGATGTTTGTCATTTGGTTCTCATCCACGATGACGCCACCCCAGTCGTTTTTCTGAATCATCGAGAGGTCTGATTGCGCAGGAAAGGGAACTGGATCAAAGCCATACGCCACGAGCACGACGTCTGCGTCCACGACGAATTCTGAACCAGGGATGGTTTTCGGCTTGCGGCGTCCATTGGCATCCGTTTCGCCCAGTTCCATTCGGATGCAGCGAACGCCGGTCACTTGACGCCTGGCATTGGCTTCCAGAGCAACAGGGTTGGTAAGAAAATTAAATTCGGCGCCCTCTTCCAAAGCATTTTCATATTCCTTGCGACTGCCGGGCATATTCGCAAAGTCTCGCCGATACAAACAAATAGCCTGGGCTGCACCTACGCGGATGGCGGTGCGGAGACAATCCATCGCCGTATCACCGCCCCCAAGAACCACGACCCGTTTTCCTCTGACATCGATGGTGGCTGTGGTCGAGGGAGCCAGGGGGACGTTTTTTTGGACCAGAAAAGGGATAGACTGAAAGACCCCGTCGAATTCAGCTCCGGGAATGTCGAGAACCTTGGCTTTTTGGGCGCCGATGCCGAAAAAGACTGCGTCAAATTCTCGACGCAATTCCTTTAACGAAATGTCTTTTCCGACGTGGACACCAAAACGAAATTCCACGCCTCGCTGACGCATCACGTCAATTCGACGCTGTACTATGTCTTTTTGCAGCTTGAAGGAAGGAATGCCAAAGACGAGCAAACCGCCTCCGAAGGGGAGAGTTTCAAAAACAGTGACGCGATATCCAAGTTTCGCGAGTTCGTCGGCGCAGGCAAGTCCTCCCGGGCCAGCTCCGACCACCGCTGCGCGAAATCCATTGGGGAGAGAGGCGGTGGCATTTACCGCACCGTGTCGGAAAGAATATTCGTTGATAAATTTTTCGATCGCGCCAATGCAAACCGCTTTTCCCCGTGAATTGAGGATGCAGTGGCCTTCGCATAATTTTTCCTGTGGACATACACGGGAGCAAAGTTCCGGCATGTTACTGGTGAGTTGCGATACGGCCGCTGCTTCGAGGAAGCGCCCTTCCGCGGTCAATGCCAACCATTCAGGAATGCGATTGGCAAGAGGACAACCTGTTCGGCAAGTAGGTTTGGGGCACTGAATACAGCGACTCGCCTGCTCACGAGCCGTCTTTTCGTCATAAACCAGGTAGGTTTCGTCAAAATCCTCAATCCGGTCCTGCGCCGTTCTTTTGGGAATCGCACGCGGAATCATTTGCCAATTGCAGCGCGTGTGCCAGGGAATGGTCCTTTCCGTGGGCGTTTCCAGATTACTTGAGTTGGCGCTCATTAAACCGTCACTTGTTGATGAGTTCGGCTGGAATGAATTACACCTGAACGTTGAACCTCACTAACCAGCCGTTGCAAAGGATTGGTCTTTTTTTGGTTTGAATCCCGGGACACCGCGGACTGAGGAATTTTGTCACATTTCGCTCGAATGTGGACACTTATTAGCAGAGTATCTGGCCGCCGGGTCGTTCTCCAAACTATTTTCCGTAACGAATCCGGCTGGCTGGTGTCGATATACGTAAGATAACCGTTAGAAAGGGCGGCTCTGAAACATCGAGTTCGACACTTTGGGCGGTGAATGAGCAATGCAGGGTAGTACTTGGCAAAAAATAGAGCAGAAACTTGCAGCGTTCCCGAAACGGTGGCGCCGAGTTGTTATTGCCATCATTGGGTTGGTAATTCTTCTTGCGATAACACCGGCAATCCAGGTGATTTATACCCGGTTTGTTAACCCGACTTCGACCGGCCCGATTGTTGTTAGCCGACTTCGGGCTCGGGCTTATGGAGTTCCGGCGACCCCGCCGAATATGGTCTGGTGTGATTTAGGGAATGTTTCAAAAGAATTTTTAACGACGGTTTGGCTGGTGGAGGACGCAGGATTTTTCCGGCATTCCGGGTTCGCGTGGGAACAAATTCGACGGGCTCAGCTGGAGGCTTTGCAAACAGGGAAACCCTCTCGTGGCGCTTCTACGATCACACAACAATGTGCCCGCTCGCTTTTCTTATGGCAGGGACGATCGTGGACGCGCAAACTCCTCGAGGCGTATTACACGATTTGGATGGAATTATTGTTGTCCAAGAAGAGGATTTTTGAGTTGTATGTAAATGTGATCGAACTCGGGGATGGTATCTATGGTATTCAGGCGGCGGCACAACATTACTATAAAAAGGATGCGCGAGATTTGACTTATGAGGAGGCGTTGTCGCTGGTGGTAATTATGCCAAGGCCTCGTTCTTGGGATCCCCTGCAACCGAACGAAGATATGTTGCGTCGGAAATCAATTCTAAGGCAACGGCATCGTTCGCGTCCTCAGTTTCCTTTAAATTAGGGTAAGCATTTTAAAACCTGCTCATGAAAAAGAAGCTATTTAAACTTTGTACGGTGTTTTTAGCCATTTTTGCCTTTACGGCGTGCTCCAAACATAGTGGCAAGGTCGTGGATGCGAAAAGTAATCAGCCTGTCGCTAATGCGACTGTCGTACATAATGGCGTGGTTACTCATTCCGATAGCCAGGGAAAATTTCTTCTTTCCAAATTTGATGGGTCGAAACCCGTCTTCGTAAAGTCCCCGGGTTATCGCCGGGGAAAGGCGCCCGCCCAGCGGTTTACCGAGTCTAAAGTCAGTCTCGAGCCATTCCAGGCGCGGGGCGTTTATCTCTCGTTCGGCGCGTTGAAAACGGATGCTTCGCGCGAAGCCGTCCTCGCCTTGTTCAACGAGAGCGATCTCAACACGCTGGTCATTGATGTGAAAAACGAGCGTGGCTTTATCAGCATGGACTCCGATGCCGGGGCAGCGATCAAGGTGGCACGTGCGGCGCCTCCGGCCATTGATGACATGGAAGGTTTCCTGAAGGAGTTACATTCAAAGAACATCTATGTGATTGGCCGATTGCAAACATTTCGTGATGACGCTTTGGGACACGATCGTCCGGACCTCGCCATTGAAGAACAAGGGAGTGGCAAACCCTGGCTGGATGGATCAAAGATGAAATGGGGTGATCCCTTTCGCAAAGAAGTCCAGGATTACAACATTGCTGTGGCCGTGGCTGCTGCGGTGGCGGGCTTTGATGAAATTCAATTCGCCAACATCAATATTCCCGGCGGAAAAGTTAAATTGAGCAAAGAAAACAACTCGCAAAACCGAGATGAAATGCGTCGTGAGTTTTGGGGGAAAGCTATTCAGGCTTTGGAGCCATACGGGGTTTATATTTCGTCCGAATTTTGGGGGCCTATGATCTACAGCAATGATGTCATCGGAACGAGGAATGTTCTGCGCGAAGTTGCCGAGAAGGTTGATTACTTAAGTCCGGCCGTTTTTCCAGCCGATTTGTCTGGAATGTTCCCGCACGGAAGAAGGAGAGCATTGACGTTTCCGTATATTGCGGTCTCTGAAACAATCAAAAAGGGCGCTGAACTGGTTGGTTCGCCGAAGAAATTCCGCCCCTGGCTTCAGCATTATCAGGCTTCGCAGCTAAAGATGGTTTTTGGAGGCAAAGAAGTTGCCCAGCAAATGCAGGGTGCAATTGATGCCGGTGCAAGCGGCTTTCTGCTCTGGCACGGTGCCAGTCGCTACACAAATACGGTTGAGGCTTTGAAACTGTTTGCCAATGGAATGGCAAAGCCTGAGATAATTCTGGCGGCAAAAGAGACCCCGGCATCCGACGAATCGCCGACAATTCTAAAGACCGAAAAGACCAGGCCGGCTGTCAAAACAGCGGGGATCGAGGCCAACACCAATAATCTCAAAGTGGCAAATCCATGAAAAACGCCAACAGAAAAAATCTACAATGGCTTTGTGGTTCTGGTTTCACCTTGCTTGAGCTTCTCGTTGTCATCGGGATTATAGCGATTCTGGCGGGCCTGATTCTTCCGGTTCTTGGCAAAGCAAAAGCAAAAGCCACGCAGGCTTCCTGCATGGGGAATCTGCATCAGCTTAGTTTGGGGTGGCGCATGTATGCTGATGAGAATGATGGAAAACTGATCCCGGTTTTTTATTTCGCCGGGAAAGGTGTCATCAATTCCAATGCCTGGGTTCGGGGGTCCATGAACGATGACACTTCAGTTTATCCCGCAGTGGAGGCTGGAAAACTGGATTCAACGAATGTTCATGGAATTGAGTGGGGCGGAATGTTTCGCTTCGTCAAGAATGCGGGGAGCTATCACTGTCCTGCAGACAAAAGCCAGACGAATGCGGTTCCACGTGTTCGGAGCTATTCCATCAACGGTTGGATGGGTGGAACTTACGTCTATGGTCAAAGCAACTATATCGTTTTCAAAAAAGAATCTGAAATTATCAGACCTTCACCAGCGCAGGCCTGGGTTTTTATTGATGAGCATGAACGAAGCATCAATGACGGATGGTTCGCCATGGATATGAAGGGAAACCAGGGACTCCTGGACGCTCCGGCCACCCGGCACAATAATGCCTATGGATTAACTTTTGCAGACGCGCATGCGGAAATCTGGCCGCTCTCTCCGCGTAGCCGCAATTGGCAGTCTTTGCCGATCAAAAATAAACCGGACATAAATCCTGATTGGGAACGATTGAGTCTGGCCACGACAAGCCTGCGGCAGTAATTCCAAAAAAATTTGAAATTGTTTGTCCGATTTTGAACCGGTGCGGCGATTAATTTTGGTGATGGTTTGAGATTGGGTGGGGCGTCACCGGTAAACATCGCGTGAGGAATGTGGAGGAAATGGCATTGCAACCAAGCCAGGATGTTTGCCGGTGACTTGTTATTTATGTGCTTCTTTCGCCCACGTGTCTTTCAGCGTAATCGTGCGATTAAGGATTAATTGCTTCTCGCTCGCTGAGGAGCTTTCTTTATCGAGGCAGAAATATCCCAATCGTTCCAACTGATAACGCTCTTCGTGTTTTGCGTTCTTAAAACTCGGTTCCAGTTTTGCTGTGATGACTTCAAGCGAATGGGGGTTGATGAATTGTTTAAAATCGCCACCCGCGTCAGGTTCGGCAACCGTAAACAAACGATCGTAAAGCCGTACTTCAGCGTCAATTGCGTGGCTTGCGCTCACCCAATGAATGGTTCCTTTGATCTTTCGGCCTGCCGTGGCGCCGCCCGTTTTGCTATCCAGATCGGCTGTACAGCGCAGCTCTGTAATCTTCCCCGAAGAATCCTTCACCACTTCTTCGCACTTAATAATGAAAGCGTATTTTAAACGAACCTCGCCGCCAGGGCGCAGGCGGAAAAACTTCGCTGGCGGAATTTCCATGAAGTCGTCCGCCTCAATATAAAGCTCGCGGCTGAATGGGATCTTGCGCGTCCCCGTGGTCGGATCCTCAGGATTGTTGATCGCATCCAATTCTTCGACTTTGTCCGCCGGCCAGTTGGTAATGACAACTTTGAGCGGACGCAGCACGCCCATTCGACGCAGGGCTCGCTTGTTTAAATCTTCGCGGATGGCGTGTTCCAACACGGCAACGTCAGTGATGCCATTATACTTCGTGACACCGATGTTGTATGCA
Organism: uncultured bacterium; assembly: GCA_966095605.1. Lineage (GTDB taxonomy): Bacteria > Verrucomicrobiota > Verrucomicrobiia > Limisphaerales > JACDHS01 > CBHWET01. Next base: position 12,809 of record CBHTTJ010000079.1, on the reverse strand, counting down.
AAGTGACGAAGACCTTGCGGAGTGACGCCGCGTCGACGCATCCCGGAAATAGTCGGCATGCGCGGATCATCCCAGCCGGTGACGATCTTTTCGGTCACGAGTTGAAGGAGCTTTCGTTTGCTCATCACCGTGTAGCCAAGGCTCAGGCGGGCAAATTCGTACTGATGAGGCAGGGGACGAGGCAAATCCAGTTCCGCAAGAATCCAATCGTAAAGTGGCCGGTGGACTTCAAATTCCAATGTGCAGATGGAATGGGTAATTCCTTCAATGTAATCGCTTAAGCAATGTGCGAAATCATACATCGGATAGATACACCATTTTGCGCCGGTGTGATGGTGTTCCGCATGTCGTATACGGTACAGAATTGGATCACGTAACCAGACATTTGAGGACGCCATGTCAACCTTTGCGCGCAACGTACGCTTGCCATCCGGAAACTCCCCCTTCTTCATCCGCGTGAACAGGTCGAGATTCTCTTCGACCGAACGATTTCGAAATGGGCTGTCCGTTCCGGGACGATCGGGAGCGCCGCGATATTTGTCGGTTTCCTCCGGCGTCAAATCGCAAACGTAAGCTTTGCCTTTTTTGATCAAGACAACGGCATACTCATAAATCTGATCGAAATAATCAGAAGCATAGAACGGCTCGACGGCGGCTGTCGGCTTACCAACCACGGGACGAAGATAAAAATCCTCTTTTCCGTTGAAAGGTTTTGCCTCGGGTGTTTTGCCTTTTTCTTTGAAACCAATTTTGTCGTCAGCCCAGGCACAGATCAACCAGTTCACATCTTCCGTAATGGAATCAACGTATTCTACGTCTTCCTTCGTGGGGTTGGTGTCATCCATGCGCAGATTGCAGATGCCACCAAATTCACGGGCGATACCGAAATTGAGGCAGATGGACTTGGCGTGACCAATGTGCAGATAACCATTGGGTTCTGGCGGAAAACGCGTGTGCGCCTGCGGATATTTATTTTCGCGGAGATGCTGTTCCACGATGTCGCGAATGAAATCTGAAGGGCGCGCGGCTTCAGGGGCCGCGTTTTTACTGTCCTGATTCGGCGCTGTCATAAACGGGCCGTACGGTAAGACAAACAAAGATGGAGTCAACTATCGAAAGAACCGGCCTGCTTGAGAACCATTGACCGACCAGTCCCGTTTTAGGCACTTTTCTCCCAAACCGCTCACACGCACGATGAAATCAAATCGCCTTTTTGATGCTGTTACGGTCACGTTGAATCCGGCCATCGATCGAACATTGGTGATCGACGGCTTCTCCGCTGGCAGAGTAAATCGTGTGCAGTCTTTTCGTGATAACGCGGGCGGGAAGGGGATAAACGTGGCGATAGCCCTCGCTGATTTTAATGTTCAAGTCGCCGCCGCGGGACTTCTTGGAGACGAGAACGACAATGTCTTTCAGGAATTATTTCGTCAGAAACAAATTGCGGATTATTTTATCCGGGTAAAAGGAGCGACCAGAATCGGAATCAAAATTTCCGATCCGATAAAACAGCAGACTACCGATATCAACTTTCCCGGGCTAAGTCCGAGCCGCGCGGAAGTCCAATCCCTTTTTCGATCACTTGCAAAGGTTCAGGCGGCAAAGCCCTGCTGGTTTGCGCTGGGTGGGAGTGTTCCTCCAAAAACGAGCAGTAGAATATACTTCGATTTGATCGCCCGCTTAAAACGGCAAGGCCACAAAGTGCTACTCGATACAAGCGGCGAGCCTCTCCGACAAGCCATTCCCGCGATGCCGAATATTTTGAAACCAAACCTGCATGAACTGGAAGAGTTGAACGGAAGATCCTTGAATACTGATCGTTCTGTGGTCCATGCAGCCAGAGATTTGATTCGCTCAGGGATCGAGCTGGTAGCCGTCTCGATGGGAGAGAGGGGTGCTTGTTTTGTGAGCGAGCATGAAGTGATCTTCACGCGGCCACCAAAAGTGAAAGTCGACAGTACTGTAGGTGCCGGGGATGCTATGGCTGCGGGAATTATTGCTGGACAACTACGTCATGAATCTTTGGAAACCTGTGCTCGTCTTGCGACCGCTTTTTCTTTGGAAGCGATAACTCAACTGGAGAGAGGGATTCGTTCCCGTTCCAACCTCAACTTATGGATGCAGCGGGTAAAAATCGAAAGACAACTTTCTCTCGGTTTCGCAGGATAGCCTTTAATCCAATCAATCCTTTGGCAGATCAAATTGAAGGATCGTTTCGGATTTTTTCTTCGGAGAATAAATCGTCATTTTCTCCAGATGCCAACGTCCCTTAATTTTCTTGAAGCTGCTCCCACTCAGGGAAAATTCTTTTACCCGCTTGCCCTTCGCGTCAAATCCATCCGCGGCAAGGACGCCGTTGGATTCCTTGTCGATCCAGGATTTGACGCGAATCATTTCGCCGACTCCGGGATTTTGGCTTTCCAACAGGTAGCAATCGCGACCGAGCTTTAGTTCTCCCGTCAGCCGCGTTTGTTGGGGCCAATGCAAAAATTCCAGTCCGAGGTCTGCAATTGAAAAATCGGAACCGGCGAGGAAAATAGTATGAGCGTTTTTATTATCGATCGCGACTGGGGTTCCCAGGGATTCTTCGTTCTTCCCCTCGGCCATCATGTATTCGTTCGGCGAATTCGTGGAATGGATTATAACAATGCGATAGGCGGGAATGGTTCCGACGGCTTTGGTCGTATAAATCGTTTTCCATTTCCCTTCCTCGGTGGTCGCTTTGGCGTGAACAGGAATTTCTACGCGATTCGTCGGAGAATGAATCTTCAGCACTCCCGTAATCTCAGAATCCTCCTCAGGTTGTGAATTGCGCAATTGAGCTGCGAGTTCCAGTCCTGCTTCATTCGAGTTTACGGAGACTGCCGGAGCCAAGACGATTGAGCCGAGAAAAGTGGCGAACAGGAAAATTTTCTGAAGGGTCATTTGGTTAGAGCCAGGGGAATCAGTTCAGAGATATGACGGACAAAATGCGCCTTTAGCTTTTTTCGGACTTCCGCAGGCACTTCTTGCCAGTCGGGACGATTTTCTGCTGGAAGAATGACGTGCTTCAGACCCGAACGCGCAGCGGCCAGCACTTTTTCTTTCACGCCGCCGATTCTAAGGACGCGTCCACGGAGGCTAATTTCACCGGTCATGGCCAGGTCTGAACGAACCAGCCGATGAGTTAAGAGCGACGCAAGGGCGACCACAATGGAGGTGCCGGCGCTGGGGCCATCTTTGGGCGTCGCACCCGACGGAACGTGCACGTGGATGTCAAACTTATCGTAATCTGTGAGATCAATTCCCAATGCTTTTGCCTGGCTTCGTAAATAACTGAGAGCGGCGTGAGCACTTTCCTTCATAACGTCGCCGAGCGATCCCGTCAAAATGAGCTGGCCTTTGCCGGCCATGCGAGTGGCTTCGATGAACAAAATTTCCCCGCCGACGGGTGTCCAGGCCAGGCCAATGGCGATGCCGGGCTCCTGGATGCGTTCTGCGAGTTCGGGAAAGAACCGTTGTGGTCCAAGATACTCTGGAAGATCCTCTGGCTTGATGACAAGAGGTTGATGATCGTGATGGCTGATGATCTTGCGGGCGGCTTTACGGGTCAGCGCGGCAATTTCACGTTCGAGTTGGCGAACGCCCGCTTCACGGGTGTAATCTTCGATCACGCGGCGCAAAGCAGGTTCGGGAAATTTCACCAGTTTTCGCTTTAGCCCATGTTCTTCAATTTGACGCGGGACGAGGTGTCGTTTTGCAATTTGCAGCTTTTCCGCAGCCGTGTAGCTGGGGAGTTCGATCACTTCAAGTCGATCGCGCAGCGCGGGATGAATGGGATCAAGCCAGTTCGCGGTAGTGATGAAGAGAACGCGCGACAAATCGAAAGGAACATCAAGATAGTGATCGCTGAATGTATTGTTCTGCGCTGGATCAAGGACTTCCAACAAAGCCGAAGAGGGATCGCCGCGAAAATCCGAACCAACCTTGTCGATTTCATCGAGAAGAATCACGGGATTGCGACTGTCGACCCGGCGCATGGTTTGAATGATGCGTCCAGGCAAAGCCCCCACATATGTTCGGCGATGCCCTCGAATTTCCGCTTCGTCTCTCATGCCACCCAGCGCGATCCGCGCGAACTTTCTTCCCAACGCATCGGCGACACTCTTTCCAAGAGACGTTTTTCCAACGCCCGGCGGTCCAACGAGGCACAGGATTGGGCCCTTGATCTGGTTTTTTAATTTAATGACGGCGAGAAACTCAAGTAGCCGATCCTTGACCTTGCTTAATCCAAAATGTTGTTCGTTGAGGATTTTTTCGGCAGTGCGAAGATCCAGTTTGTCCTCGGTAAATTTTGCCCATGGCAGATTGACCAGCCAATCAAGATAGTTTCGCGTAATAGTGTATTCCGCCACCGCAGGCGACATTTGTTCCATTCGCTCGATTTCTTTAAGAGCTACTTTTTTGGCTTCCTCAGGCAGTTGATTGCGTTCAACCAGTTCGCGCATTTCTCCTGCTTCGATCGCTCCCGGATCTCCTTCTCCGAGTTCACGCTGAATCGCGCGGATTTGTTCCCGCAGGAAGAAGTCGCGCTGCGATTTGGACATGGATGTCACCACCTCGCTTTGAATCTTGGAACCGAGGGTCAGTAGTTCCAATTCACGACTCAGTAATGGCAAAAGACGAATCAGCCGTTCCTTTACGAGGTGTAATTCCAGCAGGTGCTGCCGTTCTTCCAGGGAAAGATTCAAGTTCGCCGAGATCAGGTCCGACAGTTTCCCTGGTTCTTCGGTGTTAAGGGCAGCAACCTTTATTTGTTCCGACAGGGTAGGGGAGAGTTTGATGATTTCCTGGAACACATTTGCGGCCTTTCGAGATAAAGCCGTCAATTCCAGCGAGTCTTCTTTTACATCTTTAAGGACCTCGACCTTTGCCTGCAGATAAGGATCCCGTGAAATATAATCGCGGACTCGAAAGCGTCGCAGCCCTTCCACGAGGACGCGGACGGTATTATCCGGAAATTTCAACATCTTGAGGACACGTCCCGCACAGCCGTTGCTCCAAAGTTCTTCCGGGGTGGGATTTTCCACTTCGGCCTTTTTCTGGAGAATCAGGCCAAGGAAACGATTGCCCGCAACGACGTCATCGATAAGACGAGTGCTTTGCTGGGTATCGACCAGCAATGGGACAATCATCCCTGGAAAAATAACGATGTCGGAAAGTCCGAGAATTGGAAGGGTGTCCGGGAGAGACTTGGACCATACCTTTGTTCCGGAAGTCGTCTCGGATTCGCCGGAGGTCCGGAGAATGTCGATAAATTCTGTGTCAGGCGACGTCATCATGCCTTTTTGTTTAGACGCCTACGCCTGCCGCAAGTTCATTAAGCGTCGGTTATTTTGACGGATAATTTTTTTGCAGACTGCCGGGAAACTACAGGAACGTCAATGCGGAGAAATCCGTTTTGATACGCTGCTTTGGCCTGAGAGAGATCATAGCCTTCTGGAAGCTCGATCACGCTTTCAAAGAAGCCGTAGTTAATCTCCATTACCAGAAATTTACATTTGGGAGCGCGACAGCCATCAGGACGATGGCCGCTGATGCGAAGTCGATTTTCCTCAATGGTGAGTTCCAGATCTTCCCGACGCATCCCTGCCAGTTCAACTTTGATGACCAGACCTTCTTCGGCTGCATAAACGTCCGTATTAGGTACCCAATGAGCTTCGGAGTCTTTACCGTGGGCCTGAGACCGTTTCTGGAAATGCAGTGGCGAATTAACTTTACACATGGCCTTTAATAAAAATTATTTTACCAACTGTCATCGCGCAAGAATCTTATTTCATCTTTAACGTAACACGGGGTGCCTCACCGCGACGTCCTTGTAAGATAATTGAGTTCTTCTCGCCCGAAGTGGAACATCCGCAGCTGGTGTCACAAGGCATCTTGAATTTTCGTTTTCGGAACCTACCCCAAAACAAAAGCGACGCCGCGAGCACAACAATGCTCAAGGCAACCGCTTCCTGCCATGTCTGAGAATCCACGGGGGTAAGATACTTGAAATTTCTCGGGGCGCAACTGACAGAAATATCGCCAAACGTAAATATGTGTTCATCGGGTGTTCCAAGCGGACATAGATTGCATGCATAATTATTCGGCAACGTTATTCTGGACTTTCATCTTTGGAGTTAGACAATTGGGAGCGTGGCCAGGATTTTCCGTCATCAGCATCGCGTCAGCTACGCCGAATGCACCGTCGGCAATCATATTTATTATGCGCGTTACCTCGATTTGCTGGAGGCAGCGCGCGGGGAATTTTTTCGCGAAACGGGTAAAACTTTTTCTGAACTGCAGGCCGCCGATACGATCTTTCCAGTCGTCGAAGTTCGGCTCAAATACAAAGCGCCGGCCCGATACGATGATTTATTAACGATTGAAGTATGGCTCACTGATCTCGGAAAAATCCGTCTTAACTTTGCCTATCGAATTCTCAAACAAGATGGAACGGTCCTGTTGGAAGGTGAAACGTGGCATGTCTGCACCAATATGAACGAAAAACCAAAGCGGACTCCCGAAGATTTGGTTCCTTTACTTGAGCCTTTCTTTGCCCACCAGATTTGATGAAAGCAGTTCTCTTCAAACAGACTAGCTTACGATCAAGCCCTAAAGTTTGACGTCGTCGTATGTTGTCATTGATTCCACAGCGGCGTCGCTGGGTGATCCTCGTGCTGATCTTTGGAGCCCTGGTCCTGAATTACTTTGATCGGCAGATTGTTTCCATTCTGAAGCCGACGTTGAAGGCGGAATTTAGTCTCGACGATGTTGGTTATTCCCGTTTGGTAAACATTTTTGCGATTTGCTATGCCGCAATGTATCCCGTGGCCGGTTGGTTGGTGGATCGATTTGGTGCCCGCGGAATTATGCTGACTGGAATTATTGGATGGTCGATCGCTTGTTTGGGTGCGGGTTTGACCAAAACGTTCGGTCAACTTGCTTTCTTTCGCGGAATGCTTGGACTGGCGGAGCCATTGGCGTATCCAGCGCAATTGCGGGCGGTCACAGCCTGGTTTCCTGGTGGTCTCCGCGCCACCGCGAACAGCTTGTGCGTCGCCGGAGGGTCCATCGGAGCTATTATCGCACCACCACTCGTTGCCTGGCTGGCGTTGAAGTTCAACTGGCATTTGTCGTTTGTCATTCCGGGCGTTATCGGGCTGATGGTAGCTATCGCGTGGTGGCTGATTTATCGAGATCCTCCGCCGGAGGTGGCCTCCCGGATTTCCGCAGCGTCGGATGCGAGCCCTTCATTTTCCTGGCCGCAACTTTGGAGAACTCGCACGTTATGGGGAATTTTATTGTGCCGCTTCGTCAGCGATCCTGTCTGGTATTTTTGCCTGTTCTGGCTGCCGGGCTATCTCCAGGAAAAGTCCGGACTTACTCTCCGGGAGATAGGCATGTATGGCTGGATTCCTTTCCTCGCCGCGGATCTTGGCGGAGTCGGTAGTGCGGCGTGGTCTGATCGCATGGTGAAGCGTGGCGTTGAACCTCTGCGTGCACGAAAGATTATGCTGACGGCTGCCGGAGTTTGCGCGCCGGTTTGCGCGTTGACGCCTCATCTCCCGCACGCGGCAGCAACGTTAGTTCTGTTTAGCATTGTGGGCGCAGTCTGTTTGAGCTGGTTGTTCAGCCTGAGCGTGGTGATTGCCGAAACCTTTCCCGCCGCGAATGTTGGAAGTGTGATGGGGATTGCGGCTGGCTTCGGCGCTGCGGGAGCCATTGTTTTTAACGCTTATGTCGGGAAGATGATGCAAACCGTCGGTGCTTCGCAAATCTTTGCCATCATGGCGGTGCTCCATCCGTTGGCGGTCCTTGTTCTTTGGACCATGGTTCGACCTGAGAAACCAAATCCTGCGCCGAACGTCTTATCCCACGCAACGTCATTACCATGATATGAAACGAAGAACTTTTGTTAAAACCATCGGCCTTGCCGCAGCATTTCCTTACTTCGCCCAACGCACAGAAGCCAATCCGGGTCCGACCCCCAAACCCGTTCGTCGACATAAAATTCTTACCTGCAACGTCCGAGTCGATGTTCCTGCCGACAGCAATCATGGGGATGGGTGGAGAGATCGGAAGGAGATGTGCGCGGACATCATCAAAGCACAAAAGGCTGATCTGATAGGCTTGCCGGAAGCGCAGGCAATCCACTGGAATGATTTGCGCAGCCGCATGCCCGAGTATGATGGCTATGCGTTATCCCATTCTCCTTCTGAGTTTCATCCGATCGATGGAATCCTGTTTCTCCGTTCGCGCTATGAGTTGATCTCCGCCGGTGGATTTTCGCTTTCTGAAAAACCTCATATCATTGGCGAAAAATCGTGGGACACTGCCAATCCGCGCCTCGTCAATTGGGTGCATCTCAAGGAGAAGAACACTGGAAAAGAGTTTCGCTATTGGAACACGCATCTCGATCACAAAGGCCAAAAGGCCCGTGAGCACGGATCCGCGATGATCGTGGAGGCGAGCAATGTTTTGCCGAAAGACCTCCCGCAATTGCTGACCGGCGACATGAACGCCGCCGTCGATAATCCTGCGATCAAAAACTACAAGGAAGGAGGCTGGGTGGACACGTTTGCTGCAACGAACCCGGGCAAAGATCCAGGACAAACCGTTCACGGATTCAAGGGACCCAAGGCGCCGCCACACAAGAAAATCGATTGGATTTTCTGTCGTGGTCCAGTGAAGCCGATTGCTTCTTCGATCATTCGCGACGGACGCAACGGTCATTATCCAAGTGATCACTATTTCGTTTCTGCCGAGGTGGAATTTTAATTTTCAATAACTCTATTTTGTATGTCTCAAAACCAAATGACGTTTATCAAGGAGCCCGAAAAAACCATTCCTGTCCGCGCTGAATATGATGTTCTCGTGGTGGGTGGCGGTCCCTCGGGCATTACCTCCGCGCTTGCTGCGGCGGAAGATGGCTTGAAAGTTGGATTGATTGAGAGCCGGAGTTTCCTCGGCGGCAATATGACCATCGGCCTGCCGGTTCTCGGGTTTCTTGGTCAAAAGGGCAACCAGATCATCAAAGGTTTGCCTCAGAAATTTATCGATCGACTTAAGGCGCGCAAAGGAGCGAGCGAACATCGTCCTTGTCCCCTGCACATGGGGATCACTTTGGTCGAACCGGAAGCTGTCAAAACTGTCGCGCTGGAAATGATCACTGAAGCGGGAGTTGATGTAACCTTTTACACCGTTTGCGCCGGGGTTGTGATGGATGGTGACAAGATCAGGGGCATTATCACCGAAAGCAAAAGCGGACGCGAAGCGGTGCTCGGTAAAATCGTCATCGATTGCACGGGCGATGCTGACGTCGCGTATCGAGCGGGCGTGCCATGCGAGAAAGGGAACGAAAAGGGCGGAATGCAACCGCCGACCTTGATGTTCTGCCTCGCAGGCGTGGACACGGAAAAGCTGCGCATGAGCATTGCGAACCAATCGCGCACCTATCTCACAGATTTTATTCCTGCGGAATACTTCGGTCAGAACAACCAGTTCATTGTCGTTGGTTTACGCGAATTGATCGCCAAGGCTCGCGCGGAACAGAAGCTCAACATTCCCAACGAACGCACAATCATCATTACCGGCCTGCGCGAAGGAGAGGCGTGGCTGAACATGACGCGTGTCGCTGGCGTGGACGGCACGAACGCACGTAGCCTGTCGATGGGAGAGATCGAAGCGCGTCGACAGATCGACGACATCTATACGTATTTGAAAGGCTACGTTCCTGGTTTTGAAAAATCGTATTTCACCAAGACCGCTCCATTCCTCGGCATTCGCGAAACGCGCCGCATCGTTGGCCAATATGTCATGACGCAGGAAGATGTTCTCGGTTGCCGCAAGTTTGAAGACGCCATTGCTGTCGCGAGTTATCCCATCGACATCCATCGCCCCGGTGATGAAGGGTGCACGTTGATCTGGTGTGGTGATTGTTATGATATTCCGTATCGATCCCTCTTGCCAACCAGGGTCGACAACCTGCTCGTTGCGGGGCGTTGCATTTCGACCACGCATGAAGCGATGGGGGCGATTCGTGTCATGGCGACGTGTATGGCTATGGGTGAAGCCGCGGGACGCGCCGCGAAGATGTGCGTGCGTGAAAATATTTCGCCGTCGAAAGTAAACGTTTGTCGCCTGCGCGATGAATTGGTCGCGAAAGGTGCTTATCTGAGGAGCTAAGCCGGAACGATGCAAGCTGCCTTCGTCTACTTTATATAGGATATGCCGATCGTTGCCGGAATTGATTTTGGAACGCTAAGCGTTCGAGTTTCTCTTTTTGACAGTGAAAAGGGGAGGCTTGGCTCGGCGACGGCTTCGTATCCGCTGTGCCGCAAAAAAGAAAATCCCGATCACGCATCACAGCGACACGAAGACCACATGCAGGCATTGGTTTCGGCGATGTGCGACGCTTTGGTCAACGCGGGGGTAAATGGACGCGACGTCCTGGCATTGGCGATTGCAACGACAGGCTCCACCGTCGCCCCGGTCGATGCGGAGTTGCGTCCTCTCGATGATTATTACCTTTGGTGTGATCATCGCGGAAAAAGCGAAGCTGAAGAACTGACGGAAACGGCCAAACGGGAAGATCTTCAGGCATTGCAGTGGTGCGGAGGAGTTTATTCCTCGGAAATGGCCTGGGCGAAATTGTTGCATTGGCTTCGTCACAATCCAACAAAGCGCGAACAATTCGCCACGATGGTGGAGCATTGCGACATGGCCGTAGCTTCACTCGCGGGGATCCGGAATGTCCCCTCGTTGCAACGCAGCGTCTGCGCCGCCGGACACAAATGGTTATGGAACGCTGAGCTCGATGGACTGCCCCCGGAAACCTTTCTAAGCAGGCTTGATCCTCTCCTTGCCGGTGTGCGCAAAAAACAGGGCGGTTGTTATGCAACTGCGGAAAAGGTTGCGGGACATCTCTGTCCTGAATGGGCGGATAAACTCGGCCTTCGCGCTGGCATTCCCATTCCGGTTGGCGCGTTGGACGCACATTGGGATGCGATTGGTGCGGGAATTTCGCTCGGCGACGTCGTCAACGTCGTCGGCACCTCCACCTGCGTGATGGCTATTGTTAAAAAAGCCGTTCCGATTCCGGGTGTCTTCGGCGTAGTGCAAGGTTCGATCCATCCGCAGTACGCTGGCATTGAAGCGGGGTTGTCCGCGGTTGGGGATATTTTCGAAGCGATTGCAAAGCGAGCGGGCACGAACCTCGCGAATCTTTCGCAAGGTCTTCCAAGCTATCGTGCTGGTCAGACTGGTTTGTTGCGTCTGACATGGGATAACGGAGATCGCAATGTGCTTGCGAATTCTTCTCTGAGCGGGGTCACCTTCGGTTGGAACCTTTTACACACCGCGCAGGATGAATTGTTCGCGGCGATCGAAGGGACTGCATTCCATACGCGAATCATTTTCGAGCGCCTCGCGGAGCATGGCGTGCCAATCGAGCGGGTCATCCACGGCGGCGGAATTCCCCAAAAGAATGAAACGTTGAATCAAGTCTACGCCAACGTTTTGAACAAGCCGGTTCTTGTGCCGACGCAAGAGATCACCGGATTAGGTTCAGGTATTTTTGCTTTTATGGCCGCAGGTGTTTTTAAGAACGTCGAAGAAGCGCAAAAAGCATTGTGTCCCTCTTACCGAACGATCGCTCCGCAACCAGAAGCAGTTGTTATTTACGAAAAGTTGTATGCTCTTTATCGCCGACTTTACTTTTCTTTGGGGAACCCGGCGTCTGATCCGACCGTGATCGGCGACGTGTTGCCGATGTTGAGGTCTCTTAAAGAAAGGGCGGGTTGATAGCCAAATAGAGGACCATGGTAGGTCTCATTGCTCAATCCACTCGAATTTTGTAAGTGGCAATTGTGCCGTGCTCGTCAAATCGCAACTCCAGCCACCATGAATCCACGGGCATAAATTGAGGGCCAAGCCGATATAGCCAACGGTCTGAACCAGCGCTGTCACTCGGGCCAAAATACTGCAATGCGTCTGCCTGCGACTTGATCACGCCTTTCACAAGCAGTCTTCGAGCGCTCTCCCGCATCCGGAAGCGAGTGGAGGACTTGTAATCTCCGGCAACGGACTTCCAGACGGCTGAATCGAACGGCAACGGTCGCCACCATATCCAGTAGGCCGCGAACAAAAGTGCGACTGAACACAGGACGATTTGGATGACACGTCGGCGTCGCATGAAACCAAACGAAACGAGCTCAACCAGCCACCCCTGCTTCTCGCAGTATCTTCACTATCTGTTCTGGACCATATTTTTTACCTTTCATGTCTTGCCTTTCTTTTGCGGCAAAACTCACTTCTCAACCAGTCCAGTTTCGGGGGGCAGGCCAGTAAGGTTCAAGAAATCTCTACGATGTGCGACCGAGTAGCACTGACCATCCCGACGGCGGTTTGCACCAGTTCTGGTGATACTCCGTTTTCTTCGAGTGCTTGCTGGAAATCTGCCACGGCGGCATTGAACTCCTCGCTTGAAATGCGCATTCCCGTGTGGATGTCGCGGATGTTTCTTCCGGAATAGGAATGGGGTCCGCCTGTGGCCGCGCTGATGAATGCGAGGGCTGCCCTCTTGGAATACATTAATGTCTCCTCGTTGATCGGGTACCGTCCATCTCGGGTGTAATTGACTTTTGGATTCGCCGTGACCAAATCCACAAAACGATCCACCACCTTGGCGAGGACTTTATCACCGCCCAACGCGTCCCAGAGTTTTCCATCTGATTTATTCATAGCGATGTTTATACGCCTAACGATATTCCGGATCAGCGACCCCG
>CBHTTJ010000078.1:0-23852 GCA_966095605.1 uncultured bacterium | reverse complement strand
TTCCCAGGAGAGGGAACAGCAGAATTACAGTTTTGAAATACCGAAGTCCATTCGGCCGAAAACAGCGGTCGGCTTTTGCATAAGACTGGAAACAATTCTCCTCTCCTGGGCAGGAGAGGGCCGGGGTGAGGTTGCGTTTTTTTTAAAAATCAAATATTCGGGACCGTTCCACTGCGGCACTATGAATTGAAAACCGCTATTTTTTCCGTGTCCCCTGCCCGACTTCGTGTTTAATTCCCCGCCGATGGAAGTAATCATTCAACCTGACAAAGAATCCGTAGCCCGTCTGGCGTCCGAAATTATCGCCAAAGATATTCGCGCCAATCCCCACCTCGTGCTTGGTCTCGCGACCGGCCGCACCATGGAACTCCTTTACGGTGACCTGGTGAAAAAACACAAAGAAGAGAAGCTCGATTTTTCACTCTGCACCACATTTAACCTCGACGAATATGTCGGCCTCTCCGCGCAGGACCCGCATTCGTACCACAGTTACATGTGCAAACTCCTGTTCAACCACGTGAACATCGACATTCGGAACACCCATTTGCCAAATGGTTTGGCGAAGGACCTCGATGCGGAGTGCCAGAACTACGAAAATTTGATCAAGAAATTCGGCGGCATCGACCTCCAACTGCTCGGCATCGGCAAGGCCGGTCACATTGGCTTCAACGAACCGCTCTCGGCCTTGCTGTCGCGGACCCGGGTGAAAGCGTTGACCCCGACGACGCTGAGTCAAAACGCGACGTTGTTCGACAAGGAAACGGAAGTGCCGCGTCGAGCGATCACGATGGGTGTCGGAACGATTCTCGATGCGCGGAAATGTTTGTTGCTGGCGACGGGCGCGGACAAAGCGGAGATCATCGCCAAGGCGGTGGAAGGTCCGATTACGTCCATGATTTCGGCGACGGCACTGCAATTGCATCGCAAATGCACGGTGGTGGTCGATGAAGCGGCGGCGAGTAAGCTGCAGGCGGCCGATTATTACCGCTGGATTTTCAACAACGAACCGGAATGGGAGGAATTTCGGTAAGGCGAGGTGTGGTTTGCCGCCGTTTTTGAAAGCGGGAAGCGTGAGCTAGTGAACGCGATCTATCTTCGAAAGCGCGGTGTGGGCTTTTAAGAATATGTCCGGATTGATGTTAAAGGTTTCTTTTTCAAAATCCATGAGACGCGCTGGGACGGGGATTGAGCCGGCTGTTGGGTGAAGTCTGATTCATCGGCGGCATTTTGTTGGCTTCGGGAGTTACTTTCTTGATGTTCGGTGTGACGTCAGCATCGACGTTCCTCACCGCCCAATTGATGCCACCAGTGAGAACACTGCGGAACGTTGGATTCGTCCACATGTCTTCGCGATGTCCCATGGAAGTATAAAACACACGTCCCTTCCCTTGCTTCCGGGCCCAGGTCTCGGGGAAGTTCGGACGCTGGTACATCGGGTCGTGCATCTTGCTGGTGTCCTGCACGAGAATGACATGTGAATCCGTTGGAAAATTCTTCAACGAGTACCATTCTTCCACCGGACCGAAGTCATCTGGGAAATTGGCGCAACCCGGAAAATTTTTATCCACGCAGATCAGATGGCCGGGTTGCTGGGAGCCGTGTCGAATAAACTCCACACCCAACATCTTCACGTAAGCATCGGCTTTATTGCCGTCGAGGACATAGCGGTTCGGGCTCTTATTATCTTCATTCCCCGGCGAATGAAACGTATCGCTGGCGCTGTGGACCCCCACGAAACCTTTGCCCTTTGCAATCGCGTCGAGGAACGCCTTTTTCCCCTCAGGCGTCATCGGGGGATTCTTGTCGTTACCGGAATCCGTCAAATCACCGGTCGTATAGAAAAAGAACGCATCATATTGTTTGATCTTCTCCGCTGTAAAAACGGTCCCATCCTTGGCGTAGCTAAAATCGAATTCGAAGTTATTGGTCGACTGGATTTCTTTGAGAATCTTTTCGACATACGCAGGTTGTCCCTTCGGACGCTTGATCGCGGAATGTTCGAAACCGGATGACTTGGAGAAAAACAGAACTTTCTTTTTTGTCCCGCTCTTGTTTGTCGCGGCGGAATCCGCAGAGACGCATCCCGTCGAAAGGATAAGCGCGGCGATGATGGGCAAACCAGCAGCAGAGAGAACACGGTGCATTCGATTCATAGCAAAAAGATTTAAGCAAAAGGACGTCACCGCCAAGGGAAAGTTACGACGATCACACTTATGAATAGCCTTTTCGCGAAGCGAGGGAGCCTTATATCCTTCCCGCGGTGTCGAAATCACGTCCTGTTCGTAAATTCGTGTTGGCAGCGCTGCTGGTCATTACTGTGGCGGCATGCCTTTTGACCCAATGGTTCCTGAGCCTGGACGACGGCAATAGTGTCGCACTTCAGCTATCCGAGGCGTTTGACGAAGTTGCCGGCGTCAAACCCGCGACCAAACCGCCCCGGTCTATTTTATGGGACCAAATGGATTATGGTCCTTTTTTCTCCAGCAGCTTTGGAGGTTCTAAAAATCCTGTAACAAAAGGTATTTCCATTCGCGTCGGAGCGAAACAGGATGCCGCAATCTGTTTTGATACAGAACTTCTGCGAGTGCGCGCGGGCTGGACAGGCGATTTCTTAAAACTTCCGCGCTTTCGTGGCGGGCTGGAAGGTGAACCCAAACCAGCAGGCAATCTTCTTTTTCAAACACTTCACCGTTTCGGATGGGGCTTAAACCGTCAGACAACCTCTTCGGAACAAAAGACGAAATATCGTGGTCTGTTTTCTCACGGACGCCGCGTCATTCTTTCATACGAGATCAACGATGTTCCCGTGCTCGAGACTCCGTGGTTTTACCGGGTGAACGATTTTCCCATCTTTGTTCGAACATTCGAGCTGGGACCGACCACGAAACCATTGGCGATCCATTTATGTGACATTGCCAACGGGAAAGGCATGTCTGTGGATGGACTTCCCGTATTGCTGCAAGAGACCCCAACCAACGCAACGTTTACCGTAGCCAGATCCGTCGGGCTGCCAGCGCCTGCTGAATGGACCACAAGCCAAAACGAAGGAATTACACTGCTGTTGCCGGCGCTCTCTCAGCGCACAACGTTCTCCGTATTTCTTTCCTCCGGTCCTAAACAAAAACTTTCCTCGACCATTGCTTCCTTACCGCAGGCCGTTGAGACCGATAACCTCCACGCGCTCTGTTTCGGCGGCCCTTTGCTCTGGAAAGAAACCGTGACCACGACCGCAAAAGTGGCCTCTCCGAAGAATGGTTACCAGGTTGAAACAATCGGCTTACCTGAAAAGAACCCGTGGGGTTCCTGGGTTAGGCCCGGCGGCTTTGATTTTTTTGAGGACGGACGGATCGCCCTCTGTTCTTTGAGCGGCGATGTATGGATTGCTTCTGGAATTGGGGAGCACATAGAAACTGTCACGTGGAAACGCTTTGCGACAGGCCTGTTCCAACCTCTCGGGTTAAAAATTGTGAAGGGAGAGATCTTTGTCATTTGTCGCGACGCGCTGATTCGATTGAACGATTTGAACAAAGATGGCGAAGCCGATTTTTACGAAAGCGTTAACAGGGACATTGCGAACGGCGCACATTTCCACGAGTTCTGTCTGGACCTGCAAACCGACAAAGAGGGCAACTTTTATACGCTGAAGGGAAGCAACCTCAACGCATCAACCCGCCCTCAACAAGGAACATTACTCAAAATATCTCCAGATGGCGGGAAACTGGAAATTATCGCTAATGGCTTTCGCGCACCGAATGGACTTTCCATCACGCCGACGGGAGAAATCTTTGCGACGGACAATGAAGGCGATTGGATTCCGAACTGCAAATTGAACCGCATCGAAAAAGGAAAGTTTTACGGATTTACGCCCACCTCCTATACGGAAAAAGTGCCGGCGAACTTCGAACCGCCGGTGGTCTGGTTGCCTCATATTATCGATAATTCCAGCGGAGCTCCGGTCTGGGTCGAAAGCAAAAAATGGGGCCCATTTGAAGATCATCTTCTCCACACTTCCTACGGGACCTGTGCCCTTTTTGCGGTCTTGAAAGAAAGTGTGAACGACCAATGGCAAGGCGGTGTTGTTCAGTTTCCTCTGAAATTTGATAGCGGGATTATGCGTGGAAGATTTAGCCCTTTCGATGGGCAGCTTTATCTCTGCGGTTTAAATGGATGGCAATCAAAGGCTGCGAAGGACGGTGGATTTTATCGCGTTCGGTTTACCGGGGAATCAGTTCACATGCCGGTGGAGTTGCACGTGCGACCGGATGAGATCGAACTTCGGTTCACCGACGCCCTTGATCTAAAATCTGCGACAGACCCGGAAAACTTTTCGATCGAAGAGTGGAATTATAAATGGACGTCGAAATATGGCTCCGAGGAATTTTCCGCAAAATCAAACGGACTGCTCGGGCACGACAAGAAGGAAATCGAGTCATGCTGGCTCTCTGCCGACGGCAAAAGTGTTTTTCTTTCCATTCCACATCTCAAACCTGTGATGCAAATGAAAATCGAATACAACATCGACGCAGCGGACGGTTTCTCCATGCATCAGGAGATTTACAACACCATCAACGCAGTCCCGACCAACACAGCGGCGCTTCATCAATAGGCACACAACGCCCACAACAGGATGGCCGACGCAGTGCCGTCCATCGTGGGTTCGTTGGTAGAATAATCGTGCAGATCATCGTGATAAACAGCCAGATCACCTTGAAATGCAGCAAATGGATCCGGTTCCGTGATGCGAACGCCGGCCAGGCCTTTGAAGATCCGTCCGTATACGGGGCCGTCCACTAATCCCCCGCGAATCTCTCTTCCCGTAATTTTGGAAGTCATAAGATGCGGATTGTGAGGATACACTCCTCCATCCGGAATACCGCTAAACATCGAGGTGCCCCACGGATTCCGTCCGAGAAACCAATCCCGTTGGGCCATCGCAAACTGCCGGAATTGCGCGTCGCCGGTCATTCTTTCATACAACAAACACTGTGTAGCCAAAGCCGTAAGAAGATTGTTCGAGCACCAAATGAACGGAACACCGACGTGGTATGGATTTTTTTGCCCCATGACGACGCACTGTTGAATCCCTTCGGCGTAGTAGCTGGCGAGCTGTTTCTTAAAAGTTTTATCGACGAGATCATAGAGCCGGTAATGGCCGATATTGATGAAGGGATAATATTGGTAATGCTTCGTTTGCTCTTTACCCATCCAAGTGTCGTTCGCGGCAATTGCGGCGTAGTGTTTGGCGTCCTTGAGATACGATTTTTCCCCGGTTGCACGAAACAACTCCGCGGCGCCCCATTCCATATCGTCAGCCCACGTTGTTTCCTCGTAGCGGTACGGAGCTTTCACTGAATTACCCTGCTGCACGCCTTCTTTTTGCTTTCCGAGCTGGTAAACCTCGATACCAGCGCGTAGGCATTTTTCAGCGAAAGCTTTCTGCTCGGGATCATTTTTCCAGATCTGATAAGCCAGCCCCATAGCCGCGGCATAACGGCCCGCGAGATTTGCCACGCCATCGGATTCGCTCTTATATTTCTCTAAACCCTGCGGCTTCCCGTCGGCAAAATAAACCACACGATAACTACCTTTTCCCCAACCATAATCGGCCTGTTCTTCGTGCGGCAACCGCCATCCATAATGATCCCGGTCATCGGCAATCTGATGAAACAACTGGTCGGGGGCGGGATGCAACTTTAGCATCCAATCCAAACCCCAACGCGCTTCGTTGAGAACATCAGGAATTCCATCACCACCCGGCTGTCCCAAGGCATTAAAGCGATCAGAGAAGCTTTTATCCTTCATCGGGACTTGAAGTTGGTAGGCCAATAGCATTTGTGCAGTGGCATTCCCGGAAGTCAGTAGATACTTCAGCAGGTCACCTGCGTCGTGCCATCCACCACTACAATTCAAATATGTCCCATTGGTCATGGGGCCAAAAGCGGTTCGGCCATCAAACGGGTGACATACTGCGTCCAGCCAGGGATTGTATCCGCAACGTTGCTGGCGCATGAATTCAAGCAATTGATCCGGCACAGGACTGTAAGTCTTCTTATCAACAGTGAACGTTGCCGATCGAACCGCCCCTGCGCTTACGAAATATTTGCCAGCTCCAAGTGACGAAAAATCCGCGATCGCATGTTGTTCAAATTGTCCCCAGCGAGCTGTCTCCATTTTCAATGTTCCTGTAGTGATCACCTTCCCGCTGACGGCGTCGATCACCTCAAATGTGTTCGGCAACGGCGCCTGGGAAAAGACAATGGCTGTTTTGATATCGTCAGTGACGAAACCGAGTTGGTTGAGGCGAATGAAAATCTCATTGGTTTCGACTGCCGACACGCAAAAAACATTAACCAGGAAAGAAAGGATTAAAGCAAAGCGGCACATCATTGTGATCACGGCACTGTTTTAGCGTGAAGAAAAGAAATCGCCAGACAAGATTCCTGGCTCACTTTTAAAAAAGTGGTGCTTTCCGTATGGAAAGCACCGTTTGATGAGAAAGACTGTCGCTATGCTCCTTATGGAGCAATCACACGATAGAAACGATTGGTCGAAGGCGAATTGGTATCCGTGAACGAAGTTGTCGATCCATTGGCTGTAATAGTGGTCAACGTAATCCAATTCGTTTGATTCAAGTCGGTTTTATATTGCACCTGATAAATGCCACCATTCGAGGAGCTCCAGGAAAGTCCGAGGTTGGCAGTCCCTGCTCCAGTAATCGTTGAATCGATCGTTGGTTGCGGCGGAGAAACGTAGGTAGAGGTGAAGCTCAGAAGCACATTGCCGCTTCCATCAACGCTCGAGGTAAAGTAGCCGACATTGGGATACGTGGCATTCTGGATGGAGGCAAAGCCCTGGTTCCCGGAGTTGTTTCCACCATTCATAGCGATGATGGTCCACGTATGATTGCTCTTCCAGAAACTGTTTGTTGGACTTGGTGGTGTGGCAAAATTCAGCACGAGCTGAGATGTTCCTCCAAGAATCATCGTGCCACCGGCAACCGAGAGTTGATCAAAATCAACACCCGCCGTTCCCGTGGCATCATCCTTCGAAGCGGGTAGATCCCATGTCATTGATGCTCCACTCAAGTCGATTCCATTTCCCACCGTTAACTTGCCCAAACCCAAACTTCCCGGAGCTAGTGTGCCCGAGACGCTGATTGGACCAGCGATGGTTCCTTTTCCACCGAGCGTTGCGCCTGCCGCGACTGTGACGGTTCCCGCCGACGTGCCGCTTCCGTTGGTGTTATTAGCCAGGAGAGTTCCTTCCAGCACCAGGGTGTCACCCGTGTAAGTATTGCTGCCGCCAAATGCCAATGCGCCTGGTCCCATCTTCGTAATGGATGCAGTTCCGGTGATGGCGCCGCCGATGGTAGTCAACGCGGTGTTACTCACCGTGAACGTGCGATCAAGAGTTCCCAACGACAATGCGCCATTGAAAGTTAAAGCAAAACTTCCGATGAAGACGAGTCCAGGCGCTGTCCCGGTCGACATATCAATGTCGTTACCCACACTTCGCGCCGCACCATTGGCATAGAACCCGATGTAAGGATCCGTCCCGATGCTCAGGAGCCCTTTCCCGAGCGGACCAGAGGTAATATTTGTTCCCGTCGCGCCGCTGGGGGCAGTGCTGCTGCCGAATCCGATGTAACCACCATTGTTTGCCGATCCGCCGGTAAAAGTATTCGCCCCGGAAAGAATCAATCGGCCGCCTTCACCATCGTTGTTACAGGACCGACGAATACTGCCGGGCCCGGAAATCACGCCGCTTAAAGTCAAGTCGCCTGTGTTGGTCGTGTTATAAAGATCCATTCGCCAGATCGTTCCGGCCGCATCAGAAGCCGAGCCAACGGCAATGGGACGCGCAAAAGTAAAGCCACCGTTGTAAAACCGAAGACAAAAGGTTGAGTTCGATGAGCCCGCATTTCGAAGCGTCAGCGTGCCTGCGGTTCCGGTGAAAATATTGGTCAACGTGATACGGCGTTCTCCGCTCGTCAGTGTAGAAGACGCGCGAAACGTGGTGTTCGCGCTCATGATCATTGTATTGGTAATGCCCGCCGTTGTCGCGAAAGCAGAGATACCGCCACCCGCGAGGTAGATGGTATTCGTTCCCAGTTTGGTTGTCCCATTCATTCCGATAAAACCCGCTTTGTTGGTAGTCGGCCCCGAGTATGTATTTACGCTCTGCAAATAAAGCGTCCCCTGGCTCGAACCAACCTTTGTAAGGGATCCCGGGCCGCTGATAATACCGGAATAAACAAGGTAATCCGTCGAACCAGTGCTGGTTACTTCCAAATTACCGCCGTCTGTTCCGAGATTTATACCGCGATTTGCAAAAACAAAACTGCTGTTCGCTCCAGTCTTGGTGGAACGCAACGTGGCATTGTTACTGATAATAATGTGAGAGGATTGAACGCTTGCGGGATTGTAACCAAGCGGATTAGGAATGCCGTTAGTGGTGTTCGCTTCTCCAGGAAAACTCAATGTTCCTCCGCTGACAATCAATCCTCCGGTGAATGTGTTGGCCTGGGCAGTGGACGTTCCTAAATTCAGAAATCCGCCACCCGATTTCACCACACGGCTTCCAGTCACCGTTGATGTAATAACGTTTGTAGCACCACTGGCGACATTGAAGTCAACGTTGCCACTTAAGCTAATCGTTCCGCCAGAATTCGTAACCGTACCTTCTTCCACCATGACGCCGGCAGGGGTAACGGTTCCATTGATCGAGACGATAAAAATATTCGTCGCATCCGTACCTGCTGAAAACACGGCTGTGTTGTTATCGGTCCATGTCCCCGGCGTAGTCTGTCCTGTGGAATCCGTGCTCCAGAAAGCACTGGTATCCCAACTACCAGCAGGCGAAGCTCCTGCTCCAGCGCTAACATCATTGGCGTCCCAATAGAGACTAACCGCCTTCGAATTGTTGATTATAAAAACCGTGAGAAATAAGCAGAACGAGAGAAGACGTGGTTGGTTCATAGAAAAGTTGCCCCGTGTTTTTCCTTAAGGGGGACGCAGGTTTCTAGCAATCCCTCATCAATAGTCAAGCTACTGCGAAGAACAGTATTCCTGGAGATTTTGGAAGTTCGACAATGCCGCAAAAAAGCGTGAAACCTAAACGTTTTCTAAGTCTCTGATAGCTAATACCCTAAGACTCTTCTTTGCGTCTTTGGTCACTCGTTTACCGTAGACGAAACTTTTTATTCGTCCCGAATAATTTTATTGGGCAACTCGTTCGTGTCATCTGGTTTTGATGGAAAGTATTTCGCCAAAGCGTCCCCTGTTTTCCCGACGGCCTTTACCACCGCATCAGTAAACTGTTCCTGTTTCAGCAGCGATGACATCTCATCGGTGATTTCTTTCCAGAAACCGTCTCCACATTTCGCGTGTATGCCAGAGTCTCCGACGATGGCGAACTTCTGGGTTAAGGGAACGAAATAGATCAGAACCCCGTTACGTTCGCGTGTTTTGGTCATCCCCAATTTTTCGAAACGTTGTTGAGCGGCAGTAAGAGCGTCATCGCGTTGTTTACTCGAAACATAAACGCGAATTTCACCGGAGGTCTTCTTCTCCGCCTCAGCAATAGCAGCAACGACCTTTTCTTCGTCCAATTTGCTGATGAAATCTTTTGGATGCATATGTTTACCAACTGCTGCTTGAACCTCCGCCTCCAAAACTTCCGCCCCCCGAAGAAAAGCCGCCACCGCCAGACGAACCGCTGCTCCACCCGCCACCTCCACTACTCCAACCGCCCCCTCCTCCCCAAAATGTTCCACCATAATAGCGCCTGCGCCCTCGTGAACTGTAGACGGAACTGCGCCGGGATCCCCGCAAGGTGACGAGGATAATCAAAACGAGAATTATTAAAAAAATGGTACCACCGCTGATTTGCCTTTTTCGATCTCCTACTGTCTGACCGGTTCCCTTGTATTCTCCCTTAATTGCAGCCAA
Organism: uncultured bacterium; assembly: GCA_966095605.1. Taxonomy (GTDB): domain Bacteria; phylum Verrucomicrobiota; class Verrucomicrobiia; order Limisphaerales; family JACDHS01; genus CBHWET01. Next base: position 13,902 of record CBHTTJ010000078.1, on the reverse strand, counting down.
AATGGCCTCAACCCCGGTTATGACACCTCGATTGTAATCGTTCGCCTGAAAATGGGGCCTGATTTCATCTTGTATCCGTTGCGTGAGCACATCCGGCAAAGCGCCTTCCAATCCGTAACCTACTTGGATGGACATCCTCCGATCTTCGACAAAAATAAATAAAACGACCCCGTTCTTTTTATCTTTAAGTCCCACCTCCCACTTTTGCGCCACTCGCTGGACATAATCATCAATCGACGAATCACTCTGCATTTTTGGAAAAATCGCCACGACCACCTGATCGGAAGTTTCCCGTTCAAAATCCGCCAATCGCCGATCCAACTGTTGCACCACCACTCCGGAGATCACTCTGGCGTAATCATTGAAGTGCTGACGCGGACGCGGAGGGATCACTTCCGTGGCAGACACGGAAAGCGTCACGGAAAAGAGGCAAAGCAGCCACGCAATGCGGAAGCGAACCAAAGCTGATGGTGAGACTGCAGGCATGAGCTCTGCCTATTTGTTCGGCTTGCCAAAATCAAATTCAACCTTCGGCGCTTGTTCTGCCCCCGCTTGCGCCTGGAAATAAGGCTTCGGCATATATCCAAAGAGGCGCGCAAATATGACACCAGGGAAACGCTGGACTCCCACGTTGTATTCCTGAACAGCGTCGTTGAAGCTTTTACGTTCTACTGAAATCCGGTTTTCTGTCCCTTCCAGTTGCACCTGCAAATCCCGGAAGTTCGCGGTCGCACGCAATTCTGGATAGCGCTCCGATACGACCAACAAACGTGAGAGCGCCGATGAAAGATGGTCCTGTGCCGCCTGAAATTTCTTCAGCTGTTCCGGATCGTTCGGAGCAGCATTGGGATCAATCTTCATCTGGCCAACCGAAGCTCGCGCAGACGTGACTTCAGTAAGCGTTGATTTTTCAAAATTGGCTGCACCCGAAACCGTGTTCACCAGATTCGGAATCAGGTCAAAACGTCTCTGATACACATTCTGCACCTGTGCCCACTTTGAATCGACATTCTGTGACAAGCCAACAAGACGATTGTAACTACCACATCCTCCAATCAGCGTAATCAGAACGAGCAGAACAATTAAACCGCCGCAACCGAGAGCAAACTTTTTCATAGTTTTTGAAACCGACAGTTTCCTTGTCCCACCAATCGCAGAATCGGCCAAAAAAACAATAGGAAAGCCTCCCAGGCCAAAATGAAGGTTCGTTAAGCCCCTTAAACTGGCGCCTTTTCCTAAAACGTGAGAAATTCGAGACCTTGGCCCGCCTTTTCGCCTTTTCCTTTGGCCTAGACGCTTAACGCTTAAATGCTACAGTTCTTCGCCTATATGTCAGCAAACGCGCCCAGCGCGCCTCAGAAAATCAATTTGCGTCGTCCCGATGTGATGGAAGCCGTGCAGGCTTTGGTCATGTCCCATTACAAAAGCGAGTTGATCGACCGTATCCGGGCCAAAGGCCACGTGTTATCCGCCGATGGTCTTTTAACCGTCAAGCTCGCGAAGGAATTCGGCTTCTGTTACGGAGTCGAACGCGCGATCGATCTGGCCTACGCCGCGCGCAAAGTATTTCCTCCACCGAAGCCAATCTATTTGCTCGGCGAAATTATTCATAACCCGGAGGTGAATGATCAGATCCGCAACATGGGGATCACGATCATTTCTCCAAAGCCGACCGAAGAAGAACTTTCCAAATTACACGCAGGCGATGTCGTGATGATCCCGGCGTTCGGCACGGAAGTCGGCACCCGCAAGAAACTCGTCGAAAAAGGCTGCGACCTCGTCGATACCACCTGTGGCGACGTGATGAGCGTTTGGAAACGCGTACGCCAGTATTCAAAGGAAAGCGTCACCAGCATTATCCACGGCAAAGCGAAGCACGAAGAAACCAAAGCGACGACGTCACAGGCGACGGCTTACGGCAGCGGACATTACCTCGTTGTCTTCAATCTGGCGGAGACGGATTACGTTTGTAACTACATCCTGAGCGGCGGGAACAAACAGGAATTTCTCGATAAGTTTAAAGGTGCGTATTCCGCGGGTTTCGATCCCGATATTCATTTGCAGGCGGTCGGTGTGGCAAACCAGACCACGATGTTGCGTGGAGAAACCGAAGAAGTGCAGCGCCGCATCAAAGCTGCGATGATCAAGAAATACGGCGAAAGCGAAATCGACAGGCATTTCCGATTCTTCGACACCATTTGTGGAGCAACGCAGGATCGCCAGGACGCTTTGCAAAAGCTCTTGCGCGAGCCGATGGATTTATTGCTCGTCATCGGCGGATATAATTCCTCCAACACCTCGCACCTGGCGGAAATGGGTGAAGCGAAGCTTCCGACCTATTTCATTAAAAACGCGGCGAAGATGGAATCCGACAAGCTGATCGTCCACTGGAATCAACATTTGCAACGCGAAGTGGAAACAAAGGATTGGCTGCCGCACGGGAAAATTACCGTAGGCATTACCGCCGGTGCTTCGTGTCCGAACAACTTGATCGAAGACACCATCAAGCGCCTCTTTGAATTGCGCGGTGTTTCGGTGCAGGAATTGTTGGCGAACTAAATTGTTGTCTCCATGCCTTTCGATCGTGTCGAACTTGAGAAACGTGAACGCCTGACATTGGCGCCGTATGCGCAATTCAGCGCCGATACACGCGGTCGTATTTTCAAGGAAGAACCGCCGGAATGGCGCACGCATTACCAGCGGGATCGAGATCGCGTGATTCATTCACGGGCTTTTCGTCGATTGGAATATAAAACGCAGGTGTTCCTTAACGGCACCGGGGATCATCTCCGGACACGCCTGACCCACACGATTGAAGTTGCCGGCATCACGCGAAACATCACGCGGGCGCTGCGTCTGAACGAAGACCTTGCCGAAACGATCGCCCTTGCCCATGACCTCGGTCATTCGCCCTTCGGTCACAAAGGCGAAGCGGTCTTGAATCGGTTGATGAAAAAGCACGGCGGTTTTGAACATAACCGTCAGAGCCTGCGGATCGTGGAGGAACTCGAGCAGAAATATCCGGCCTTTTCGGGCTTGAACCTGACCTGGGAAGTGCGCGAGGGATTGATCAAGCATTACACCGCTTACGATCACCCGAGCAAACGCAAAGGATTCGACGCCAAGTCTTCTTCCCTCGAAGCGCAGATCGCGAACTTGGCGGATGAAATTACGTATTACAGCCACGACATCGATGACGGGCTGGATTGCGGATTGCTTTCAGAAAAGAAATTAAGTCGCGATGTAAAGCTCTGGGCACAAGCCTCGCGTCGCATCAAAAAAGAACTCGGAGATTTACCCGACGAGTGCCGTCATTACTTTATTATTCGTTGCCTGATCGACGGGCACGTGAAGGATGTGGTTCATACGACGGAAAAGCGCATTGCCGATTCGGGCGTGAAGTCGGCAGATGACGTCCGCTTGCAGTCGCGTCCACTGGTGCGTTATAGCGAGGAGCGTCGCAAGATGAATCTGGAACTGCGCGACTATCTTTACGAGAACCTCTATTACAATCCTGAGGTGCATCAGCCGAACATGCGTGCCGTGCGCATGCTGGAAGAATTATTTAATTACTACATGGTCCACCCGGCGCAGATTGGTTCCACCTTCCGTAAACGCGCCAAGAAAGACGGCTGGCCACGGGCCATTTGTGATTACCTGGCAGGCATGACAGATCGTTACGCGCTGCAGGAATATCATCGGATTTTCGGGCTGAAGGTTTCAGGGATTTAGAGCTACACGATTGCGCTAGTTTTCCAACGCTTTCGGCGGCGCCAAAATCAGCGAAGCGATGACCGCTTGCCGCGCGTTGCGAGGGATTTTAAACATCCCCACAACTTCGCCTATCTCCGCGGACCGTTGTTTTGAGGCAACTGCTGTCGACCCAATCGGCTGACTTAACTTGTTCGCCATTTCGGTCGTGACCCGTTCGTCGAGAGCACTCGCCTTTTGCCATGTTTTTGTTCCCTGACTAAACGTGGAGATCGCCTTTTGATGGGACATCGTTTCCACGGGTGTTTGCGAAAACGGACGAAGCACCGTGAGTTGGTTGCAATGCGGGCATGGAACAACTTCCTCCATGTCACGGGGCCGAAATTCGAGGTGTCCACCGCAGTTGACACAGTGGCCTTTGTAAAACTTTTCCTCCTGAAAAACTTTTGGCACAGCCATTGTCGACTGCTGCCGCGGTTCGGGACGAGGTTGCGGCGGCGGCGCTTGAGGCTGCCGTCTCGGCACAGGAGTTGGCGGTGGAGTCGTTGGCGTTCGGGGAGGCGCGGGTAGCGGCGTTGATCCCTGCAGCAGACGACGTAACTCTTCCTCCCAATCAACTTGTTTCTGGGAAGAGACTGGCGGAGGTGCAGCCGTGCGCGGGTTGGTTGGACGAGGAATTCGTGGAGGCCGTTGGCTAGTCCACCCATCGTCGGTGTCCGTCTTCTTCTTGAAACCATTGAATATCGCCGTAATCACCGAGATGATCACGAAAATAACAACCGTCTCGATGCCCGCGGCGAACATCGGCGTGATATGTAATGCACCAAACAGTTCCATTGAAACAAAAGTAACCTAGCTCCCTGCCGGCTTGTTTTGCGCTCCCGGCGATCCTCCCCCTATGCTTTCGCGCATACCAGTGTCGGCCTGGATATTTCTCATTTTATAATAATCCATGACACCGAGATTGCCGCTGCGGAACGCTTCGGCCATCGCCATCGGAATTTGCGCTTCGGCTTCCACAACGCGAGCGCGCATTTCTTGCACGCGGGCGATCATTTCCTGTTCGGTCGCGACGGCAAGAGCGCGGCGAACTTCGGCTTGTGCCTGCGCGATCAGTTTGTTGGCCTCGGCCTGTTCCGCCTGCAACTTTGCGCCAACATTTTCGCCGACATCCACGTCGGCAATATCGATCGAAAGAATTTCGAACGCGGTGTTACTATCCAGCGCTTTGTCCAAAACAGTTTTCGAGATACGATCGGGATTTTCCAAAACATCTTTGTAACTGTGAGCCGAACCAATCGTCGTGACGATGCCTTCGCCGACACGGGCAATAATGGTTTCTTCCGTTGCGCCGCCGACGAAACGATCGAGGTTGGTGCGCACGGTGACACGAGCTTTAGCTTTGATAACAATCCCGTCCTTGGCCACGGCGTCGATGGTGATCTTGCCGGAATTCGGCGCGGGACAATCAATGACCTTGGGATTCACTGACGTCCGGACAGCTTCGATGACGGTTTTGCCGGTGCCCTTTGTGGCGAGGTCAATGGCGCACGCGCGATCGAAATCCATAGCGATGCCGGCCTTGCGCGACGCGATGAGAGCCAGAACAACCATTTCAACACTGCCACCGGCGAGATAATGGGTGGACAGATCATCAATGGTGACGTCGATGCCAGATTTAACCGCAGTAATACGCTGGTCGACAATCATGCCCACAGGAACGCCGCGAAGCCGCAGCGCGATCAATTCGAATAACGTGACCCTTGCCCCTGCTGACAGTGCGCGCAGCCAGATGAGGAAAAAATTGAAGCAGAGGATGCACATCACCAGCGAGACGACACCGACGATGGCAATGAGGAACAACCAAACCGGCCCTTGGATTTCGCTTAGAAGCGGATTCATACGTTTGTTTGTGAATTAGTTTTTTCTGACTCGGAAAGATTTACACGACGCACCACGACACGCAGACCTTCCACCTGAATGACCTTGATCAGGGTGCCACGCTCCACCATGTCGCCTTCCGTAACAACGTCCACACGACGTCCGTTGATAAGGGCTGTTCCGGATGGACGGAGATTGGTATAGGCGGTTCCGGTTTTCTCCAGAAGTTCCGGCTTTCCCGCATCGACATTACCGATGGTTCTCTTGGAAATAAAAGGACGGGCCATGGGGCTATTCGGAAAGATCTGCATCCAGGCGATCGCGCCTACGGTCAAGGCAATCACAACGCCGAGCAAAACGAGATTGCCGGTCTGGAGGCCGAAACGGTTATAGCTGAGAATGACAGCCCCCACGAGACAGAGAAAACCAGCGATGCCGGCGACAGCACCCGGAAGAATAGTTTCCAGAAGCAAAAGGACGACGCCCGCAATTAACAGGACGACGACTAGTTCCATATCGGCATACTAGGTCACGTTGTTAGTGCTGCAAGTGGAATTCCAGAGAATAATTCTAATCAGCCCAGGGACTATTCGTCCTTTGGCGTGAGCGGGGTCAATTTAAGTTGACGAAGAGCCGACTTTTGCTGGGTTAAGGAAATAATCTCAGCCTCACTCAGATTGGGATCAGCCCGGCGCTGGTTAATGATCGCAAGCTGGCGATCAATGAAATTATCGCGCAAAATTTCCACCACACCTTTAGCTCCTGGTTCGCCTTGAAGTATTTTAACGAGTTCAGGCAATGGACGCTCATCCGCTAAAAGTTCTGTAACGAAACTGCGCAGTTGCGGATTTTCCAATTCCTCGAGCCATGCCGCAACGCCGTACCAATTTTGATCATGAAACTTTTGCAGACGTTTTTCAACAATGGTCCGGGCAAGTGGACTGGAAAGCCAATTGAGCTCCAGAAATGCACCGATCCATTCCACCAGATCGTCCGTTTGGAGAAGGGCCTTCAGCAGCCACAATTCGGTCACCGGCGGCGGCGTTAAACTTTCTTCTTCACTTTCGATTGGTTCTTCCTCCGACCGCTCCGGACGTCCAGCCTTTTTGAACTCACGACGAACCGATTCGGCAGCGACTCCCAGGCGCATCGCAGTTTTCTGCGCGTACTTATCCATCAAAACGGTATTGTCCGTTTTGCGCAAATTTTCCGCCATTGCCTTTACGATTATTACTCGCCCTTTGTCGGTGTTGACGTCGTTCGTGACGCAGAGTCGATTCAAATAATAATCAAAAAAACCTTCCGCCTTTTGGAGTAAATCCTGAAAAGCTGCTGGGCCGTTTGCCTTGATAAAACTGTCTGGATCGTGAGGAGAAGGCACCGTCGCTACGCGAATCGCCAATCCCGCCGCCAGCAAACTATCCAGGGACCGCACGGTGGCATTCTGGCCGGCATTATCCGAATCAAAGCAAAGAACAACCTCTTCAACGTATCGTTTCAGAACGCGAGCATGATCCGAAGTGAGCGCCGTTCCCTGCGGGGCAACCATGTTTTTGATTCCCGCCATGTAGCACGCAATCAAGTCCAACTGCCCCTCGCAAACCACCGCGAATTTCGCGTCCAGCAAGGCACGCTTTGATTTATCCAGGCCGAAAAAGATTTTCCCCTTCGTAAAGATCGGCGTTTCAGGCGAGTTAACGTATTTGGCGGTTTTTTCGTCACCAGACAAAACGCGTCCACTGAAGGCAATCACCCTGCCCTGCTCATCACAGATGGGAAACATCAATCTGCCGCGAAAGCGATCGTAATAGCCGCCGCTGTCTTTTTTCAGGATCAATCCGGCCTGTTCGACCAATGTCATGTCGAAATTCTTACTCTTCGCCCAATTCACCGTGTCATCCCAAAGGTCCGGAGCGTAACCGAGACGAAACAATTGAATAGCTTCCTCGCTTACGCCGCGTTTCGCGAGATAGTCCCGGGCAATTTGTCCGTTGGCATCGTTTGCGAGTGCGGCCTGCCAGCGCTGTGTGATCTGCTCGTGAATTTGCAGCAACGTATCTTTGATGTGACGCACTTGTTGCTGGCCGGGAGTGTCCTCAAATTCCAGCGGAATCTTGGCGCGCTCGGCGAGTCGGCGCACGGCGTCCATGAAGCCAATATTTTCGTATTCCTTGACGAAGGTAAAAACATCCCCTCCCTTGTGACAGCCGAAGCAATGGAAAATCTGACGATGGGGATTGACGTTAAAACTTGGGGATTTCTCTTTGTGAAAAGGACAGAGCGCAACGAAGTTCGCCCCGGCTCTCTTCAACGGCAAATACCCCCCGATGATATCGACGATATCGCTGGCAGAACGGATTTGTTCTAAAACTGCAGAAGGGATTAAGCCAGCCATGCAGAATTACTTCTTCGGAGATTTACCGCTAATCACTTCGTCGACGGCTGACTCCCTCTTCTTCGCCGGACCTTCAGGCTTCTTGGCCGGGTCGTTCGGAGAAGCAGGTTTCAACAGAAGCTGAGAAAGGTGCGCACGAACGTTGGACCCAGTCACAGACTTCACAAGAATTGAATCCTGCACGGCCGGAATAGAAGGAAAAAATGAGGAGCCGAGATCTTTCACCTGACTTTTTTCTTTCTCAGCAATCTCCTGTTGGGTGTAGGCGCGTGAATTCACCAGGGAAATGATAAACAAAGTAATACACGCGTAGCGCATGATCCCGGCGAACATGCCGAGATAAAATTCGTATTTCCCAAACACGTCGCTGGCAAAAATCTTTTCACCGACGAAACGTTTAAGATTTGTGAAAACGATCTTCAGCACGGCAAAAATGGTCAGGTAAACAATCAAATTGCAGGTCAAGGGACCAAACAGCCCCTGGTCGAAAAGGAGTTTAGCGAGGGGTTCGTAATACTGTCCGCCGACAACGACGATCAATAGCCATTGCAGGACAAACAAAATCTCCTGGGACATGCCATGTTTGCGTCCACGAAAAAAACCAACCACCAGCAAGACGAAGACAACAAGATCAAACCACCCGAACGGCAAATTGTATGAAGTGACTCCAACCAGGCTATTCATAGTTTTTGTTTACTTGTTCAGCAGCTTGTCGTCGAGGGGATTTCAACGGTTTGCATTCAGCCAATTGCGGATAGCGGGAGCTTGCGCGTGTTGAGGCTCCAATTCCAGAACTTTTGCAAAATGTATTCGCGCTCTTGGCATATCACTCAGTTTTTGAGCAAAAAGGCTGCCCAATAACAAATGAGCCCGGGTTTCTCCCGGACTCTGGGCCAGCAGCTTTTCCAACTCATTGGCTGCATCCTGCGCGAAGCCGGACCTGTCCAGCGCCAGCGCAAAATTGTAACGAGCATTTACCGAGCCAGCCATGATGGAAAGTGCCATTTCGGCTTCATTCAAGGCGGCGGGAAGGTTTCCTTTTTCAAATTCAACGAGTTCCAGGTTGTAATGGGCCTCAAAGAAACTTCCGTCAGCCTGTATGGCTTTTCGGTAATTAGTGATGGCTTCGTCGAGGCGTCTTGCCCGTTGTGCTTCGAGGCCAGCCAAAAAATAGCGATTGGCATCTGTGCGATTCCCTGCAGATGGACGAGCAGGAGAAAGATACTTATAGCGTGCAGATGACGGCGGGCGAACTGCCGTTGTTCCGGCGACCGGATTGGTTCGGACAACATCGGTTCGATTAGTTACGGAGGGCACGCTTGCGGTTCGTCCGTTACCAGACAGTTCCGAATCCAATTGACGGACAATTCCTTCCACTTCAGCTGCGTTGGCAGGAGCAGTGGTCAGGTAATGATGATAAAATTGTGACGCCTTGCGTCGATCATTCAAATCACGAGAGGAATGAAAGACGATTGCCATATTAAGAATGGCGGGACCGAATCGCGGATCCAGTTCCAAAGCAGATTGAAATGATTTGACCGCATCAGCAGTCCGACCTTTTGCAAAGTGAACCATGCCGAGTGCATTCTGTAATTCCGCCGACATTTTCATCTTCGATGCCTGTTCCAGGTTCTTCCTGGCTGCATCCAACTGCGTCGTCCGTTCGCGTCCGGTGATTTGCAGAGCGCGTTGCGCCTGCGCTTCGCCCAGTTTCAGCCAGGCGTCGGGATCCTGTGGCTGCCGAATACCATAAGTGGTGAGTGATTCCACTGCCGCAGCTGCGTTCCCCCGCTCCATCAGAACACATCCGAGATTGAAGACGGCTTCTTCAAGATCACGGTCCAGTTTCAAAGCCTGTTGATAAGCCTGGGCGGCCTTGGTCAGTTCCCCACTTTGTTGGTAAGCGAGCCCCAACCGATTCCATGCACGGGCTTTTTGATAATCTTGAGGCAGGAGGGTTACAGCTTCAGTAAGTTTTGGAATGGCTTCTGAAAACTTTCCTTCGTTCAAAAGCCGGTCTCCTTCCAAGAGCGCTTTCGGGCCAGAAGGAGTGCAACCCGCCAGAAAAACCGCCGCAGCCAACCCGAAAAAAAATTCGAAAGTTCGCATGCGCTTTTTCGTCGTCAGCATTGGGCGAGCTAGGTAACATCCGCCGCCTGTAGTGTCAAGAAGGCGCCGCATTCGTGAAAAGACTGTTTTGTATCCTGACAATCTCGCTGGTCTGTTTTTCATCACAGGCCGTCGAATCCCCATTCTCCTCAAACACAAATCACACGTCCCAAAGCAGGGTGGTCATTGTCGAAAACCCTGCTGCCACCAAACATTTTGTGCCGAAACCAAAAGAGCTGCCACAGATGATTGAACATGGGCTTGCTCGCGTGACGGGGAAAACTGATTCGAAACTCGCGTGGCAAGGCCTGGTAACCAGCAACGATGTTGTCGGCATCAAGGTTTTCTCTTCTCCCGGAAAGACCGTAGGCACCCGCCCCGAAGTTGTTGAGGCACTCGTTGAAAATATGATCGCTGCGGGGATTGCACCGGATCGCATCGTGATTTGGGACAAGCGGCTTGGGGATTTATATCTCTCTGGTTTTCGAGAGATTGCGATACGCCATAATGTGCGGTTGGAGTCTGCGGCGGAATCGGGCTGGAGCACAGACGAGGCCTATGACAATGCCATCCTCGGCACGCCGGTTTGGGGGGACCTCGAATTCGAACAAAAAGGTCCGAACGTTGGCCGGAAGTCACACGTTTCCAAACTACTGACCACTCAAGTCACCAAAATTATTTCCGTCGCCCCCTTGCTGAACAACAATGTCGCGGGTGTTTCCGGCAATCTCTACAGCCTTTCGTTCGGTAGCGTTGACAATTCCGTTCGGTTCGATTCTTCCGTGGAACGCATTGGCACCGCTGTTCCTGAAATCTACGCTCTCGCGCCCATCAGCGATCATGTGATTCTTTGCATTACGGATGCGTTAATCTGCCAATACCAGGGTCAGCGCGACACGCTCTTGCACTATTCCACACCTTTGAATCAGCTCTGGTTCAGCACCGATCCCGTCGCCTCGGATGTCCTCGCCATCAGCGAACTGGACCGTCAGCGACAACGATTCGGCGCTCCAGAGCAGAAGCTGGAAACGGATTTGTATAAAAACGCCAGCCTTCTCGAACTCGGCACGAGCGACTTGCAGAAAATTGCCGTGGAACGAATTCGCTAAATGAAACGAACCGTCAAAGCTTTAATCATCGCGCTTGTGATCGGCGCCATTGCCTTCTACTTCGATCATCGCAATTCGTTTTTGAATATTTCCAACCAGGACAAACCAACTCTGGTTAGTCCGGAGTCGGTGAGAGCGGCTCACACCGTGGGGTTTGTGAGAAATACCAACCAATCGAACGATCCCGATCCGCAGTTGTTTTACGAAAAAGATACCAATACTGTCGTCGTTCCCGAGGCTGTCGCTGCTCGCGTGGTCGAAATCATCACTTCAAAAGAACGGCAATCTGACCTTCATCCTGCTTGCATCTACACTCCGGGATACGTGATGACCTTTGTTCGTGAAGGCAAGAGCATCGACATTTTCTTCTGTTTCGAATGTGGGGGCATCATTATGAAGTCCTCCAGTGAATCCATTCCCAAAGAGATTGGTTTAATTACCAATTCCCATCGCGAGTTGTTTGCCATTTTTCAGAAGCTGTTTCCAGGCGACGCCGCGGTGACATCCAAACCTTAACTGCGACGGCTGAATAAAAAAGCCAGGAGAATCCCGAGGATCAGGGCAAATAGAGCAATCTTCAACATGCTCCAATGTCGTCCCGTCTCGGTTTTCCTCCATAGGAAACCTTGCTGAATCAACAATCAGACAGATCGGCACCGTTTGATCAATGCGCCCCCTCGACGATCTGGCACTGCAATGGCGTGATCTGGATCTTTGTCTTCTTTTCGTATTCAGCGGCCATGTAATCGCAGAAGACCTCAACCGCATTCCGCTTCACCAAATTGATCGTCGCTCCTCCAAATCCACCACCGGTCAAACGAGCGCCCAGGGTGGCCGGGTGTTGACGCGCCAGATCCACAAGAATATCCAGTTCCTTCGTACTGTTTTTGAAATAGTCACGAGAACTTTCGTGGCTTTGGAACATGTATTGTCCGAACTGCGCAAAATCATCAGAGCGCAAGGCTTTTGCTCCTGCGATAACGCGTTGGATTTCGCCCACCACGTGGTATGCGCATTGGTATTCCCTTTCGCTCAGCTTTGCTTTGTTCGCATTGAGCATCTTCATGTCCACGGCCCGGAGCGCTTTCACACCAATTTTCCGCGCGGCACTCTCACACATCTCCCGCAGCTCGTTGTATTCCCCGCCCACGAGAGAATGTTTCACGCCCGAATTACAGATCACGATCGCGATCTCGCCAATCATGGGCACGTGATCGACGGTGATACTCTGGCAATCGATTTCAATGGCATGGAATGTTTTGCCGAAAAGTGAGGAAATCTGGTCAAGAATCCCGCATTTGACTCCAACGAATTCGTTTTCCGCGCGCTGGCAGAGTTTCGCAACGATTGTTTTCTGCTCGCGAGAAAGCTCAGGCAAACTTCCTTTTGCATCGCGCGGCGGCGGGTTCGACGAAGCAGTCTCCGTAATGTTATACGGATACAACTCGCGGACTGTCATTGCCGTTGCCACTTCCAATGCGGCAGAGCTGCTCATGCCAGCCCCCATCGGCAACGTGCCATGAATTGCGGCACTAAATCCTCCGAAATGCACCTGGTGCCGTCGCAACTCGACGAGCACTCCTTTCACGTAATCCGCCCACGGCCTTTCGGGATTTTTCTTCAGATCGGAGATGGAAAACAATTCGCGTTCTGGAAAAGCCGACGAAACCAATTCAATTTTTCCATCGGTTCGGGGTGAGCAGGCGATCAAAATATATTTATCCACCGCCAGGGACATCACGAGCCCCTCGTTGTAATCGGTGTGATTACCTAAAAGCTCCAGCCGACCGGGCGCTTTCACAACATGCCTCGGGGCATGGCCGAATTTTTCTTTAAACAACTGCTTAACTTCTAATGCAGGATCTACATTTCCCATGAGCCACAAATGCCACAAGTTTGCGAATCAGTCATCGCCAAAAAATGCATCGCGTTTTCCATTATGCCGAGGGCCGGCAGGAAGATTCAAAACCACTCGCGGCGATTATCGACGTAAGTGCGCACAAATTCCTCGTCGGACTTCGTCAAATAGATAATGCCTTCCGCAAATCCGATGACGTACATCGGAAGCGCCCCCAACCCGCACGAAGCCACCGTCACCACCAACATCAAGACGCCGGTGCCGGTATATCCAAGAATGAATTTATGCACGCCGAGGCTCCCCAGGAGAATCCCACAAATACCCGCGGCAATCTTGTTACTCGCGCGATTTGCCACAGAGGATTGCAACGGCGGCGGCGCGTTGAGTGGAATACTCAGGACAAATTCAGGAAAGCTGCTGAGTGGCTTCCATTCGATGGTTCCTTCTGCCTGCGCCAGGGTTTGGCCATTCGCCCGACCAGCCAATATCCACTGTTTGATTTGGTCCGCGGAAACAGGACCATATTGTCGGCCGTCGGCTCCAATGATTTTGTACATAAAATCTTCAGGGGTTCATCCACGCAAAACAAGAAAATGGCAGGTTCCGGACGATTCCGAACAAGATCGCCACCGCACCAAGAGCCCAGCCGAAAAGCACATTCTGGAAGGGCGAAGGATAAACCTTTCCTTTCATCAGGCGAACGATCTCCCGAATTCCCATCCAGGCAAAAAGTGGCAGGAGCAGAATGAATAAAGGATTCAACTTGAAGGCGGCGAACAGGTGCCCATGCAAAAGCTGATGGGTGGCCCGAAGTCCGCCGCAACCCGGACACGAAAGAC
>CBHTTJ010000077.1:0-24387 GCA_966095605.1 uncultured bacterium | reverse complement strand
ACTTCCGCCAATGCCTTTTGAAAGGCGTCGCTTTTTTTCAACTCAATGACGGTAGCCTGGGCCAGAACGCGCCCGGCAAAGACGTCGGTTTGGAAATGTTTACCAATGAGGACTCGATCCCAGCCGATATCCCGTCCGACCTGCAAGAGCGCTTCACGTTTGTCCGGGAACAATTCGGCGAGAACCAACGCCTGGATCATTCCCTGCGTCGAATGTCCGCTCGGATAGCTGTAGCTCGGCTCAGGCTTGCCAAACCAAAGTTCCTTGTCGACGTCATAGGGACGCGTCCGCTTCCAATGATCTTTCGCGGCGAAGATCGGCTCTTTCACCTGTTGTTTCAGGTCGGCGAAAAATGCGGTGGTTTTCGGAAGCGCATTCGAATTGAACGATTTTCCAAGAACATGCGCGAAATTAAACACCGTGAGATTCGCGTCTTTGGTGGCACGCTTTTCTTCCTGGGGCGTGCGGGCTTTGAAGACGGCGCGGGAGCACGCGAGATCTGCTTTATATTCTTCCGAACCCGGGATCGGCGGCGGCGGCAACAACGCAATGCTGTCGGGGGTATTCGGCGGGAGATATTTCTCGGCGGCAAACAGCGGAGCAGCGACAGTGAGGAAAAGGGCCAGCGCAGATACAGATGCGCGTTTCAGCAAACCGGATTTCAAAGTCATAGTGGCTAAATTACTCATCAGAAATTGAAAGACGACGAAAAATTGGCGTTGGTTTCTTAAATTCAAGGGATTAAATGGGGCGCGGCATCTAAAAAACATCCCGGAAATTTTATTGCGTTGCGGCGGCTCGCCTCTAAGATTCGCGCGCATTTTATGAGTACCATTGCGAATATTCAGGCGCGCGAAATTCTCGATTCGCGCGGGAACCCCACCGTTGAAGTTGATGTCATCCTCGCCAATGGCGCGGTTGGTCGCGCTGCTGTCCCCTCGGGAGCCAGCACCGGCGAACATGAAGCGCTCGAATTGCGCGACGGTGAAAAGAATCGTTACCTCGGCAAAGGCGTTTCCAAGGCAGTCAAAAACGTGACCGGCAAAATCCTGCCGAAGCTCAAAGGCGTCGATGCTCTCGATCAATTGACGGTCGATCGCACGATGCTTGATCTCGACGGCACCGAAACCAAAGCCAATCTCGGCGCGAACGCCATTCTCGCCGTTTCGATGGCGAATGCGAAGGCTGCCGCGACGTCGTTGAATGTTCCGTTGTTCAAATACATCGGCGGACCAAATGCCAAGGTGCTTCCTGTTCCGATGGCGAACGTGATCAACGGCGGCGCGCATTCCGATGCCCCGATTGATTTCCAGGAATTCATGATCGTTCCGAAAGGTTTCAACACTTTCTCCCAAGGTTTGCAGGCGATCACGGAAATCTTCCACGCGCTGAAGTCTGTGTTGAAGAAAAAAGGTCTCTCGACCGCGGTCGGTGACGAAGGTGGTTTTGCCCCGAAACTCGACAGCGCGGAAGCCGCGATCGAAGCCATTCTCCAGGCGACGAAAGATGCTGGTTATAAACCCGGCAAACAAATCTTCCTCGCTCTCGACGTGGCCAGCTCGGAATTCTACACCGGCAACAGCAACTACGTTTTCAAGAAGAGCAGCGGACGCAAATTGAGCGGCGACGAACTCGTCGACTTCTACGTCGAACTCTGCGGCAAATATCCAATCGTCAGCATCGAAGACGGTTGCGCTGAAAGCGATTGGACGACCTGGAAGAAGCTCACCGATAAGCTCGGCGACAAGATTCAACTCGTCGGCGACGATTTGTTCGTGACGAACGTGAAGTTCCTCCAAAAAGGCATCGACACCGGTACGGCCAACTCGATCCTCGTCAAGGTGAACCAGATTGGTTCTCTCACGGAGACATTGGACGCTGTCGAACTCGCCAAGGAAAACGGTTACACCGCTGTCCTCAGCCATCGTTCCGGCGAAACCGAAGACGCCACGATCGCCGACCTCGCGGTGGCGACGAACTGCGGTCAGATCAAAACCGGTTCCTTGAGCCGCAGCGATCGTACCGCGAAATACAATCAATTGCTGCGCATTGAACAGTTGCTCGGCAAGAACGCGGTTTACGGAGGTAAGTTCTAAGAACTGCCTTGAATTTATTCGAAAGGAGCAGCCGAAAGGTTGCTCCTTTTTTATTTGGCTCAGGACACGGCAGAGAATTCGTTTTCAGCCCTGTGTTCACTGGAATCATCAAGGACACGTCGAATCGTTCCTAAAAGATTTTCCGCCCGGAATGGCTTCGTGATTACCTCCAAGCCAAGAATGGCATTCGGGTCCACGGATTCAATCATCCCCGTCAGGGCAACAATTTTGACTTTTGGATTCAGACGTTGGAGCGAGTGGATCAGCGCTGCTCCGCCCATCAACGGCATCATCATATCGGTAAGAACGAGACCGATTTCTGATTGATGTGTGACATAGGTGGCCAGGCCCTCGGCGCCATCTTTCGCCATCAAAGTGCAATAACCATATCGTTGCAGTGTGTTGGCAGTCACTTGCCGAACATTCTCTTCATCATCCACAATCAGGACGCGTTCGCCTTTTCCTCTCGGCATTTGACGTTGCTGAGTTTCAGTGTCCTTGGCTGAAGCAGCACCGACGGCCGGAAAATAAACCCGAAAACGGCTTCCTTTATTGATCTCGCTATAAACCTGAATGAAACCTTCGTGATTTTTGACGATTCCTTTTACGGTCGAAAGGCCAAGACCTGTTCCCTTGCCAATCTCTTTCGTGGTGAAAAAGGGATCGTAAATTCGTTGAATCACTTCCGGAGGCATGCCCGTCCCCGTATCACTGACCGTAATGACGAGATGCGGTCCTGGTTTCACTTCAGGATTTCCGGCGACATAACTTTCATCCAAATGGATATTTTCAGCGCGAATCTGCAGGCGTCCCCCATTGGGCATTGCGTCGCGCGCATTAACGCAAAGATTCATCAGCACCTGGTGGATCTGGGTGGAAACTGCCTTTATCAGCCACAATTCCTTCGGCAAATTCAGTTCCACTTCGATCGAGCGGGGAAAGGTTTCACGGACCAGCTTGTGCACATCGCGAATGAGATGGCCAAGTTGCAACTCGATGCGCTCCCCACCCACTCCTCGGCCAAATGCGAGGATCTGTTTGACCAAATCGGAACCGTGCTGCGCGCTGCTTTCGATTGCATCCAGAGGCCCGGTGGCATCTGGATCGGTAATCGTCATGCGCAGCAACTGCGCGCCCATCAAAACCGGCGCGAGAACATTGTTTAAATCGTGAGCAATCCCGCTGGCCAGAATGCCGATGCTCTCTAAACGCTGCGCACGAAGATACTGTTCCTCAAAATGCTTCTTCTCGGTGATGTCGGTGCTGATTATGAGAAACGTCGTTGGTTTGCCGTGATCGGACATTAAAGTCCAATGACTCTGCACAATGACAGCTTTCCCTGATTTCGTCGTCTGCGACAATTCCCCAATCCACTCGCCTTTTTCTTCGGTTTGCCGTTGCGCTTCATCGATTTTCGCAACGTCCTGAACGGGCACCAATTCTTTAAATGTTTTATGCAGCGCCTCCTCGACGGTCCAACCATAGACGCGCTCCGCTCCTTTGTTCCAAGAGGTAATGCGTCCTTGAAGATCACAAACGAGAATCGCGTCGTGGGCTTTATTCAGCAAGGCCGCTTGCTCCCGGATTTGTTCTTCCTGGCGTTTCCGCTCAGCACGCTCTTTGGCATCGGCTAATGCTCGTTGAATTGCCGGGACCAGGCGCGTCAATCTTTCCTTCACGATGTAGTCAGCCGCGCCGTTTTTAAGACTCTCCACCGCCTGATCCTCTCTCAGCGTGCCGGACAGCAGGATAAACGGAACCTGGGAATTGTTTTCTCGCGTGAATTTTAGCGCCGCAAAACCATTGTAATCCGGCACAGAATAATCTGAGAGAATCAGGTCGAAAGGCCGCCGAAGAAAATTCGATTCGAATTCGTGTCTGTTCCTCGCGTAAGTAAAATCACAATCGAGCCCGCCTGCTTTTATAGCTAAACCTATCAATTCGACATCGAACGGATTGTCTTCCAGATGCAAAATCGCAATTTTCGACATAATTGGGGCTCCTTTAAGGTGTGTTTTACATAGTAAAAGCTCTTTTTACGTGGGGCCGAAACATCCGCGTCCCCTTCTCGATGAACCGACGAGGCAAAACCACAAACTGCCGCAAAAGGTTGTTTCGTTTAGATCCATGACAACACGGATAACTGCGTGCAAACCAAATTGGGATTTTTATGTTATACCACCATAAGACTCAGATAAGCAACGACTAAGGATGTGAGGGATACCCTTTAGCATTTACGGTGGAATCCCTGATTAACCTGAGGGCTTCTTGAAAAATCCAACACGGGTTCACCAAAAATTTCGGAAAGTAACTAAGGATCAATGACAGGGAGTGGTGCCGGCGGAGGGACTTGAACCCCCATGAGTTTCCTCGGTTGATTTTGAGTCAACTGCGTCTGCCATTTCGCCACGCCGGCGAGCAGAGAGAGAAATTTATAAACCGGATTTAACTAAAGGCAAGTTGCATCTCAACTTTTTTGCACTTCTCCATCCCCGCGCTCGGGATTCGATTCTTTGTTCTTCTCCTTTAACTTATTCAAGGCAGCGACGGCCGCCTCGCTTTCCGCAGCTTTTTTGCTCTTTCCGACGCCTCGCCCCAATTCCACCCCTCCATGGCGAACAACAGATTCGAAGACTCGATCATGGTCCGGTCCACTGGACGAGACCAATTCGTAGACCGGCGCCTCGGAAGAGTTGGCCTGCAGAACCTCCTGCAGTTCGCCTTTTGGATTTTCGAGATTCGGAATCTCCGTCAGCTCACCAAATCCATCGCGGAAACATTGCAGAATAATCGTCCGCGCCGCTTCAAAACCGCCATCAAGGAACATCGCCCCAAGAACGGCTTCGAACGCATCTGCCAAAGCAGATTCGCGGCTCCGGCCGCCATTGGCCTCTTCACCACGACTCAAGACGAGGTAATCGCCTAAATCCAAAAGTCTCCCCTGCTCCGCCAACGTTTTGCGATTCACCATTTGGGCGCGAGCCTTGGTCAGGGCGCCTTCGCCGACGTTGGGGAATTTTTCGTAAAGCTCTCTGGTTAGAGCGAGGCCGAGCACGGAATCACCAAGAAATTCCAGGCGTTGATTGTGTTGCACGAGAGAACTTCCTTGTTCGTGCGCGACGGAAGGGTGCGTTAACGCCAATTTCAGAAGGGCCACGTCCTTGAACGTGTAGCCGAGACGCGATTGTAAAATATCCAGTTCAGGCACAGCAGGCCGCAAGAAGGCGCAAATGCTTTTGCGTTTTGCGCGTTTTTAAGGCCAGGGGAATTTAACCGCAGAGTTTTAGTTTACGCAACATCCAAACTCTTTTCAGGAGAAGGCGCATCCGGAGGAGGCGGATTTTCGGTAGTTCCTTCGGCCGGGGCCGGCGATGCGGTATTGGACTGTTCTGCAGGGGCCGGGCCACCCAGACCGTGTTCGAGCAAATTCGCGACGTCACGCTGCACTTCGTCCAATTGATTCAACTGCAGATTGGGATCGGCGATGGTAAAGACATCTCCTGTTTTGGGATGTTCGTAAACGAACATGCGCCGGCCTTCGCTCTTGACCTGCTCCTTCACTTTCAAGATGCGTTTGCGTTCCAGCATCACTGCCAGGATAAAGCAGGCAGCGCCGTGCTTGGGATCGTTCAACTCGATCAGCTTGCGCAGGAGGGTTTCGGCATTCTCCTTCTGAATGGCTTCAGGCGCGGCTGGCGGCGGGGCTTCGTAAACGCCTTGCCAGTAGGAAATAAACCCTTTCCGGTCGTTGCCATTCTGGTATTTGGAACTCCAACAGTCGTTGCAGATGTCCAACCGACGCAGCTCATGCTTATCGTCGGACAAAATCGTGTGATAATGTTCTTTGTCGGCAAACGGCTTTTCGCAGCCCTGGCAGACGTGAGACCGCGATTGAATGTTCCACTCGTTCATGAATTGGCGCTGAATTATCGCCAAGCTCCCCATTAGTTCAATCTCATTCGAGACGTCTTTGCCAAAAAGGCGCAAAAACCTCTACGTTGGTCATGTCAATCTCTGAGCCAATTCCCGCCCTTCACCGGATTCCACCCATCTCGATTCTCGTGTCCAATTCAGCTGTCTATGAAGCATCCGAAACGGCTCATGTTGATCGGACTGCTGTTCCTCGTCGGCACGATGCTGACGTCTTCGGCGTTCTTTTATTGGTTCAGTCGGAAGCCGATCCGCAAGGAAATCGTCGTCGATTATTCAGTGACCGACGGCGCATTCCGTCGCAGCGCAGATGCCTTGCTCGATACCCCGTTTGCAGAAAGCAACAAGGTCGAAACATTGGTCAACGGAAACCAAATTTTTCCAGCAATGCTGCAGGCGATTCATGGCGCCAAAAAGACGATCACTCTTGAAACTTATATTTGGAGCCGTGGCAAAGTTTGCGATGAATTTCGCGATGCCATCTGTGAGCGCGCGCGTGCCGGAGTAAAAGTCCACATTGTCGTCGATGGCATGGGCAGCTTTAAACTGAAAACCGAGGACATCAATATCCTTCGGGATGCTGGCGCCCAGATCGTGAAGTTCAACCGAGGACAATGGTATCAGGTCAATTTTCAAATCAATCATCGGACCCACCGCAAAATTATGGTGGTGGATGGCCGGATCGGATTCATTGGCGGTTCTTGTCTGCACGATTCGTGGCTTGGAGATGCCGAAACCGAAAAGCAATGGCGCGATACGCATTTTAAGATCGAAGGCCCTGCCGTCGCACAATTGCAGGGGATTTTTATCGATAATTGGCGCCAGACGACTGGTGAAGTTTTGCACGGGACCGATTATTTCCCCCCGCTTGAGCCGGCAGGCACACTCCCGGTGCAATGTTATAAATCCGGCCCCAAGGACAACCAGGAATCCATCCGTCTCGCTTTCCTCTACTCGATTGCCGCGGCCAAGAAAAATATCCGGATCGCCCACGCCTATTTCCTTCCCGATGATCTAATGATGAAAACGTTACTTGACGCCATGCAACGCGGCGTCGCCGTGGAGATAATTGTCCCCAGCAAAACGGATGCAAAACTGGTAAAGGCGGCCTCCAGAGCGAATTGGGGCAAACTCATGGATGCCGGCGCGAAATTTTATCAGTACGGTCCCGCCATGTATCACGTGAAAGAAATGATAATTGATGATGTCCTCGTCGTTGCTGGCTCCGCCAATTTCGACAACCGGTCTTTTCGAATCAACGATGAAGCAGACTTTAATGTTCTGGATACGGGTTTTGCCCAGCGCCAAATCGGAATTTTCGAAAGAGACAAAAGGCAATCGAGGCTTCTCAATAAAGCCGATCTGGAGAATCGCTCGTTATTCACCAAAACGGCCGACAACCTTGCGGGATTCTTCAGCTCGCAATTTTAGAGCGTGAATTATTTTACGTTCTGCAGCCGCTCCATCGCGCCTTGCACCGCTTGAAGGGATCGCAGGACATTCGCGCGTGTATCAGGATCAGGCGCTGCGTTGGGATCGTTCACCACTTTGACGACTTCCTCCAACAATGCAGGGGTGCGCTTTTGCAAACTCGCGATGTGCTTCTCCCATGTCAGTTTCTTGTTGGCGCACTTCAGGAGATCTTCCAGGTAGGCAATGTCTTCGCGTGTGGACTTGCGGTCTTTGTGCTTGAGATTCACCGCTTCAAGGTCGTTCTTCAAATCCAGGATGGTTTTCTCGCAGCGCTCAATGTCGGCAACAAGATGATTCAGATCCTGCAAAACGGTCTGCAACTGGGCTGCATTTTTTTCCGAAGCCTTGAATTGTTTCAGCGACATAAGGCTAAGTTTTCGGGTTTGGAGGCCGAGTGTCTATTCTTTTTATCATTCAGGTGAAAGCATTCAACAAAGCCGATGTAGCCCGCCAGTCCCTTTCAAGCTTCAATTGCCTCCATCACTCGATGGGATGATAATTTCTCGCGATCGACCTCGTCAAAATCACCGCGCAAGAGCTTGAGAGCATATTTTTCTTTATCAATCTCTCCACGAGTCCGTACACCCAGTCGCCTTAGCGCAGGCACAGGAGGACACCAACCTTGTATGCCATGAAGCAACAGAAATCCGAGCACGCCACCACTCAACCAGAGCCACTTCTTATTTACGGTAGCTGCAAGGACAATTCCGGTTAAGGCGAGCGTCGAAGCGTTGGTCTCCAGCAAACGCTCAATAGACCATTCTTTCTCCAACTCCTGGATGCGTTGCGTAATGAGATAGGCTGGCTTGCCCGCATAAAAATGAACCCGCGCTTCGATTTCTTCATCAATATTTTGATTCACCTGGCACGCAGTATTGGCCCGAACACGGTTTAGTTCGATTTTCGACATAGAAACCTCCTGAGATACAAAATAACGTCACCCTAAAGACGTCATTTTTCAAACACCCCACAGAAGATTAAAGGGCTGGGCGTTTTCCAAGCTTGAGGGCAGCTTCCGTCCGGGACGTCACGTGCAGCTTTTCGTAGATCCGACGGATGTGACTGCGGACGGTGTGAACACTGATGGACAACGCGTCGGCGATCTCCTTGTAGCGAAAACCTTTCGCGAGAAAATTCACGATTTCCACTTCACGACTGGAAAGCTTTTCTTCATCCGGGGTCCGCTTGGGCCTAAAATATTGCACCACTTTACGGGCAATATGGCCCGACATCGGCGCACCGCCTTGCATCACGTCGGTAATGGCGTCGATAATCTCAGCGGGAGAGGCACTTTTCAGCAGATAACCTGTGGCTCCAGCCTGTAACGAACGAAAAATAGCATCGCTATCGTCATCAACGGTGAACATGAGCACCATCAATCGCTCATGCATGTCCTTCAATTTTTCCACACATTCGATGCCTGACATCCCTGGCAGTTGAATATCCATGATCAAAACCTCCGGCCAATCGCCGGGAATTTTGCGCAAGGCCACTTCACCACTCGGAAAAGCTCCGGTGCACGTAAAACCATTGGTGCCGTTGATCACGGCCGCAATGCTGTCACGAATCCTCGTGTCGTCTTCAACGATGGCGACTCTCGTCATGGGTGTGTCATCGTTTTAAGGAAATCTCGAAGCGAATGCGAGTACCCTTTCCGGGAATGCTATCCACAGCGACACAACCGCCAATTTCTTTCATCCGTTTTCGCATGCCTAAGAGACCATTTCCCAGTCGATCTGTTTCCGACGGTTTGAAACCCTTGCCGTTATCCTGAAGACAGATTCGCAAAAGTGTCCCGGCTATTTCTACTTCTACCGAGATCTCCGTTGCTTCCGAGTGCTTCAGTGCATTGTTCAATGCCTCTTTGATCGACATCACAACATGATGTCGAACTTCGGAAGAGACCGGCATGTCGGGGACATCCAGTGGAACATCAATCCGACAACGAATTGCAGTCGCACCAAGAAGTTTTTCCACGTACTTGTAAATGTAGGCAACAAAATGCTCGAGAGAGTCATTTTGCGGGTTAACCGCAAAGACAATCGCGTTGAGGTCCGTGGCAATTTCCTGAGCCGACTGACAAATGCGACCGACGTTTTCTTCCACGGATTTCAAATCGCTGCCACGATGAAGCGTCGATTTTCCCACCAACAGAATTTCGGTAATCCGCGCTCCCAACTCATCATGCATGTCCTGCGCGATCCGGGTTCGTTCCTTTTCCAGAGCATGCTCCTGTTCGAGCCGTTTGAGACGTGCGTGCAACCGTTTACGAGTTAGATGACGCGCCGCGAATGCCGCTGCAAACGCGAGCCCCAAAAAACCAGCCACCTGAAATGTCCGCGTCTGCCAAAAATGCGGCTCGATTGTAACGCTGATGGATGCCTCATCTTTGCTCCAGATTCCATCATTGTTCGAGGCCAAAACCCTGAAACGATAGTTTCCCGGGGGAAGATTATTATAAAATGCCGTCCGCCGCGCATCAGCGTCAACCCAGTCCGGATCGAAACCAAGCAATTGATATTTAAATTGATTTCGCTCGGGTTCCCGGAAACTTAACGCCGAGTAACTGAACTCGAGGCTATCGCTCCCGGGCGGCAATGAGGTTGTTTTATCGAATGGAATCGCATTTTTGTTTACGACCACGCGCGTGATAAACGTGGGTGGCGGCAATGAATTAAAAGGCAATCGACGGCGATAATCTGTCGTCACAACGCCACGGGTGGTTGCAAACCAAAGCATTCCATCAGCCGATTTGCTTGATGCCGGTTTGGCGGTGCCGACACAGACGGAACTGAGCATTCCATCCTCTCGCCCAAATAAGTCACATTCGATGGGCGCATCGGTAAAGAGATCGCTTTTTCTTACCCGCAAAATACCGCGATCGGAACTGAGCCAAAGAAAGCCTCCGCCATCCTCGATAATTTCGACAGCAGCATTCGTCAGAAGAGACGAGCGGTCCGCAAAGGTTTTCAGTTCTCCATTCGTCCAGCACGCCAATCCTCGAAGAGTTCCAATCCAGAGATTGGTCTCCCCATCGGCGTACAGCGACAGGATCGTGTGATTCGGAAGATTGGTGAAGGCAGCCTTTCCTTCAAAAGATTCTCCGCGCCGAAAAACAAGCCCGTTCTCAGTACCAACCCAGAGTTGATGTGCATTGTCCTCCGCAAGACATCGAATGGTATTATGCGGAAGACCATTGCGAAGTTGAAACCTCTCGAAGGTCTCTCCACGGCGACGGATCAACCCAAAACTCGTAGCGACCCACAAATCCCCTGCTGTATCCTCGTGAATATCGCGAATTGCCTGGCTGCGAAGTAAGCCAGCTTCGTTGAACCGGTTCAACTTTCCTTCTTTTAGCTGGTACAGACCGCCGTCATAATCCGTGCCGAACCACAAACTGCCATCGCGGCTTTTGTGCATCGCGAGGATCAAATCATTTTTCAATACGGGGTGCGTATCCTTGGACCAGACCGTCACCTTTCCACCTTTAAAATAATGCAGTCCACCACCCCATGTCCCGACCCACAGACCTTCTCCGTCGCGCAGAACTGATATTACATTGTTGTGAGCCAGACCGTCGCGAGTGAGATACGTTTTAAACCGGTCTTCCCGCAAACGAATCATTCCATCTTTGAATCCCGCCCAGAGACTATTCTCTTGATCTTCAGTGATGGTGAAAATCTGGTCAAAAGGTTCTCCGTTTTCTGAGAGCACACGGACGAATCGATCATTCACCTTTCGACAAAGTCCGTTAAAAGTTCCCACCCATAGACGTTGACGATGGTCCTGAAATAGCGCGCTAACGGTCTCGTCCGGGAGACCGTCATTTTTGGTGTAATGGAAAAATCTTCCTCGTCGAAAGGAAGAAAGCCCCGCATTGGAGCCAATCCACAAAATTCCTTTTTCATCGACCAACAAGGCGCGGACGTAAGCGTTTTTGAGTCCATCGGTTAAGCCAAGTCGCCGAATCAGATTGGATTTGCCCGCCGCCACAATTTGGCTCGTGGTCGCAAACCAATGCGCACCGTCGGGTCGGCGAACGATCGCCCGAACGGCTCCGTTGTTCAGGTACGAATCTTCTGCTGCGCGTCGAACCTCTTTGCCATCAAATTGAGCGAGCCCTGAAATGGTTCCGATCAACACCGTGCCATCAGGGTCCGCACATAAACAAAGAACTCGAGGACTCGCGATAGACTGAAGGGAAAACTGTGTTACTCGCTTTCCTTGCAGCCGATAAACCCCATGAGTCGCAGTTCCAACCCAAAGACTGCCATCGACAGCCACGACGAGGGCGTTGATCTTTTCGTTCTTTAATACTTCATGTTCGAAGTGTGAGAATTCGTATCCATCGAAACGGACAAGACCGTGTTGAGTTCCGAGCCAAAGGAAACCATCGGACGTCTGCGCAATGGACTGAACTCCGTTCTGTGGAAAGCCGCTTTCCACCTGCCACACGCGAGTCCGAAATTGAAAAGTATTGTCAGTCGGATCGAACACCTCAGCATCCATCCGCGTGAGCGCGCAAAAGAAGAATATCAGCCAAACATTTGACAATAGACTGGCGCGGCGCCGGAACATGAGCGGTGGAATGCCGATGATTGTGCCGACCCCAAAATAAAAAGGCGAGATTGAACATCGTTGCCACACCCGCCCCAAAGTTTCCAAGCTTCCTGAAACCAACAATGATGAATTGATTCTTCGTTGCGATTTGGACAATCTTTCTTGTCCAATTTATTCGTAATCCCCAGTACCGATGCCTATCAAAGTCGCCATTGTAGAAGATGACGCCCGTGTTTGCGAAAGCCTTGCTATTTTGATCAATGGTGCACGGGACTTTTCCTGCGTTGGTTCATTTCCAAATGCTGAAACGGCGCTTAAAAATATTTCACGTAATTGGCCGGATGTACTTCTCATGGATATCAATTTACCTGGAATGTCGGGAATTGAATGTGCAGCAAGATTGAAAGAGCAAAGGCCGTCGCTGCAGATCATCATGTTGACGAGTTACGAAGACGATGAGCGTATTTTTGATTCTCTCAAATCGGGTGCCAGTGGTTATCTTCTGAAAAGAGCAACGCCAGCAGAGATTCTAGAGGCGGTTGTTGATGCCAAAAATAATGGCGCACCAATGTCGAGTTCCATCGCTCGAACCGTTGTCGATTATTTTTATCAGCAAAGAAAGATTCAAAACGAAACGGATGACCTATCGAAAAGAGAAATCGAAATCCTTTCTTTGCTATCCAAAGGTTATCAATACAAGGAAATCGGAGATCAGCTTTCCATCAGCGCCTTGACCGTTCGGAGCCATTTACACCGCATCTACAGCAAACTTCATGTCCGCTCTCGTACCGAAGCGGTGGTAAAATTTTTAGGCCGACGATAATCCACTCCGTTTAAACCTCTCGTTTCGATTGGATTGATACGAAAGTATCAATCACCGACCGCACCCCGTCATCTTTGTGCCAGGATTAGAACGGAAAGAGGATATTCTTCCCGGAGGCATATTTCCTACTCTTGGGCATCAGCCATGAAGAACATTTGGTCCCGCCTTTTGCTCACGCTAGCTCAGGCACTTTCGCTCCAAAAGATGCGAACGTGGATTGCCGTCCAGCAATTGCAGCACCAGATACGTGTCAGCCGGCGTTTCCAAAAATACTGCGAAAAAATCGGCTGCCCGATCCTGGCGGAACTGGAGAAAAACCATCAGGAATTGCTGAAACGAAGAATAAGCCACCCCGCTCTTTGAACCGTACGCATCAACAATAAACCAACTCAAAACTGAAATGAATACCACGATTCCAAAAAATGGTTCAGTGCTGTTGCTTCTCAGCACCATGACCATCGCCACAACCTTGCAAGCCAGCACGGATTATGGTCCCGCCTATTGGCGTCCGCCCTGCAATGCGAATTACAACACCTCTGGCAATGGCCACAAGTTCCACGTCATTCACGATATGGAAGGCTATTACCTCAGCGTTATCAGCATGTTCAACGCCTGCGGTTATACGTCCGCCAGTGTGCATTACTTAATCAATGGGAAGGCAGACAGTAGTTCAGACGCCGCTGCCGGTGAGGTCACACAGAGCATTCGAGATTCATACTATGCCTGGCACGCCCGTTGTTGGAATTCCTACGGCACGGGCACAGAACACGAAGGCTTTGCCAGCAACCCCGCCTGGTACACAACGGCAATGTACGAGGCTTCCGCCGGAGTCACCCGACACCTGTCCAGCCGATTCGGGTGGGCCAAGGACAGGAATCACGTGATTGGTCATAATCAGGAGAGCGTCGCGGGATGGCCTTCCTATGCTTCTGCAAATTTCGGGATCGATCCTTACTGCAACTCTCATACGGACCCGGGACCATATTGGAATTGGACCAGCTATATGAGTCTGGTTACTTCGGGCGGTGGTACGGGGGTCAAAGATGGCGTTTTAGTTTTTTCCCGCAGCTCGAGTGGCACAGTGGTTTATAAGAGTTACGCCAATGGCGCCGGTTGGGGCCCGGTGATTGATATCGGTGGTTCGGTCACTGGCGGCGTTGGGGTCTGTTCTCGAAATCCCGACGAGGTACTCGTCTTTACGCGCGGATCTGCCCTGAATAACCTCCAGCAGATTAGCTATACTACAACTGACGGTTGGGGCGACTGGGTCGGCCTGGGAGGAAACATCACCTCGGATCCGACCGCGATCGCCTGGGGTTCAAACGGCACCGGTGTGTTGGTTTTTGCCCGGAGCTCTAGTGGCACAGTTATCTACAAGAGCTACAGCGGTGGAAGCTGGGGCCCGTGGATCGACATTGGCGGCTCAATTACCGGCGGTGTTGCCGTCTGCTCCCGAAATCCCAATGAAGTGATAGTTTTTGCGCGTGGATCCACCCTCAATAATCTTCAGCAGATTAGCTATTCCACGACCACCGGTTGGGGCAGTTGGGTGGGTCTGGGCGGAACGATTACTTCAGATCCAGCCTGCATCGCCAGAAGTGCGACGAACATCGAGGTCTTTGCCCGCAGCTCGTCCGGTACCTTGATTCAAAAGAGTTACAACAGCGGCTGGGCACCGAATTGGATCGACCTTGGCGGATCAATCACTGATGGAGTTGGTGTTACAGCTCGGAGTTCTACCGAGGTGTTGGTGTTTACGCGCGGATCTGCTTTGAACAACCTTCAGCAGAAAAGCTATACAACAAGCACTGGATGGGGTGACTGGATTGGCTTGGGTGGAACGATCTCTTCAGGTCCTGAAGCCATGGCCTGGTAAAGCTCAATTTGGTGGCGACACACCCGCGCAAACTTCCGGTTTTGGAGTTCCGGAGTTTGCGCGGGTAATTCCTCAAATAAAATTCATAGGGAGTCGTTATGAAAGGGCTAGATTTTCCAAGCCGGCCTATGGGAACAAAACGGGCGCCGCGCCGGGCACATTTTACTCTGTTACCTGAACTACTAGAACCGGTTTAACAATTACCAGGCGAGAAAGTCCAGAGAAGGCCAACTTTCTCTTCATAAGATCCGGCGTTCGCGGCGTTTGCTTGGAAGCGAAGTAGATTTCGAATAATCTTTTGCCATGACATACGCCGTTCCAGGGCAACTGACCCGTCTTTGGGTATGGGTTGTCTTCTTGGCCTGCGTATGTGTATCCAATCTTCCGGCCCTCCCGGCAGACGAAAGCATCTCCGACCAATTGGCTATTGCCAAAAATTGGACCAACTATTCCGGTTTGACCGCCGTGTCCTGGGGCTCCAATCGGGTCGATGTGTTCGCAGTCGGTCTGGATAAAACGCTGCAGCATAAATTCTATGATGGTGTGTGGCATGACTGGACCTCTCTTGGTGGAACACTCACCAGCGAACCGTCCGTAGTCTCTCTCTACCCGGGTCATCTGCTTGTCTTCGTCAAAGGCAAGGACAATGCCATCTGGCATAAATTTTATCTTAAAGATCGTTGGTCGGACTGGCTTTCATTGGGCGGAAAATTTGCCAGCGGCCCGCGCGCGAGGACAGAAGGAACACACCTCGTCGAAGTGATCGCCGAAGGCATGGACACCGTTCTCCGGAGAATTCGATGGTCGGGCGCATGGCAGAACTGGGAGACTATCAAGACGCTTCCGGAAAAAAGCCGCTATGCGTCCCGACAATGGCAGGCCAAGGATGGCTTACCTCACAATTTCGTTTACTCCGTTTGCCAGACGCAGGACGGCTATCTTTGGGTTGGAACGCAGGGCGGATTGGCGCGCTTTGACGGCATTCATTTCACCAGCCTGGATTTTCGGGACGCACCCGCGTTGCAGGGGCAAGCAATTCGTTTTATCCATCAGGTCCGGGACGGAACCGTTTGGATTGGCGGGAGCCAGAGTTTGGCTTGTTGGAAGGATGGACATTTTTCGCCGAGTCCAATTGACGTGCGAAGCCAGATCAAAGCACTACTGGAAGCTCACGACGGTTCCCTTTGGATCGGAACCCTCGATGGTTTGCTGCAATATAAAGACGGAAAAACAATTTCCTATAGCGAAACAGATGGACTGGTCAACAAATCGGTCTTGAGTCTCTGCGAGAGCCGTGATGGAACCATCTGGATTGGAACAAACCTGGGACTTAGTTCTTACGAAGAAGGAAAATTTGTCTCTCGTCGAAACTCGGGTTTGGCCGAAGCAACCGTCCTCGCGCTCTTTTGCGATCGGGCCAATAACCTTTGGGTCGGTTTGAGAGGAGGTGGCATTTTCAAATCAGAGCAAGGCGGGCTTCGGACATTTCGAAAACAAGAAGGCGTTCCCGATGGCTTTATCAATTCGATCTTCGAAGATAGTCGGGATGTCTTATGGGTGGGAACGATGGGCGGCCTGGGCAGGAAGTTGGACGGCCGGTTCGTCACCGAATTTAATACGGAGGGAGCCTCCTATGAAACGGTCTTCTGCGCCGCGGAAGATCGGGAAGGCAATCTTTGGCTGGGCACGAAAGAAGGGCTGACGCAACTTCAACTCAAGCCGTTCGAATCCAAAACCAAGCTGGATGGTTTGTCGCACAATAACGTGACTTCGGTACGCGAAGATCAACAAGGTAATATTTGGCTGACAACGTGGGGCGGCGGCGCGAACAAAATCGGCCAGGATCAGATCATCAGTTACAATCGTGCCAACAGTCCGTTCTATGATTTGCTTTTATCCAGCGAAGAATCGCGCGACGGAAGTCTCTGGTTCGGCGCCGATCACGATGGCGGTCTGTTTCAATATAAAGACGGCGTTTTAACCCGATTTGGCCGTGAACAGGGCATTATTGATCCGGCAATTCGCGCGATCCATGAAGATCGACAGACCAATTTGTGGATCGGCACCAGCGGTGCGTTATACCGAATGCGGGAAAAACAATTTCAACGTTTCACCCGCACCAATGGATTATCAGGCGACATTGTCCGCACCATTCATGAGGATTACGGGGGCAACATTTGGATTGGGACGGAAAGCGGACTAAGCGTCATTGCCAGTAACGAATTGACGATGGCAAATGTTGGATCTCCGAATTTAAAAACCATTTCCACCCTTCCCGAGGC
The DNA here is from genome assembly GCA_966095605.1 of uncultured bacterium. Lineage (GTDB taxonomy): Bacteria > Verrucomicrobiota > Verrucomicrobiia > Limisphaerales > JACDHS01 > CBHWET01. Next base: position 7,347 of record CBHTTJ010000077.1, on the reverse strand, counting down.
TGTGTCCCAAAAACCGGTGGTGTCCATTCATGAAGACAAGCAACGAACTTTATGGATCGGCACAGATGGGGGCGGCCTGGTGAGAATGAAAAATGAAAAGCCTGAACTGCTGCCGAACCCGGGTAACTTCACATATTACACCAGCAAGCAAGGCCTCTTCAGTGACACTATTTTTGAAATACTCGAGGATGACCGGGAAAATCTTTGGATGAGCAGCCTCGCTGGGGTTTTCCGAGTGCGGAAAAGCAATCTAGACGAAGTTGATAATGGAAAGGCATCGAGTATCTCCTGTTACGCGTATGGCAAGGAGGAAGGCATGTCCAGCGTCCTATGCAACGGAGTTTCCAAGCCAGCCGGCTGGAAAAGTCGCGACGGCCGTTTGTGGTTTCCAACAACGCGCGGAGTGGTGATGGTTGATCCCAAATCGATCAAGGAAAGCAATTCACGTCCACCCGTGCTTATTGAAAAAGTGCTGGCGGACAGGCGAGAGTTGGATGTTTCTCGATTGAAATCTGATGATCAGAAGGCCATTGGTTCAGCCACTGAAAACCCCAGGCTTCAAACCTTCTTACCGCCGGGCAAAGGTGAATTGGAGTTTCATTACACAGCTCTGAGTCTGCGGAACCCCGAAAAAAACCGCTTCAAGTACAAACTAGAAGGCATTGATTCAGACTGGATCAACGCCGAGACCCGACGTCTCGCCCATTATACTCACGTCCCCCCCGGGGAGTACCAGTTCCGAGTCATGGGCTGTAATAGCGACGGCCTTTGGAACGAAACAGGCGACGTTCTTGCTTTTGTTCTGACTCCGCATTTTTGGCAGACACGATGGTTTACGGCGTTGGTCATTCTAGGAGCCGCCGGACTAGTGGCCGGATCGGTTCGATATGTGATCTGGAGACGGGTCAAAATAAAACTTTTGGCGCTGGAGCAACAGCACGCCATCGAAAAAGAACGCATCCGCATTGCCCAGGATATGCATGACGAGCTGGGTTCACGCCTGACAGAAATTCAAATGTTAAGTGATCGGGGACAGGAAGCCTCTCAAGCACAAAAGCTCTTCGTTGCGATCTCTCGGGCAGCAAGGGAGACCACTCGCAGTCTGGACGCCATTGTTTGGGCGGTGAATCCTCGAAATGACTCGCTCGCAAGGATGATCGCCTATATTTCGAACTATGTGGTGAAATTTCTCAGCCAAAGCTCTATTAGTTGTCGTCTTGAGATACCGAATCACTGGCCCGAGCATGTCATTTCCTCGGAAATGCGACATAATATCTTTTTGGCCGTAAAAGAAGCCGTCAACAATATTGCCAAGCATAGTGAGGCCTCCCAGGTAACATTCCAAACCTCTCTCGAAAACAACACACTAATGATAGTCATTCAGGACGACGGAAAGGGGTTTTCCACTCATGCAGTTTCTGAGTTCGGCAATGGGCTGCAAAACATACAGAAACGAATGTTGTCCCTCAAAGGCGAGTTCGATTTATGGAGTGAGCCAGGAAAAGGAACAAAAGTTTCGCTTAAAATTCCGTTGAGAACAGCGCTCTTGGCGTGAGGCATTCCAAAAAAAAAGCCCGGAGATTGCTCTCCGGGCTTTGTCTGCGAATTCTAACTATTCGTTCGCGGAAGCTTCGTTCAGTTCCACCACTCGGACTTGGCTATCCGGTCCATCGTTGTGAATCGTGATGGAGGTTGACGTTCCCGTGGCGACAACCGTCTGCACGGTTGTCCAACTTCCGTCGCCACTACGCGATTGAATGGCGTAGCTCTTTCCAGCGACAGAGTCCCATGAAACTTCAATGACATCGCCGCCTGCAACGAATTCATTCGCACCTTGCGGCGCCAACGCGTCAGATACGACGGTCACTGTAAACGTCTTGGAATCGCTCTTGGTAATGCCGCCATTGGTTGGACTGTCTTCCGCGAATACAGTCACAACGTTGGTTGTTCCAATGTCCGTGGAGACAGGCGTCCAACTAAACAAACCATTGGTCGAATCCATCGTTGCTGTTGGATGGGTTTCGGTGAAATCAGCATCCAATCCATACGCCAGTCCAGCACCAGGATTCGGATCTGTCGCGGAAGCAGTGAATGACAATGTGCTCCCTGATTTCATGGTCACCAGATTTGTGAGTGAAATGGTGTTCACAACTTCGAAGTTGTCCACGTAAACGGTATAAGCACCGGTTCCACCATTGCCCACGAGTGCCAGGTGTTCCAACACACCCTTGCCTGTCGCAAGCACGCTGTTACCACCGCTGAAGTTTGTGACGGCTTCCGTCGGCAAATCGAATTCCAACGTCGTCCAGGTGTTCGCACTCACAACACGACTTGGGTTCGGCGAGGTTCCGTTTTTGGCTGGAACCCCCACCCATTCAATGCCGCCGGTTGTGCCTCCGTTCGCTCCAATCTCCGCAGACGTCCCCGTTTCACGCACTCCGAGGCCGACTTTCAGGGACTTGGTGGAATAGATGTCCAGCTTCAGTCGAGCACCCAGATCGATGGTTGGGTTCGGCACTGAGGCGCAATTCGTTGTCGTCAGGCGCACCCAATAATTAGAAACGCCCGTCTTGAAGTTCCATTTCGCGACCAACACTTTGCCACCGCTACGGGAATTTCCCGCCGGGAAGCTGTTCGTCACCTTCGCATAGTTAGTAACCGTGAGATCGATGAAGTTCGTTGTGCTCGTGGAGAACGAAGGACTGCGGAACATCACATTGCCATTGGGCGTGTTATTCGTGAACGTTTCAAAATTCACGACGGGCTCCGTGACGCGCGCGCTGCCCAAGGTCAATGTCGGCGCGGTGTTGACCGGCACGATTGAGACCGAGAACTGTTGCTCGGTGTAGAGTGAAGGCACTCCATTGTCCGTTACACGCACCGTGATGAATGTCGTGGTCAGCGTTGAGGTCGGCGGTGTCCAGTTGAACACACCGGTGACGGGATCAATCGTCGCGCCAGGCGGGATTGTGCCAATCAGACTATACGTCAGGGTATTGGCCGGAATATCGTCATCGGTTGCATCCGCGGTAAACGAGATTGTTCCGCTGGAATTTTGTTCGAGAACATAATCACCGGGTGCTTCGAATGAAGGCGGTGTATTTACTTTCTTCACCTTGATCGTGATGGTCTTCGCATCACTCAATGCCGGCGTTCCATCATCGGTCACACGAATCGTAATCACGTTCGTACTCGGACTTTGATCCGGCATCGGAATCCATGTGAACACACCGGCATCGTTGATGAAGGCATTCGTCGGCGCACCTGCGTCGAGACTAAAGGTCAACGTTTGAACCGGACGATCTGCATCGGTAGCAGTGCAGGCGAGCGAGATTTCTTCACCTGTGCTGATGACAATGTTGCTCGATGCCGAGGAGGTCAGGATTTCGAAGTTGTCGAGGTAGACATTGTAAAGACCCATGCCGCCATTCGGCATGATCGCAATGTGATCCAATACTCCTTTACCACCGCCCAAAACGCCATCACCGGTAAATGCCGCGATGGATTCATTTGGCAGATCGAAGTCGAGCGTTGTCCATGTGTTCGCCGCAATCGTGCGCGTCGCGATGGGCATGCCGCCGGTTGATCCCGTCGCCCCAACCCATTCCAAGGTCCCAGTGATACCGCCGTCGTCGCCGAGCGGAGCGGACGTACCCGTTTCACGCACGCCCAACGCTACTTTGATTGCTTTGTCCGAATAGACATCGAACTTCACGTGCTTGGTTAGATCGATGGTTGGATTCGGCAACGAATAGGTGTTGCTGATCATCGAATACGTTGTCAGCCGCAGCCACGGATTCGTCGTTCCGGTTTTGAATCCCCACGACGCCGCGAGAACAGAACTGCCATTTTCTCCCGGCGGGTTGGTGCTGACGGTGATGATGTCTGGTTGCGCAGGATCTAGGAAACCGCTGGTGCTTCCGGAATAACTTGGCTGACGGAACATCACGGTGCCGTTGTAAGTGCCGTCTTCATAATTTTCGAAATCGGCAATAGTCGCCAGCGTGCTGCTCAGCGATGGAATCGTCAGGACAGGCGCAAGATTTCCTTCGGTGATAACGACACTGAATGTCCGTTCGGCGAATAGTTTTGGTGAACCGTTATCCGTCACGCGAATCGTAACTTGATTGGTATCGGGTCCGTCGCTTTCGCCTGGCGTCCACGTGAGCACACCGGTGTTTGTGTTGAGTGTCATTCCCTGTGGCGCGACCAACAATGAGTAAACCAATGTTTGCGCCGGCAAATCCGTATCGCTGGCGGATGGTGTGACCGTCAACAACTGGTTCTCATTGACCGTTTGCGTCGCAATCGCCGCCAGTATTGGGGCGCTGTTCAGATCTTCGACGGTAACATTAATCGTTTCCGAATCGCTTGCGGTCGGCGATCCATTGTCTGTCACAATCACGGTGATCGGATAGGTCGCCCCACCCTGCGATTCGCTCGGTGTCCAGGTGAACACGCCGGTGGAAGGATCAATGCTCGCGCCAGCCGGTGCGCCCACCCCGAGACTAATGGTCTTTGTTTGTCCCGCGTCGACATCCGAAGCGCTCGCTGTGAACGTGAGAAGACTATTTTCTTTCACGGTCTTGTCTCCAATCGCATTCATAGCGGGCGGCGTGTTGCCGGCACTCGACACGGTGACCGTAAATGTATCCGTATCTTCAAGACTCAACTGATCGGTCGCGTGCACACGGAATTTCCAATTGCCTGCTTGCGCCGCCGTCGGCGTCCAAACGAAATCACCGCTGTATTGATAAATCTTAGCTCCAATAGAACTCGCCGACGCCCAGGCGCTGCCGTTCCAATATTCGAGGGAGAAATCGAGCGTGTTGTTGGTGTAAACCTCGAAGTCATCGAGATAAACCGTGTAAGCGCCCGTGCCTCCGTTGCCGACGAGTTGCAAGCTTTGCAGCACGCCTTTGCCGGTTTTGATAATTCCATCCGCCGGATCAGAACTATCCGGCGCGGCGAGCGCGGGATCTTTCTGGCAGTTGAAGGTCAACGTCGTCCAGGTGTTTGCGTTGACGGTGCGGGTGCAGGACGGTGTGTTTGCTCCGATAATATTGGTAACGCCGACATACTCAATAGGACCGTCCGTTCCACCGTCCTGCCCAATCGAAGGATTGTTTGTCGTTTCACGCACGGCGATACCGACTTTGATCGACTTGGTGGAATAGATTTGAAAGCGAACGGATTGATTCAGTGAAACCACGGGGTTCGGCAAGTTTGCCAAATTTCCCGTGGGCAAACGGAGCCAATAATTACTCGTGCCAGTCTTGAAGGTCCACTGCACCTTCATGGCCTTCGTCGAGCCGTTACCGGTCGGCTGTGTGGTCACTACTTTCGTGTAGTTCGTCACGGAGCCATCAATGTACTGATCCGTCACGCTCGAATACGATGGCGAGCGGAACATCACCGTTCCATCAACGGTAGGAGCCGAATAACTTTGGAAACCGGCAAATGGATCGGTCGCCGTCGTCTTGTTTGGATCGGTCGAAGCAACGCGGAATCTCAGTTCATTGCCTGCAACGACGGATCTGTTGCCCACCGTGGTAATCGTCGGCGGTTCGTTCGCCGTGCTCGCACTGTCCGTATTGGAATAAGCGGAATTGCCAAAAGAGTTATATCCGCGGACGCGATACCAATATTTCGTGGAACCGGCGAGTCCGTTGTCGCTGTAGGTCGGATCGCTGGCGACATTGGTAGCGATTTGTGTCCAGCTTCCGGGACTGCCGCCGGAGTCCGGTGCGCGTTCAATCTTGAATCCAACTTCTGCACCCGAGTTGTCGTTCCATTTCAGTTTGATGCTGTTCCAATCCACTTTTGTAGCGACCAATCCGTCGGGAGCCGTTGGAGGTGTTGTGTCGCTCGCTTTGTTCGAAGCAGCGTCGCCCGCATCGTTGTAGGCAACCACTTTGTACCAGTATTTGCGATTGCCACGCAGTCCCGTGTCGACGTAGCTCTGGCGATCGACGCCGATCATGTCGATGCGGCTGAAATCTGTCCCGTCAATGGAGCGGAAGATTTTGAAACCATCTTCGTTCCCTGCGTTATCCGTCCAGTTCAATGTAATTTTGTCATCGTTGTTCGCGACGGCCGTCAGATTGGACGGTGCATTGGGCGGATAACGATTATCCGTCGTCGCACTGGTCACATTGGACCAATCGGAGTTCCCTGCCCCGTTGTAGGCGCGGACACGGAACCAGTATTTATTATTTCCGGATAATCCCGTGACGGTGTAGCTCTTGTCGTTTTCACTGTTGTTGTGAACGGTCGACCATGGCCCGGTGTTGCTGTTGCCGGACTTCTGAATTTCAAATCCGTTTTCGTTGTCGGCGTTATCCGTCCATTTCAGATCAATCTTCGACCACGACACAACGGTTGCCTTGAGTTGGGTGGGACGGCTTGGCTTCGAAGGTTTCCCCTGGACGATGTCCATGAAATGAGACCAGTTCCAGTAAGGTCCGGGATCCGTGTGTGAATTGCAGTTGATCCAACTCGAACTGTACCCCTGGTTCGACGCCCACGTCCGCCATGAGGAAACATTTTTCTGGCCGTGACCGATCACATGATTGCGATCCTTCGGCATGTTGTACTTGTTGCATTTCGCTCCGGTTAGATTTCCGGACGCCTGGTAAAGAGCTTCGGTGAACCACGCGGGATGACTTGCGAAACCTTCGTGTTCCGTGCCCATGGAATACTGGTTCCAACAACGCGCGTGCCACGCATAGTAAGCGTCCCGCACCAATTGCGAGACCTGGCCCGCGGCCGCGTCGCTGCTGGCATCTTTTTTTCCATTCACCGCGTAATGCACGCTCGCCCCGACATCGCAGCGCTGGAGATAGGAAATCGACGAAAGATAATAACCCTCCATGTCGTGCTCGACGAAGAAGCGGTGTCCGTATCCCGAACTGTACCATTTGCCCGAACACACGGGACGCCACACGGCGGGTCCGTAGTCGGTGCTGGCGAATGATTCATTATTTACCGCGAAAAAAATCGCGGGCGTAGAAAGCAATGGCAGGTATTTCCGCCTGACATTGAGAAACGACGAACGAGTTCGGTCCTGGGTTTTCATAGTGCTGTGTGTGTAGACGTGCGCACAACCGGCGCAGACTTCATGGGTTGGGGAGATTAAAGACCTGGGCGCTGCCTTCGGGAATCCCCCTTTCATGCTCTTTTTGCCGAAATAAAGGGAGCAAAAAGGCGTCGGATTCATACTTTTTGCCTACAGGGAAAACCCCGATAATAATATTTGAGAAGGTTGGAAAGAAGCTTCAAAGGGACCTCACCCCGGGCCCGCACCACGAGTGGTGCAGCAACTATATAATTCTTTTTGGAGTTCCC
>CBHTTJ010000076.1:0-24473 GCA_966095605.1 uncultured bacterium | reverse complement strand
CGTCCCGACGGACAGATGTTACTCTGGAAATTCCGATCTGGACGTCCCGACGTTCCCTTGCAGCTTTGGAAAACGCGTCCGGATTTAGGGCTGAATTTTGCGACTATGAATTGCTTCATCGTGCGCCGTAAATGGGACTTTTCAGTTTGAAAAGCTGGTCTGTAAGATAAATCCCTACTTTTCTCTTTCGAGAATATACACTTTTGCAGATTTTCGGAAATACTAACGCTTTTGTCTTGAAAGTTTTTCGCGCTGATATTTTTATTTTGTCGTCAGTTCAACCACCACGGAAGGGCCAGACAACAGAACCTCCTTTCGGGTAAAACAACATGAATTCCATTCTTTTGGCGATGGCCGTTGTGGCTAGCCTTGTGCCTACCGTCAACGCCGTACTGATTGCGGAATCGCCGGCAAACCAAACCGTCGCCACTGATCTTACTCCGAACGTCCCGACTGTTGTCGCTCGTGACTCGGATCGTCGCATTTGGCAGACGCTTTCAATCTCCACTAATAAAGCGGGTGCGGTGCTTCGCGATACGAACGTTGTGACTGAGATCGGGAGTGGGCTGAACGTATTCAAAAACGGGTCTTGGGTCGAAGCCAATGATATTATCGAAGTCCTTCCAAACGGAACCGCGGTCGCCACACAAACCGTTCATCAGGTTGTTTTCTCAGCGAATATCAACGCGAACGTGGGTGTAAGAGTTCGTGTCGATGAAGCAAATCTTCTCAAAACACATGTTCTCGGGATCGCTTATTACGATTTCAAAAAGAAGCAGAGCGTTCTGGTTGCTGAGTTGAAAGATTCCATAGGCACTGTTGTTGGGCAAAACCGTGTTGTGTATGCCGACGCATTTGATGGAGTTAAGGCGGATATTCGCTACACCAACACTAAGCAGGGTGTGGAACAGGATATTATCCTTCGTGAACGGCCACCTCTTCCCCAATCTTTCGGGTTCGATCCTAGGACAACATGGATTGAGGTTTGGACGGAATTTATTGATGCGCCCAAGCCCGTAATCGAACAGAAAACTCGCCCAAAGTGGCGACTCTCCAAGGTGGATAAAACGATTACCTTCGGTAAAATGACAATTGGGGGCGGTATTGCGTTTGATCTGGATGCAGATGGCAATACTGGAATTCAGGTCCAAAAACACTGGAACGTTTCTGACACGGGTAGAACCTTTTTGATTGAAGAGGTTCCCTTTCGATTGTGTGCGCCGAGTTTTCGAAAATTACCGGAACGCCAACAAGCCAGCATCAAAACGAAACAGGATACCCTCGTTGGAAAGGTTTCGGGCGAACGCATTCTTCCTGCTCGCGTCGCTGACGCCGCGCCGATCCGGGAAAATATTAAAGCGGTCGCAATGGTCGAGGACAAAAAGCCGGGTTGGGTCCTAGATTACTCGCTGGTGCAAACGGCCACAAACTTTACCTTTCAAGGAGACCAAACTTATCTGGTCTCTGGTTTGGTCTATCTAAATGGAACGACGACATTCGAAGGCGGCACTGTGGTCAAGTTTACAAACTTCGCCTTTCTTAATCTGTTTGGAGACGTCGATTGTCGAACGGAACCCTATCGGCCGGCGGTGTTTACTTCCTCAACAGACAACAGCGTTGGTGAAACGTTGTATTTCGGTACAAATGGACCCTCAAGAAAAGGCAATGGAATAAGAATTTTTTCCGGGGATGTTAACCTTCATGACGTCCATATCCGTTATCTCACGTATGGAATTAATGCCTGGACCGGTGCTTCCAATTTGGTTGTCAGGAATGCCCAGTTCAGTCATTGCCAATATGGGCTCAGTCTCAATACCCCCTACGTACACACGGAAATCGACAATGTTCTTGCTCATGACTTGACAGGATTTGTTAACGGACAACTTTTTTACCTCTACGGGCAGCATCTGACGCTGGATCATGCCAACTATTTTGGTTTCGATGGAAGTTACGATCCGTCAGAGTGTTCATCACCGCCACCGAGCGTCATTTTTCTTACAAATTCGCTCATAACTGCAGTCCCGGAGTGGGGTGTAATTACTGTTGGTTTCACCAATGCCACCGAATTCATTGTCGATAACACTGGGATTTATAAATCCGTCGCCGCCGGAGATCATTATTTAGCGGATGATAGTCCTTATCGCGACATCGGCAGAATTGATTTGGGCGATGAAATGCTTGCCGATCTTAAAAAGAAGACAACCTTCGCTCCGGTTTATTCTGCACCGACCAATTCATTATTAAATGTTACGGTCGAACGCGACGTCGAATTGCCAGATTTGGGTTATCACTACGATCCATTGGACTGGATTTTGACCAACCGAACATTGGTCAGCGAAACCCTTTGGATCACAAACGGAGCCGCGGTTGGGGTGCATAATAGTCAGGAAGGAGCCTGGGGCCTTTTGACTTTGAAATCAGGCAACTTTATTTCATCAGGGACAGCACTTGATCCAAATGAGATGGTTTGGTGCAATACAGTTCAGGAGGGATTCCTGACAAATGGCATTGACCAGGTTACGTGTCCCATCATTGCTTTCGAAATAAACAGTGAGTGCAAGATCAATGCCCGATTCACTCAATTTTCACGAATGGGCGGTGAAGCGGGAATTATTAACCCGGGAGAAGGTTGTAACAATGGAAGTTATTATTTTAAAGATTCCCGTTTCTCCGGCAACGAGGTCAATTTTGCTAGCTACGGGATTATGTCTCCAATCTCCGTTGCCTTAACTAACTGCCTATTTGAACGAACATCTCTCCGTTTTTCAGCGAGCTTTTATGATTCGCGCGTGTCGCTTACGGCGTTTAACAATTTGTTCTACGGCTGTCCTTGGGTTGCGGAGCCAGCTGGGGCTGACTTTGTTAATGGAACGCTGCGCGACAACTTCTTTTATACAAACACATTCTCCACAAACAGCTACGTCGCATTTACGAACGACCACAATGCCTATATAACGAATTATCAACGCTTGAGTCCGAATGCTTGTGGTGACGTGACTTTAACCAACTTCACGTTCTTGGCGGGGCCTGCCGGTTTTTATTATCAGCCGTCGAATAGTCTTTTGAGCAACGCCGGTAGTTGGGCAGCGACCAACGTAGGGCTGTATCACTTCACTACCCAAACGAATCAGGCCAAAGAAACAAATTCCATCGTTGATATTGGCCTTCATTACGTTGCGCTCGACGTAAACGGCAATCCGGTAGATACGGACGGGGATGGTGCTCCTGATTATATCGAAGACAAGGATGGCGACGGGATTGCGGATGCGGGAGAGACTAGTTGGAACGAGGGGGACACCGATGGCGATGGTGTTAACGATTATTTGGAGCTATTGCTTGGACGCAATCCCTTTATTCATGGGAGCGTGCCGGATTCAGGGGATTCAACCAAATTGCGGGTCTTCACTCCTCTAAAATAACAATTTCTATGTCAACCAACAGGAAGCTTTCCAAGCTGAAGAACCAACGCTTGGCTCAAATAAATCACATTGAAGGCCTGAGGAAAAAGGCCATGGTCTGGTTCGCGTCGGTTTCGATCGTTCTCGGAGTTTTCGTCCTTTGGCAACAAGCGCGCGGTGCAGCAGCAGCGGCTGGAGCAAGCCCCAGCTCGAAGATCGGCAATGTGGTTCTGTACAGCTGCGCCGCCGTTTCCATTGAAGGCCAAAGCTTATATGCCGGAAGGAGCAAATACGGTTTCGACGAATACACCAACCTTTCTCTTCTCGAAATGAAGGTATATTCCACTCAAGTTATTGGAACAACCAACACCTCTACAAATTACGAAACTTACCATGGTGAAGGAGGATCGAATGGGAATGGTGCGACGATACATGAGGGAGATGTAACGAATAAGGTTTCCCAGATCTACCAAGTGTCGCAAACGGGTCACTATGATCCCTTGACCGGCACCTTTACCCAGGATTGGAGTGGCTCTATTTTTTCCTACAACGAGGGACAAGGGCCGGGATCGTCTTACGTAAGTGGAAGTTGTGCCGTTAATATCACGAATTCTCATCAGCTGGATGTTATCGAATCGACAATAAGCGGTTATTCCACCAATGAAATCGTTTATGATCCTGATACGGGAACGGTGCCGTTACTGACAAATGTCATTTATGCGCCAAAAGAAGTCGACACGACGCATCATTATGTGATGGAGGAAGGATCAAACGGGTGTGATACGAACCACATTTGGGTGACCGATACGACAATCACAACAACGAATTGGGATTTCAACCTCACGCTTTTTTCCGACGAACCGAGTGTGAATCAGGATTCGATGCATTTCATTAAGATCAGCAATACGAATATGATTACTGATTCGGGTTCGACCTCCTTTCAATTGACGCAGGAATACACCACGGCGAGTCTGATTGGGAATACTTTAACTGATCTTGGCGACTTTAATGATGAAGGCCCGTGGGACGGAGGCGCTAATGCTGCTTTTGCTTTATCCAATGGCCGCCGCGGATGTGAGATCACCAAATCGCGCTTTCGCTATTCGTTTTATGCCGATGACGAGACCACATATGCCGTCACGATTCGTTTCAATATCAGTGGAAAGACGGAATATGTTGGGACGAATATTTTAACAGGCCTGCCAGATGTTCTTTATGTGCCCTACACCAAATATGTCGACTATTATGGAACTCGCCTCATTTCTGGTCACAACGCTAAAGTTGAAAATGTTATTACGTACATCCCGGAGCAGGTCGGCGACGGCCTTCGCTTCCGAATCGATGATCCAGCGGGGACTGGCCTTGTTTTGGGCGGCGATTCATCAATTTACGAAATTTCAGTGGGAATTATCAGCGTGGTTCCCGTGGGCCCAGACTGTAATCGATGCGGGTTAGCTGGTGGAAGTTCCGGAGGTTTGGGAAATAACAACTTCGGCTTCGGCAGCAGCGGGGCTGGCGGTCATGGAAATACCGGAGGATTTGGTAGCTTTGGCGGTCTCCTTCCGGGCGGCGGATCAGTCGCAATCGGTAGCGTAGATATGACGGTTGGGTTAGGACTTACAGAGCACCAGCAGCCAGTTGGTTATTTTTATCTGAAAGGAGAACTGCCCCATTTCGGTCTGAGTCACCCTGAAGCGCTGCAACTCGTCATGGCCGAAACCAATATTACGGTGGTTTCAAACACTCTTGGGACAACCATCGAGCAGGTTAAAGTGCCCCAATGCCTGGCGAATGTTGTTGGAGGCGATTCCAAGTTTGAAATTAATTTTTATGCCACCAATGCTTTCGATCCAGTTGCAGGAGGAGATGGCCATTTCAGCACCAACGGAACGCCGGAATTCGTTAAATGGACCGTTGAGAATCCCGATGGAACAAATGCCTATAATCGTCTGTTCGTCGTGGAAAAGAGAGGATTGCATTCTATAACGAACAAATATGAATACGATACGAACACGGCGACGATGACGTTAATCACGGGGAATAATCTACGAAAGCAGACAAAACACGATTACTGGAACACCAATCACACGATTTTCAACGAAATGACCGAGGTGATTGATCCTGCGACATCCACGACGGTCTATAAGGTATTGCGGCAATATATAGACAATCCGTGGGGGCGCGGTTTAACCAATGAAATTGTCGATCCGGACGGCGCTGCCCTTCGAACTTCCTATAGCTATTACACGAATGGCGTTCTTAAGCAGGTCGTGTGGCCAGATGGTTCGTGGCGAATTGAGGAGTATGACGGTTGGCGTAAAATTGCCATCTACACGGGATTGGCCAATCAAGAGCCAACAGTGAACTCCAGCCTGTGCCGCGTGCTATGGCTTGACTATGTCCCGGAGACTGGAACGGATGACGACGGTACATTCAACCATACGGCTCCTCGGACGATTCGCGAGACATTTTTGAATCAGGAAGTGGCCCGCACGAAATACGTGATTACTGCGGCTGAAACCAAAACGATTCAAGTCGGTGATTCGGCAGAAGATTTGGTGACAACGGAAACGCGCTACACCAGTGGATCATTCAAAGGAAAAAGAAAGAGCATCGTTTACCCAGACGGAACGGCGGAGCTCTACGAATATTTCACTAATAGTGTCGCTTCCTCGAATGTTGTATATGCGGGGGCCTTGAATGGAGCAGGAACCGCAATTACAAACGGCACGAAAACAATTACGGTTATGGGAGCCTTGGGCGAGGTATTGCGGGAAACAACCATAGATATTAGCTCACAAATCACGATTGATGATGAGGTGACGACTAGTTTCGATGTGTTTCGACGTCCTCTCGGAGTTCAGCATTTGAACGGCACTCAATCGAGTGCGGATTACAGCTGCTGTTATTTGCAGTCTGAAACTGATTCAGACGGGACAGTTCACACCTACGCGTACGACGATCTAAAACGCCGGATTTCAGAAACCAAACACGGGATCACGATCTCAGCGACGTTTGACGCTCTCGGCAACCCCCTGTCAATCCTCAAACAGGGGACAAATGGTGGCACCATTTCCCTCGTCACGGCCGGTTACGATCTCGCCGGTCGATTGGTGTATGCGACCAACGCGATGGGGTATGTATCTACAAACCTATATGGATTTAGCGTTGATGGAGAGCTTGTCACCACGAATTTATTACCCGGGGGTGGAACGCGAATCGAAAAATTTTACAAAGATGGAACAATTCAAGCCGTCACCGGAACGGCCACATATCCCGTTCGTTTTGAATATGGAGCGGACGATGATGGGAAATATGTCAAAGAGACAAAGCTTGCTGATAATGGAGACGACCTTTCCGAGTGGAGGAAAGTCTCTGTCGATTTCTTCGGTCGCTTTTGGAAGATAGCTCATTCAGGAGGTGCGACCGAAACAAGATCATACAACGAACTTGGACAGCTTACGCGATATTCTGATGCGGATGGTGTGTCCTGGCTGTATCTTTATAATGCCACAGGCGAACGTGAATATACGATTCTGGACACCTATCGGGACGGTAGTCCACATTTTTCAGGCACGAATCAAATTACACGGATTGTCCGGGATGTTGTTTCCAACCATGGTAAGAACGTACTGAGAACGAGAACCTACGGTTGGTTGGCGTCAGGAGCTGATTCACCAACCTTGCTGTCGACATGGGAAAGCGCCGTAAACGGTTTCGCGACATGGGAAAGTTCTCCGGCTGGAACAGAGTGCAATACCTGGGAATACTTCGGAGAGGCAAATGGCGGGGAAACCAATACTGCTCCCGATAATTCTTATGTCATAGCCTCTTTCGAACATGACAAGGTCACTTCCATCACCAAGTTCGACAGTTCAAACCAAAGTCTTGGCCAGAAATTCTACGACTATGATCAGTTTGGCCGTCGAAAGTCGGTGACCGATGCACGCAATGGTACTACGAGCTATACGGTCAACAATGCGGGTCAGGTCTCGTCAATTTCCACGCCGTTCCCGGGAAATGGCCAAGGGCGACAAGTCACGAGCAACATCTTCAACGCCATGGGATTCGTCTGGAAGGTCATTCAACCAGATGGGACGAGCGTCACCAATGAATATTATGCGACCGGCGATTTGCGGAAAATGTACGGATCCCGCACCTATCCCGTCCAATACATCTATGATTCGCAGGGCCGGTTGACTCAGCAAGATACTTGGAAGCAATTCGCGGCTGGAGGAGGGGAGGCTCACACTTCATGGAGTTACGACGACAACACAGGATTCCAAGCGGGCAAGCGATACGATGATACGCTCGGTCCCGACTATAATAACACAGGTGCAGGCCGTTTATCGAGCAAGACGTGGGCACGTGCTGTAACAACCACGTATGGGCGGGACAATCGCGGCAAGGTGAGTCATGTGAGTTATTCAGACGACACAGCCCCCATTCAAAAGACCTACACCCGAATGGGACAGCAGCAGGTGATCTCTCACAACGGTGCGACGACCGCTTTGAGCTACAACGATATGGGGCAGTTGACGGGAGAGATTTACGCCAGCGGCGTTTTAGATGGGTTGGCGATCACAAATCTTTACGATTCCTTGTTCCGTCGAACGAACCATATCGTTTTACAAAGCGGAATGGTGATCGCAAAAACGATTTACACCTACGATTCAGCTTCGCGCCTATACACTGTTTCCGACGGAACGAATGCGGCCACATACCATTACGTTCCGGATTCTTCTTTGATTGCAGGAGTCGTCTATACGCAAAATGGAGTGACGCGTTTGGTTCGAACCAACGAATACGACAACGTAAATCGCTTAACGAATCTGGTTTGGAGAACGGGGACGAACGTCATCTCAAGTTTTGCATATGACTTCAATCAGGCGGATCAGGTTACGCGTGTGACGCGAGAAGACGGAAGCTATTGGCTGTATCAGTATGATTCTCTTGGACAGTTGGCTTCAGCCAAAAAGTACTGGTCAAATGGTGCTCCGGTTCCGGCTCAGCAAAATGTCTATGCATACGACGATATTGGCAATTTGCGCGACGCAGCCGAGGGTGGAAATGAATATGGGAGCGGCCTGCGTCACGAAACGTATACAGCCAATACTCTCAACCAATATTCGCAGCGCACCGTGCCAGCAGCCGTTGATATAACCGGCACTGCCACAAATAACGCGACCGTTACCGTCAATTCTCAGCCAGTCTATCGTTTCGGGGGCTTTTTCTGGAAGTCGCTGGGGATTGATAACACCTCAGCGGCAGTCTATCAGGGAGTCACGAACCTCGCCGTTCTGAACAACGGCACGAATCAAGACATCGTAGCAACAAACATCGGCAATGTTTTTGTTCCCAAGAATCCTGAGGTTTTTGGTTATGATGAGGATGGGAACCTGACAAATGACGGCCGATTTAGCTACACGTGGAATGCTGAAAACCAGCTGATCCAAGTGTTGAGTAAAGATGACGCCCCCTTGGCTTCGAAGGTAAAACTCGATTTTGCTTACGACGCATGGGGACGCAGAATCGAGAAGATTGTTTCGACGAATAGCGGTTCAGAGTATGTGGCCAGCTACACCAATCGGTTTGTTTATGATGGATGGAATTTGAGCGCCATTTTTGATGGTGGAGGTATTTGCATTCGCACGTTCACTTGGGGAAGTGACCTCAGCGGTTCGCTGCGCGAAGCGGGCGGAGTTGGTGGACTGATTGCGATTAATGATCCAGCCGCAGTATCGAACTCATCATTCTACACCTTCAACGCAAATGGTGACGTTGTTTCTCTTGTCGCCTGCGACTCTGGAATCGTTAAAGCCGAGTATGAATATACCCCTTTCGGACAGCTGGCCAAAGGCATTGGAACCCTCGCGAAGTCCAACGTATTTGGATTCTCCAGTAAATTTAACGATCCTGAAACCGGGTTCAGTTATTACGGGTATCGCTATTACAACTCCGTTATTAAGCGGTGGTTGAACAGGGACTTGATAGAAGAAAAAGACGGGCCGAATCCGTATGCTTTCGTTAGTAATAATCCGCTCGGAGGAGTAGACCGTAATGGACTGGATAATTGGCATTCGACCGGTTTTTTGGGCATCCAACAGAACTTCGTTGGAACTGTCAGCATGCCGGCCGCCCTGGTGCCGCCGCAGGATAACCCTTTTCCGATTGCCAACCCTGATGCGGAATTCGAAGAAGAGGTTACAGACGCACTTGACATCGTAGGAGTTGTCGACCCGACTCCAATTGCCGATTCCGTCAATGCCATAAATTATATTAACAATGGGGACGGTAAAAATGCGGCTGTTAGTGCTTTTGGAGCCGCCCTTCCTTATCTTGGGGATTTGGGGAAACTTGGACGGCTTCAAGAGTTGAGTTGCAATGCATTAAAGCGTGCAACTCGGACAAGAAAAGTGGCTTTTAAAGAGTTCGAAGAGCTGTTTGATGGCACTAAAAAGCTTACAAAAGCAGAAAAAGAGGCGGCTCGGAAGGAATTTGAGAAAATGAAACCCAAAGCCTGGATAGAGGAGGCAAGGCGAAATCCGAAGAAGTATAGTCCTGAACAACTTAAAGATATGGAAAAAGGTAAAGCACCAATTGGGGCAGACGGGCATCCGATGGAAATTCATCACAGAGAACCGTTGGCAAATGGTGGAAAGAATGATATGGACAATTTCGAGTTTTTGACTAGAACGGAGCACCGTTTAGGGAAAAATTTCAAGGAAAAACATCCCAATCTGTATTGAAGGATCAAGAGATGAGTGTAGAGAAAATGTTAGAGAAAATTAGGTCATTTGAAGAGAAGGAATTGGGAAAAGGGAGCTCTTTACGTGAGATCCTGGATGCGGAGAAACGGCTCAGTATGCTATTTCCGTTGAGCTACAAGGCATTTCTTACTGCCTATGGATGGGCATGTTTTGGCCATCTGCAGGTGTTCGGGTTGGGT
The DNA here is from genome assembly GCA_966095605.1 of uncultured bacterium. Classification (GTDB taxonomy): domain Bacteria; phylum Verrucomicrobiota; class Verrucomicrobiia; order Limisphaerales; family JACDHS01; genus CBHWET01. The sequence goes on along the minus strand of CBHTTJ010000076.1, from coordinate 14,126 downwards.
ATGGATATTCCTTCATACCTTGATGTTGTTCTGAATACATTATCTGAAAAAAATGAAATGTATCCTCCTTTGCGTGATGGCCTAATCGCGATTGTAAATGACGGCGCTGGTAATCATTATTGCTTAAATACGAGTGCTATGGAGCATTTGGAATGTCCAGTCGTTTTTTGGGATCATGAACTGGGGGAGGATCAAGAGCTTGAATATATTTCTCCCACCTTCGCGGATTGGCTTATAGACCGCCTTAACGACCAATGAAGTGAACCGTACGAGGCCAACCAAAGCACCGGAGGTGCCATAAAAATAGCACTGGCGCAGCTTCTCGATTACGAACCCTTCAGAGAAGGAAAGCTCATCTACATTTAACAGAACATCCCAACACCATGCCCGCCTCGGGGTGCTGTTCTGGTCAACGCAAGAATGTGGTTTTGCGAGTCTGTTTCACCTCAACACGTTCAGTTCGATTTCAATCAGGGATGCGACCGCGCCAGCTATGTTGGTTTTACTGTTGCGATGCATTCTCCTTTGGTCAACATAGACAGATGAAGTTGGTCATTGGTGGTGGGAATACCTTTTTATCGTCAGCAGTGGTTATTTAGTGTAAATACTAAAGGCTTGACCCCTTTTAAGCTTCACCAATCGGTTTGTTTATGATGGGTGGAATCTGAGTGCCATTTTTGATGGCGGCGGCCGTTGCATTCAAACATTCACTTGGGGAAGCGATCTGAGTGGTTCGCTACGCGAAGCGGGCGGCGTTGGAGGGCTGATTGCAATTAACGACGCAGGTGCCGTATCGAACTCATTATTCTACACGTTTAACGCGAATGGTGATGTTGTTTCTCTTGTAGGCTGTGACTCTGGAATCGTTAAAACCGAGTACGAATACAGCCCGTTCGGAGAACTGACCAAAGGCATTGGAAGCCTTTCCAAATCCAACGTGTTTGGATTTTCCAGTAAGTTTTTCGATCCTGAAAGCGGGTTCAGCTATTACGGGTATCGATACTACAACTCAAGCGCTAAGCGGTGGTTGAATCGAGATCCCCTTGGTGAAGTTGGCGGCCTAAATATTTACAATTTCGTTTACAACTGCCCGATTGCTTTGGTCGATCCAACAGGGTTAGATGTCGGGGGTCGTATTGGGCCCGGATTTAGTGACGGATATTTAAATTTGGTTTTTACTGATCATGACCGAGAGGTTGTATCACGTAGCAAAGGCCTTGAATCTGGGGATCAAGAGGTTCTTTCTGCGATTAACCCTTTGCAGACGGTAAAAAATGCGGTGCAGGGATTGATAATTGCGACGGTGGCAGACTCTGTTGGTTTGAATCCTGATGATATAGGTAATCCTAGCTTTAGACCGATCACATGTCCTGGATTAAAACAAAGAACTCCGGCCGAAAACAGAAAGGCACGAAACAAGTATAAAAATAATAAAGATGAAGCGAGAGAAGTTTGGGAACGTCGAACAGGGCAAAAGTGGCCAACTGACGAATACGGAAACCCGTGGCCGGGGCATCATGAACCGCCATTGAAAGAAGGTGGCGATCCATTGTATGTTGTGCCGCAGGATCCTGGAGGACCAGACCCACATAATATCCCAGGACCCGATGGAAAGACTGATTATCAGCGTTGGGGAGAACTTGGCCCCGCTGCTCGCGGAAAAGGCAAGAAATGATACAATTATAATATGTACGAATGGCTAAAACAGGAAATATTGTCTATTAAGACTCCTCGATTCCACTTAGTAGAAGGCCCTAAGGCTGGGATTTTGGAAGTCTTTGAGGCTCTTCGTCCATCTCTCCCATCTTCTTATCAAAAGCTTGTTTTAGAGTTTGGAGGAGTAAAGTTATACCGAAACGCCAGAACGAATAGTTATAGAATTATTGTTTTTCCTGTTCCTTTCAAGGAAACGTTATCGAGTGGAATCTTCATATACCATGTTGGTTTTCACGATGGTGCAAAGGTATATATAAAATTGGACCAAATGATAGGTCGTTGCCCTATTTTTGAATGCGAGGCAGGCATTGAGCAGGAGGTTGCGAATGATTTTGAGGAATGGTTAGTTAGGAGCTGTGTGTCCATTCGACGTAAATATACGAACGAAAAATGGCAATACATATTACGTGGGCCAACTCCTTTCAGTTCGGCGGAAGAGGAAATAATTGAGGCAAGGCGAATGATCAAGTGGCGAGTTTTGGGTATTGATCCAGACGGAAACCACATTTTTGAGGTTGAGAATTGCGGTAGCCGAATTTTGCCCGCAATTACCATTGGAGCAAGATCCAAAAATCATAGGCTTAACGGTGCAATTCAATTAGATATCAGTCGTATTGGACCTGGGCAAAGAGCTGTTTTGCACGCCGCGTGTTATAAAACCTTGGTTCCTCCAGTTGAAATTGAGCTTTTTCGGCTCCCGGATCCCCGGCCAGAAGATCGAGAGTATTATTACGAATTGCAAAATTCGAACCGTACTGGCGAACCATAGGTAAGCGTCACGCAAAGGCTTTCAATTACCCACATTTCCTTTGGCCAAGAGATAGCCGAGGTGGATATCGGTTAAGCGAGCGTAAAGGGGTCACCCATTAGTGCTGGGAGTCAACAGGCAAAACGTTGTCTGCCTCAATTTTTAAAATTGAGTTATATCGAACGAATCTCGTGCATGTCCTGGACGACCTTACGGTGGATAGCTGCTTCCGGTAGGAGGATTTTGGGCCAGAAACGGTCAAAAAACGTCCTCCCGGTTGCCTTTTTACCGAATTCGGTCTAAGGACTGGCATGGACGTCAAAAATCTGGGCGAAGTGCCTGCTTTCACTACCAAGGACGGTTCGGAAATCCGGGAGTTGCTCGCCTACCGCAATTCCTGCATTCGCAACCAAAGTCTGGCGGAGGCGCGGGTGCCGGTGGGCGGCAGTACGATGGAACATTACCACCCAAAGACCGAGGAGATTTACTACATCACCGCGGGTTCGGGCAAAATGCGAATTGAAAATGAGACGCGCCCGGTGAAAGTTGGGGATGCCATCGCGATCCCACCGGGTCTTCGACACAAGATCTGGAATACCGGGAACGATGTGCTAAGACTGCTTTGTTGCTGTGCTCCAGCGTATGAGCACGAGGACACGGTTATTACTGAGAAAGATTAATTGGTGAAACGTAAAGCGTGAAACGTGAAGAAGACCTGTTATTCGACACACCGTCACGTTTTGCGCCTCACGTTTCACGGTTCGCTATGAAACCTCAAAACATTCGACTCTTCGTCAAACCTTATTGTGGTTGGTGCGTGGAAGCCAAAGATTGGCTCGATGAACGCGGCATTCAATACCAGGAACTGGACGTCATTACCGACAGCGCTGCCCGCAAAGAAATGCACGAGCTGACCGGCCAGACCATGGCCCCGTGTATCGACGTCGACGGCGAGATTTTAGCTGACTTCGATACCGGACAATTGGCAAGGTTCTGGAAGAAGTTTGAATCGTGAATATCGCTGATCTGAAACCCCGCCCGCGCCTCCCTGAGTGGTTGCGCATCAAGCTGCCGACATCGGATACTTTCTCGCACACGCGCTCTTTGCTCGATGAGCTGAAACTGCATACGGTCTGCGAAAGCGCCAAGTGCCCGAACCATTGGGAATGTTGGAGCAAGGGGACGGCGACGTTCATGATCGCCGGTGATCATTGCAGTCGCGCCTGTGGATTCTGCGCGGTGAAAACAGCGAAACCGCTCGCCCTCGAAGCCGATGAACCCGGTCGCGTCGCCGAAGCCACGCGTCGGATGAAGTTGAAGCACGTGGTCATCACCGCCGTGGCGCGGGATGATCTCGCCGACGGCGGTGCTGAACATTTCCGTCAGACGATCGAAAAAGTTCGCGAACTGAATCCAGGGATTGTCATTGAAGTTCTCGTGCCCGATTTCCTCGATAACGACAAATCCATTGCGATGGTGCTCGCGGCAAACCCGCACATTTACAATCACAATTTGGAAACGGTCCGTCGGTTGACCCCGTCGGTCCGTCATCGTGCGACCTACGATCGTTCACTGTCCGTTTTGCGCAAAGTGAAGGAGCTTCGCGGCAATACGATCTACACCAAGTCCGGCATCATGCTCGGCCTCGGCGAAACCGAAGCCGAATTGATCGAAGCGATGAAGGACTTGCGCGCTGCGAACTGCGATATCCTGACGCTTGGCCAATATCTTCAACCGACGTTAAAGCATTTACCTGTGGCGGAGTTCGTCACCCCGGAAAAGTTTGCCGAGTACAAAGTCCAGGCCGAGAAAATGGGTTTTGTTCACGTTGCCAGCGGTCCCATGGTCCGCAGTTCGTATCACGCGGATGAATTTACGTTACCAGTGAGTTGAGCTGATCGGACCGCGGGTCTGTGACCCGCAGCAATGCCCGTATTTTAAAGCAGTTCGGATTGTCTCGACGGGCCTCGGTTTAAGAACATCGCTGCGGGTTACAGACCCCGCGGTCCGTAGCCCGTGACTTGATGACCTAACTTGAATAACTCCTCTGAACCTTCGCTGGAGAAAAAACGCGCCGAAGTCTTCCGGGTGCGCGGACTGACTAAAATTTACGGGACCGGCACCGCGGCCGTGCATGCATTGGCTGGGGTAGACCTGGATCTTTACGAAGGAGAATTGATTGTCCTTTTGGGGCCTTCCGGCAGTGGAAAAACCACATTGCTGAATAATCTGGGCGGACTCGATTTGCCCACGGCCGGCGAATTGCGCTATCGGAACGTGGACCTTACGAACGCTGATGAGCAGCAATTGACCCAATATCGCCGCGAAGGAGTCGGCTTCGTTTTTCAATTCTATAATTTGATCCCGAGTCTGACGGCGCGCGAAAATGTCGGCTTGATCACGGAAATTGCGCGCAACCCGATGTCTCCGGAGGAAGCGCTGCAAATGGTGAACCTCGGCGGGCGCATGGATCATTTTCCGGCTCAATTGTCCGGCGGCGAACAACAACGCGTGGCAATCGCGCGGGCGATTGCGAAGCGTCCAGATGTTTTGCTCTGCGACGAACCCACCGGCGCTTTGGATGTGCGGACAGGGATTGTGGTATTGGAAGCCATTGAACGAGTGAACCGGGACCTGGGCACTTTGACTGTGATCATTACTCACAACGCGGTCATGGCTGATATGGCGGATCGGGTTATCTATTTTTCGGACGGACGGGTGAACCATATTCAACAAAACAAACAGCGCGCCGCTGCCGGGAGTTTGAAGTGGTAAATGATGTCGAAGCTTGATCGCAAGTTGTGGCGGGATTTGAGCCACATGAAAGGCCAGGTGATCGCTGTGGCCCTGGTCATGGCTTGCGGTTTGGCAATGATGGTGATGGCGCGGAGTTTAATTTATTCCCTCGAAAGCACCCGCGCAGAATATTACGAGGCCAACCGGTTTGCTGAGATTTTCGCTTATGTAAAACGCGCGCCCAATTCCATTGCGCTTCGAATTCAGGAGATTCCTGGAGTGGCTGCGGTTCAAGCCGGGCTCGCCGTGCAGGTCACACTCGATCTGCCGGGAGTGGATGAACCAGCGAGCGGAATGGTGCGTTCGCTTCCGGATGTCGGCGAACCGGAATTGAATAAACTTTTTCTTCGGGCGGGCCGGTGGTTGTCACCGGGAAGCCGAGGCGAGGTCCTGGTGGGCGAAGCATTCGCGGAAGCCAATCAATTGAAGCCGGGGGATCGCATCGCCACGTTGCTTAACGGCCGGCAGGAACAAATGCGCATCGCGGGCATCGTTCTTTCACCCGAATACATTTTTGAATCACGCCCCGGCACCGCGCTACCCGACAATCGGACTTACGGAATTTTTTGGATGCCCTATAAGGAACTCGCGTCCGCTTATGATCTGGATGGCGCCTTCAATTCCATCGCGCTGACCCTTGCTCCGGGTGCTTCCGAAAAACCGGTCATCGAACAGATGGATCGATTGCTTGCGTTGTATGGCGGACGAGGCGCCTATGGCCGCGCTGATCATCCCTCGCATATTCGTGTCTCCGACGAAATTCGCGTGTTGCACACGTTGGCGATTGGTTTTCCGCTGATCTTTTTGAGTGTCGCTGCCTTCATGACGAACGCCGTGCTGTCGCGTCTCCTGACATTGCAGCGGGAACAGATCGCGATCCTGAAAGCGTTCGGGTTTACCAACCAACAAATTGCCATGCACTATGTGAAGTTTGCGTTGGTGATGGTGGTGGGTGGAGCGGTATGCGGAAGTCTCGGCGGCATCGCGCTCGGACATCGCATCGTCGTGATGTACCATTTGTTTTTCCGTTTTCCATCCCTGGATTTTCATCTCAGCAAATTTGCTCTGCTGCTGGCACTCCTGGTAAGCACAGGAGCGGCGATTGTGGGTGTGTTTAGCGCCGTACGTCGTGCGGCAAAGTTGCCTCCCGCCGAAGCGATGCGTCCGGAGCCGCCGGCGAGTTATCGCCCGGCTTTTGTGGAGCGCACCGGCATTGCGCATCTCCTGTCGCACACGTTTCGTATCGCCATCCGAAATCTGGAGCGCAAACCAATGCAGGCATTCTTCACTGTGGCGGGTTTGGCTTTGGCCACCGGAATTCTAATCGTCCCGAATTGTTTTCGCGACGGCATCAATACGATCCTCGAATTTCAATGGGACATTGTGCAGCGCCAGGACCTGACCCTTGGCTTCACCGAACCCTCCAGTGCAAAGACGTTTCACCTGGTGCAACAATTACCCGGAGTGGTTTCCGCAGAGCCGATTCGTTACGCCGCCGCTCGCATCCATTTCGGCACGAAAAGTCGTCAACTCGTGATCCAGGGAATGTCGCCGAGTGGTGAACAGAACCGAGTCATTGATGCCGCGAATCGACAAATCAAATTGCCTGCGGAAGGAATGATTATTTCCGGAAAACTTGCGGAGGCGCTTGGGGCGAGAGTTGGCGATGAACTGTTCATCGAGGTCCTCGAAGGAAAGCGGCCCACGCGCAAAGTTCTTTTGACCGGCCTTGCGGAAGACTTCGCGGGCGTTGCCGCCTACATGAATATCTACGCCGTGAATCGTTTGTTGCAGGAAGGCGACGTGATCAGCGGCGCCAGCGTCACGATTGATCCGGTTAAACGTTCAACGTTTTTGCGTGCCCTGAAAGAAATCCCGCGAGTGAGTTGGATTGCTGTGAAAGAATCGTTGCGCGCCAACTTTCGCAAGACTACCGCCGCCAGCATCGGCCTGATTCAAACGATTTATCTGATCTTCGCGATGATCGTGGCGTTTGGTGTTGTTTACAATAATGCGCGGATTTCGCTGGCTGAACGGTCGCGTGAATTAGCGACGCTGCGCGTCATTGGATTTTCTCAACGCGAAGTCAGTGCGGTTCTCGTAACGGAACTGGTCATCCTCGGGTTAATGGCGGTGCCTCTCGGCCTGCTGTTGGGGACGGGCTTCGCCACTGCCATTCTCGGCGCGGTGAATACCGAAACGGTGCGATTGCCGTTGGTCTTTACGACACACAATTATGCTTTTGCCGTGTTGGTCGTAACGATCGGTTCAACATTGTCAGCGTGGGTTGTCTTGCGCAGACTGAAACAACTGAATCTTGTCGGGGCATTGAAAGCTCCAGAATAGAAATGAATCCCAACCAAAGCTCGAACCCGAAGCCTCGCAAAAAGAGAAGCTGGCTGCCTTACCTCGGCGCGGCGCTGCTTCTCGCGGCGATCGTCGCCGGACTCTGGCCGCATCCTTTGCCAATCGAAACGGCGAAGGTCTCTATCGGTCTACTTCGTGCAACGGTGGATGAAGAAGGAAAAACGCGCATCAAAGATCGATTCATTGTTTCAGCTCCGGTTACTGGCCAATTGCGTCGGATTCCATTTAAAGCCGGCGCGGAAGTGAAAGCCAACGAGACCGTCATTGCTGTTATTGATCCGCTCGTTCCTACGTTGCTCGATGCCCGGAGTCGTTCGCTGGCGGAAGCTCGTCGAGATACCGCGGCCGCCACGTTGGAAAAAAGCCGCATTGCTCACGATTTCGCCGCGAGCGAATTGAAACGCTTTGAAAAACTCGCGACGGAAAAAACCATCTCGCCACAGGAATTGGAGACAGCCCAAAGCCGGGAGGCCTCGGCCGCAAAGGATCTGACCGCTTCAGAAAGTGCATTGCGGCAGGCGGAGGCGGAGTTGGCTCAATTTTCTACGAACAGCATCGCAGGCAATTCTGCCGTTGAAGTGCGATCACCGGCAAGCGGTCGGGTTCTGCGGGTTTTCGAAGAAAGTTCGCGCGCCGTTTCGGCGGGAGCGCCGCTCGTCGAAATTGGTGAACCGGCCAATCTCGAAGTGGTGATCGAGACCCTTTCTCGGGACGGCGCGGGAATTACGCCTGGAACCAAAGTTGATTTAGAACAAACTGGCAGCGCCCCGGTCCTGCAGGCAAAGGTTCGGCTCGTTGAACCAGCGGCGTTCACTAAAGTTTCGGCGCTTGGTGTCGAAGAACAACGCGTCAATGTGGTTGCTGATTTTGTCAGTCCGGCGGAGCAGTGGCGTGGATTGGGGGATAACTTCCGTGTCGAGGCGCGAATCGTTGTCTGGGAAAATGAGCACGCTCTGAAAGTTCCTTCGGGAGCGTTGTTCCGTCGCGGAGATAAATGGGCGGCTTTCATTATCGATGGGGATCGCGCGCGTCTGCGTGAGGTTACGGCCGGACGTTCCAGCGGCAGCGAAACGCAACTTCTCGACGGAGTTAAAGAAGGTGAAGAGTTGATTCTTTATCCAGGCGATCGCGTCAAAGATGGGCAGCGCGTGAAGCGGATCAAGATTTGATCGTGCGTTGCCGCTTTGCTTCGTAGAAGAAAGCTGCCGCGGCGCTGCCGACATTTAAGGAATCCACTTCAGCGCTCATCGGAATCGCAACAGCTTCGTCGCAGACCTGCAATACTTCGGGAGAAATGCCGAATCCCTCACTGCCAAAGACGATGCAGCAGTCCTTTGTGAAATCCGTCTGCCAAAGATAACGTTGATCGGTGTGAGGGTGTGCTGCGATACAGCGAACCCCTTTGGCTTTCAATTCCTTCAAAGTCTCCGCGAGGTTCTGCGTTTCCACATACGGCAATTTAAAGATTGTTCCCATCGACAGGCGCACGGCGCGGCGGAGATAGGGATGGTTCGAGGTTGCTCCAACAATCAATGTCTGGGCGCCAAATGCGACAGCGTTGCGAATCAAAACGCCGACATTCTCGACCCCGCTGAGACCATCAATCGCGACAAAAAAGCGCGGGGGCGCGGTTTTGGTTAAGATGTCAGATAATGTTTCCGCGGCGGGAATTTTCGCAACTGCCATCACTCCCTGGTGCACTGGAAATCCGATCAATTCTTCGATCGTATCCTTTGTGCCAACAAACAAATCGATTTGTTCGGGGCGGGCTTCCAACAATGGTTTAAATGTTTCCGACCACTTTTCTGGAACCAGAAGCGAGATGATTTCAAAGTTGGTGTCGAGGAGACGGCGCACAACCTTCTCGCCTTCGGCAACAAAGATGCGCTGCTTGTAATGATCCTCCTGCTCGCGCATCGTTCGATAAGAAGCGAGACGCGGATCGTCAATGTCGGTGACTGAATGAAGGCGAAACACAGGAACGCTTCGAAATTAAACCATCCCGCCAAGTTTGCGTCCGATCCAATAAATTGTCAGGAGCATCAAGATGAGCCCGCCCCACCATGGATCGCTCCAAAGGCGAATTCGTTTTTCGATGGGTTTCGGTTCCGGTAACAAAGAAATCTTTTGCACCACTTCATCGAGTTGTTCGTAGGACGCGCTAACGCCGTGGGTGATGTTGGCGACTTCCTGCAAGATTTGCGCATTGATGGGCTGGCCTACTTTTTCGCGCAACGGTTGAGTTACGAGGATTTCCGTTTCCAGATTACGTCCTGTTTTTTGCGAGCCCAGGTGCACCTTGTATTTGCCGCCTTCCTGGGGCACAAAGCTCGATTTGAAGACGCCCCAGCCGCCTTCGACCGCGCTGAAGTCCAAACGCTCCGAACGATTGGCTGGAGAAACGATTTTGCCGTTCACGACGTCATTTTCCACAGGCAACCCGCTGGCGTCCAAAACAGTGCCTTGCAGGAAGACCGTGTCGCCGACGTGCGGTGTTTCGGGACTGTAACTGAGACGCAAACCTTCCTTTTCCGAAAGATGTCGTTGATGAGCCATCCAGCGAACCACCTGGCTCCAGAAACGGTAATGAAATTTGTCTTCCACTCCACGACGCCAGCGCCACGCGCTGTCCGTTCCCATGAACAAAACCTTTCCGGTCCCCGCGGAACGTGTCACCAACAGCGGGAGGCGACCAAAGGAATTGCGCAGTGTCGAATGCACCGCGAGAACTTCGGAGCCCGGACGGTTCTTTTCCACAGCGGCGCACCAATAAAATCCTGGCAATTGTTTCCACAGTTCATCGTTGTGATTTTCATCGGAATCGAATCGGGTGAGTAAATGGCGCCGACCGAGTGTGGTTAAAAGAAGGCTCGATTCATTTTGCAGACCGAGGCCTTCGGTTTTCTTTTCGTCCAGAACCACGGGGAACAAATCTTTCAGGGAGCTCTTCAATAAACTGTATTCGCGCCCACGATTGCCGGGCAGGAAAATCAGGCCGCTGGATTGCTGTTCCACCAAACCTTTAATCAGATCGGCATCGCGCTCCGTGAGTTCTTTATCGCCCACGCCCACGTCACCGAGGAAAATGACATCGTATTTGGAAAGCGCCTCTTTTGTGCCTGGGAATGCGGACAAATAATTGCGTCCTCCGCCAGCATCCATTCCGGGATGGAACAGAATACAATTCATCTCCACACCGGGATCACGGGCGAGGGCGTTGCGCAGGTAACGATATTCCCAACGAGGCAATGAATCGACGACGAGCACCTTGAGTTTATCGACGCGGATATTAACGTGAAAACTTTGCTCGTTGTTTTCGACGATGGCTTCGTCGGGCTCGAGAGCGAGTTTGAGCGTCAGGGTCGATTCACCAACAACACGCGGCGACCAGAGGATCGCTTCCTGCAACTCCCCATTGGCTGGGATCGTAATTTCTTTTTTCGTTTCTTCCCAATTGGGGTCTACGAGCGAAATCGTAGTCTTAACCTCCCGGGGCAAATGGCTGCTGACTTTGAACGGAATGGCGATCTCTTCGCCCAGGAGACCGTAAGAAGGCGCCGTCACATTTTCCAAAACGAGATCGGGCACGGCGCTGTCGCGTCCGACTGCCACTGTGAACACGGGAATATTTTCCTCACGCAAACGCATCGCGGCGGAAACGGGGGTCTTGCCTGCATTCCAATCGCCATCGGTGACGAGCAGCACCGCCTTGAGATTGTGCTGCTGTTGCATTGCTGTTTCCAGCGCGCGATCGATGTCGGTGCCCGCATCGGCCTTCGCCGCAATATTGGTTTCAAAATTGCCGCCACCAAAATCCTCCAGGACAACCTTGCCGGATTTGCTCAATGGCTCCCAAAACTTCTTCGCCTTTTTTCCTTCGAGCCAATCTGTCCGGCTCATCACGTGATTCGTGCCAACGCCGATGTCGCGGGTGGTCATGCTGCCCGATGCGTCCATCAATACCGCGATCTGCGGCTGCTCTGTCCGTTTCAATTGTTGAACCAGTTCAGGCCGCAGCAAGGTGACCGCAATCAAAGTAATCAAAAGGAAACGTAACGCTTCCAGCCAGCCGACGGCTTTGCGCCGACCGCTCCGTTGCCAATTCGCAACACAGAGCCAGCCGGCTCCGAGCCAGATGATGGCTCCGAGCAGGATGACCCAGGTTGAGGCTGCGAATGACCAGCTCATTTTGTTTGTAAAGGCGCTTCAGCTCGAAGCGCCCTGGCGCTCGACACTTTCGCTTGCGTCGTCGTTTGTGGCGGGAGAATCAAAATGCTTTCCCCGATCAGGAACGCCAACATTCCAAACAGGAAGAAACGCCAGACTTCACCCTGCAAGGCGTCCGTTTTCTGTTGTCGATCCTGCAACAGTTGAAACGGCATGGCGCCAAAAAGATTTTTGGCTTCGTTTACTTCCAGCACTTCTGGCTCGTCTTCAGCCGCCGCGCGATTCACTGCGACAAGCCGATCGCCCGACCGGTAAATCCCCGCGTTCAAGCGAATGTTTTTGTTCGTGCTCGTATCAACCGCGAGCCATTGCTTTTGTGCATCGGCGGCACTGAGTTCGCCGACAGAGATCGAGGCCACTTGTTGGAGTCGTTTGCTGCCCGTTTGCAGGAGACGCTGCATCATCGGCACGAGAACGGGGCCATCGCCGAGACTCGACCAATCCCGTTCCGGCAACGAAGCGCAGAAATAAACCTCGCCGCGACCGATAGTCTGGCGGGTGAAAAAGGGCACGCCGTCCTCAAAAGCAGCGAGGATATTTTGTGGGCCTTTGAAAATCTGCCGACGGTGAAACTCGGTTTGCGCCAGGGGTAGACTCGCGCCTTCATCCGTTTTGGCCAGCGGACCTTGCTCCTGGTCCCAACGATTAATTTTGAAAACTTTCTCGGTGTCTGCGGCTTGAACTTCGCCCCAGGAAAAGCCGGCGAACTGTTGAGCGTCCGCCACGCCGGGTGGGAGGAACAAAGCGGCCCCTCCTTCCTGGACAAATTGTTGGACGCTTTCAGCGGTCGCACCATTTGGTAACGGTCCCTGCCAGATCAACAAACTGTTTTCGCCAAGGCTCAGGGAAGAAAGATCATTTGTGGAAAGGACCTTCACCGTTTCGCGTGGATTTTTTGAACCTACTCCAGCGGCGAGTCGAAGGAACTTTGTGCTCTCTTTGTTAAAAGCGAGAACCGAGGCGCGCATCGGAATCTCAGCGCCGTAAACAAAGAAGGCTGTGTTGTCGTGGGCATTGGCGTCGGCAGGTAGACGGAAACTCCCCCAGCCAGTCCCTTTATTGCTCGTCTCAGCTTTGTAACGCCAGCGAATCGCCTGGTTATCCATGCCGAGTTCCTGTTGGGATTGTGCGCCGTCGAGGACCACGGCCAGTGGAAATTTTTCTGTCGACGCACGATTGCGTTGCAGGTCCAGTGTGAATTGCAGTTCGCCTTTGTCGCCGCGCTTTTGTCGTGCCATCTCGCGCACCGAAATGGCGGCATTGAGTTGTGGTTCCTGGGTAAGGGCCAGAAGGCGCACGCGAACTTTCTGCGGCAACGCGGTCAGCTGGCCGAGAACACTTTTGAAGCGGGCTTCATCGATTTGCCAGTTGCTGCGCTGCAAATCGGAAGCGATCCAGAGTTCGGCTGAACCCACGCGATTTTCGACGAGGTAATTGAACGCCGATTGCAACATCGCGGGGACATCGGCCGTGGTGTCGGTGGCGCTGGTCGTTGGAAAATCATTCAGCCGCGCTGGATTAATAATTTCCTGCGGCGTGCGCAGGGCGCTGTCGATCAGAATAAAATGGCTGGCTCCTTCGTATTGTTTTGCCGCTTCAGAGATTAACTTCAACGCCTGTTCACGCTTTGTGAGATCCGGCCCGATCTTTGTTTCCATGCTCGCGGAGCGGTCGAGCAAAATGACCACCACATCCGGTGCCGGCGATAACATCCAGCCCATCCATCCACCCGCCAGCGGTCGGGCGAGAAATAAAATCAAGGTGAGCACGGCCAGCACACGGAACAGCAAAATCAAAAATTGGCGGAGCTTCGCGTGGCTCGTCGAAGCGCGTGTCGCCGAAACCAAAAAGCGCATGGCCGCCCATGGTTGAGGACGATGCCGCAGCCGGTTGATCAAATGGATGATCACGGGCAGCAGCACGAGTGGCAAACCCCAGAGAATAGATGGCTGGAGGAATGTCATCGTCAGGAAGGAGTTGCCTGCGCCGCGCGTTCGCCCAGAAAACTGGCGAGAACTTTTTCGTAACTTTCATCCGTCACCAATCGACGGTAATCCGCGTTGAACTCGTGGCAACCGTGCCGGACTTTTTCGAGAAAATTTCCAATCTGTTCAAGGTAACGGTCCCGCACCACCGCTGGTTCAGTCACAAGGCTGTAGGAACTTTCCATGTCGACGAATCGAACCGGCCGATCGAATTGGAATTCCAGCTCGGCGCGATCTAAAAGGTGAAACACCGCGAGATCGTGTTTCTGGAATCGCAAATGTTGAAA
>CBHTTJ010000075.1:0-24520 GCA_966095605.1 uncultured bacterium | reverse complement strand
CATCTTTTTTCCTTGGCGGTTTGGCGATCTTCCCCGTTAATCCCTCCGATCACATGACGCTTTCGTCCATCGATTGGATCATTATTGCGGTTTACCTCGTCGGTTGCATGGTGGCGGGGATCTGGATGAATCGCTTTGTCCGGGTCGTCGATGATTTCGCCGTCGCCGGTCGCGAAATGGATGTAAACCTCGGTATCGCTTCCCTCGCCGCAACAGAACTCGGGCTGGTCACCATTATGTATACGGCCCAGCTCGGTTACGAAAAGGGATTCGCCGGCGCGATTATCGGAGTAATTATGGCTTTGGCGATGTGGCTGGTGGGGAAAAGCGGCTTCGTAATTGAACCGCTGCGCAAAGCAGGGGTTATGACCATTCCAGAGTTGTTCGAAAAGCGATTCGGCAAAAATGTTCGGTGGCTTGCAGGTCTGTTCGTGGCCCTCGGCGGGATTTTAAACATGGGCGTCTTCCTGCGCGTAGGTGGTGATTTTCTCGTGCACTCTACTGGGATGCCGCCGAGCAGCCTGAAGTGGGTCATGACGGTTCTTCTCGCGGTAGTGCTGCTCTATACCGTACTTGGCGGAATGCTTTCGGTATTGGTCACCGATTACCTTCAATTCATCGTGATGGGATTGGGAATCGTGATTGTGTCCATTCTCGTCCTTAAAGACATGGGGTGGAACTCTCTCGTGACGAGCCTGTGGCAATGCTGGGCTCCGGTTGGTTCGGAGACGCAAACGTTGAAGTCAAATCCGTTCAATCCGTTGCATAGCTCGAGCTTCGGCGGTCTCTATCTAGTTTGGCAGTTCATTTTCCAAATAGCCGTGGTGACCACCTGGCAGACGACTGTTGCTCGTGTACTGGCGGCCAAGGATGAAAAAACGGGTAAACAGATTTATACCCGCACGGCATTTTACTTCGTGGGAAGATTTGCGTTACCTGGATTGTGGGGAGCTGCGGCGCTGGTTTATTTCACCCGAAAAGGCGGATTGCCCGACGATCTCAACAGCCTTACGGCGATGCCGGCTTATCTGTCGACGATTTTGCCAGTCGGCGTTATCGGCATCGTCATCGCGGGAATGCTGGCAGCCGAGATGTCGACCGACAGCGGTTACCTCCTGACCTGGGCGACGGTGATCTATAATGACATCATCATGCCGACGACGCGCAAACCGATATCGGCACGGAGCAAACTCCTCATCACGCGAGGATTGGTGGTGGCGATTGGCGTGTTCCTTGTGATCTGGGGGCTTTGGTACGAACTGAGTGGGAACGTGTGGGATTATCTTGCGGTGACAGGCAATATTTATCTGGCGAGCGTGTTTACGTTGTTGGTCGCGGGCCTTTACTGGAGAAGAGCGACTGCAACCGGCGCCATTTGCGCGTTGGTTCTCGGCGCCGTTGGACCGCTGACATTTTTGGTGATGAAAAAGGAATGGAACATTTCCGCGGAAGTCGCTGGCTTATCATCGTTCGGTCTGGCGTTTGCCGGAATGATTTTTGGTTCGCTGATCACCGCACCCTTGAAAGGATCTGAAAATGGATAACTTCTTCGGGATCTTTTGGACGATTGCGATTCTAGGCTCGGTCTTTTGGTATGCCTTTTTGCTTTTTTACGTCGGCTACAAAGGCGGCGTCGAAATCAAGGACATGACGACGACTTTGGAAAAGCGGAATACCGCCGCCGACAAGAAAACTCAATGAAGTGAAGACTTTTATTAAAACTCAGCTTCTGATCCTCAGCTTGCTGGCGGTGTCGTTTCTCGCCAGAGCGCAAACCAATCAGTTTGAATATCGCGACGGCGGAATTGTTCGTGGACCGAAGAACAAAAAGCAGATCGCCCTGGAATTCACGGCGGATACGTTCTCAAAAGGTTCCGGGACGGTTTTGAACGAACTCGAAAAACACGGCGTTAAAGGTTCTTTCTTCCTGACCGGGAATTTTTTGCGCAAGGCGGAAAATAAACCGTTAATCGAACGAATCATTCGCGGTGGCCATTATCTTGGACCTCATTCCGACGCGCATCCACTGTATTGTCCGTGGGACGGCGAAAAGAAAACCCTCGTGTCGAAAGAGGCGTTCACCAAAGACCTCGAAAAGAATTTGAAAGAGATTGAACGCTGCGGAGTAGAGCGGTCCAAAGTGAGATTTTGGATTCCGCCCTACGAACATTATAACAAGGAGATTGTGGAGTGGAGCAGGGGAATGGGGATGACTTTGATCAATTATACCTCTGGTACTCGTTCACCGGCGGATTACACCGAAGATGCGGCAAAGAATTTCGTTTCCGCCCAGGTCATCCTCGACAGCATCATCAATAAGGAAAAGAAAGAGGGATTAAATGGATATCTTTTACTTCTGCACTTTGGCGTTAGTCCGAAACGAAGTGATCTGATGGCGAATCGTCTTGAAGAGCTCCTCGATTATCTTCAGACGCAGAAATACGAATTCGTGCGGGTGGATGAAATGCTGGCGCCTCGCTAATATCTTTCGATGAAACCCGAGAACGGGCAGCGAGCAACATGGATTTGTGCGATAGTCCTGGCGTTGGTGACATTGGGGCTCTTCTGGCCGGTGACACAGGCCACCTTCATCAAACTGGATGATTTCGATTACGTCGTCGGAAACGATCACATCCATCACGGGGTCAATGGGGCGAGTTTGAAATGGGCTTTCACGGAATTTCATTCCAGCAATTGGCATCCGCTGACGTGGATTTCGCACATGCTGGACTTTCAATGGTTCGGACTGAACGCAGGAGGACACCATGCGGTGAACATGATTTTTCATGTGGCGAATGCGGTGTTGCTCTTCTTTGTTTTGATGCGATTGACCGGCGCGCTGTGGCGAAGCGTAATCGTGGCGGCGCTTTTTGCGTGGCATCCGTTGCATGTGGAATCGGTGGCGTGGGTGGCGGAACGCAAGGATGTCCTGAGCACTTTCTTTGCGCTGCTGACCTTGTGGTTCTACGCGGGCTATGCGGAGCGATTGAACGGAGAAGCATTGCAACGCGGCAAGGCAAAGTGGTTTTTCCTTTGGGCACTTGGTTTCTTTGCGTTGGGTTTGCTGGCGAAGCCCATGCTCGTGACACTGCCGCTTCTGTTGCTGTTGATTGATTTTTGGCCGCTCAAGCGCCTCGAGTCCGGCAAACGGTTTGTGCCAATTGTCACCGAGAAGATTCCTTTTTTTGTGCTGAGCGTACTTTCGTCGCTCATGACCCTTTCGGCGCAGAAAGGAGCGATCAGAGCGATGACTCACGTCCCGTATTTGTTCCGGGTGGAAAACGCGGGGGTCTCTATCTTGGAATACATCCGCAAAATGTTTTGGCCTTTGGATCTCGCGGTCATTTATCCCTATCCACGTGCGTTGCCGATTTGGCAAATCTCAATGGCGGTTGTTCTCATCTTTGGCGTGACGATTTGTGCGGTTTGGTTTCGAAAGCGAGCGCCTTTCCTTGCGGTGGGTTGGTTTTGGTTTTTGATCAGTCTCATCCCGGTGATTGGACTGGTTCAGGTCGGGATACAGGCGATGGCGGACCGTTATAGCTATTTGCCGATGATTGGGTTGTTCATCGTGTTGACCTGGGGTGTTCCGTTGATATTGCCAGAACGGTTCAGTAGTCCGGTCGCCGCAGTGGCGCTTCTGGCGTGTTTGTTGGTGACGCATTTCCAACTGCAATTTTGGCAGAATGGCGTGGTCCTCTTCACACGAACTATTGATGTCACAACGAATAATCCGATGGCGTATGACGGACTTGCGAAAGAATTGCTGGCGAGAGGCGATGTCAAAGCCGCGGCTGGTGTTTACGAGGAAGCGATTCGCCAAATGCCTTCCGAAGCTGAATTACACAACAGTTTAGGCGAATTGTACATGCGCTCCGAAAAGTTCGCGGAAGCGGAGGAGCAATTCAAACAGGCTCTGGCTCTGCGGGGGCGAATTCCGAAGTTCCTCTGCAATCTAGCTGCCGCACTGATTGGAAGAGAGCGTTGGATGGAGGCGCAACAGAATCTTGAGGAAGCACTCCGTTTATCACCGAAAGATCCAGAAGCCCACATCCAGATGGGAAACCTGTACGCCGGACAAAAGGACAGCGGACAGGCGCTGAAGTTTTATGAAGAGGCGATTCAGCTCAATCCAAGAGACGGCGCGCCTTATTTTCGGATTGGGAAACTTTTCGCCAGAGACAACCCTCGGCAGGCTGTCGGAAGTTTCGAAAAAGCATGCGACTTGGATCCGCAATGGGTTGCGCCGTGGCGGGAGTTGGGATGGTTGCTGGCGACGCATTCCAAGGCCGAAGTGCGCAGTGGAACGAAGGCAGTTGAAGCAGCGATGCGGGCGTGTGAATTGACCTCCTACGAAGATCCGAAATGCACAGCAGTTCTGGATGCTGCTTACGCTGAGGCTGGACGTTTCGATGAGGCTATTGCGATGGTTCAAAAAACAAGGGAACTGGCCGCACGCGCCGAAGATTCATCATCCGCCGCGGCCGCGGAACAGAGATTGTCCTTATATCAGCAACAGAAAGCCTTTCACGAATGAGCAATAGCCCAACACCACTGTTGCCTCGGTGAATCTCTGACGTTATTTTGCTTTTGCATGATTGATCTGACCGACATTCAGCCACGCCTCGAGCAACCGGAATTCGTTACGCGCCGTCCGTTGCCGCCAGCTGAACTCGATAAACTTTCGCGCGATATTATCGCGTTGAAGAAAAAGCTGAACGCGGTGATTCTCGCGCACAATTACCAAGTCCCGGAAATCCAGGACGTAGCCGATTTCGTTGGTGATTCTTTAGGGCTTTCGCAACAGGCTGCGAAGACAAACGCCGAAGTTATCGTTTTCTGTGGGGTTCATTTCATGGCGGAAACGGCGAAAATTTTGAATCCGAACAAAATCGTCATTCTGCCAGACAAAGACGCGGGCTGTTCCCTGGAAGAAAGTTGTCCTGCGCCGAAGTTGAAGGCGTTGCAGGACACCAATCGGAATTTTTATACGGTCACCTACATCAATTGCAGCGCTGAGGTGAAAGCGTTAAGCGATGTAATTTGCACGAGTGGCAACGCGGTTAAAATAGTTAATGCGAGTCCCAAAGACCGCGATTTGCTGTTTGTTCCCGATGAAAACCTTGGTGCCTGGGTGATGGAGCAAACGGGCCGTAAGATGACTTTGTGGCGTGGGAGCTGTTACGCGCATGTGGAATTTACCCACGCCGCCATCACGAAGATTCGCCAGGAATATCCAAACGCACCGGTTGTGGCCCATCCCGAATGCACAAAAGGCGTGCGGATGCTGGCGGACGAAGTCTGTTCCACAGAAAAGATGGTCGACTACTGCAAACGATCGCCGGCTCGTCAGATCATTATAGCCACTGAATCGGGAATGATTCACCGATTGCGCCGTGAATGTCCGGGAAAGGTTTTTATTCCTGCGCCGACGACCAGCTGTCGGTGCAATGAGTGTCGCTTTATGAAAATGAACACACTCGAGAAATTATACGATTGCATGGTGGATCTCGCACCGCGCGTGGAGTTGCCGGAGGAAATTATCCGGCGCGCTCGTTTGCCGATTGAACGGATGCTGGAAATTTCCGCGCGTCCTGTTGAGAACGCAGGATAGTTTTTCGCAACGACTTTTGTTAGTTGTCGGGAACCGCTATTAAAGCAATTTGATTTGCTTTTGATCTTTGGAGATCGTTTCCCCGAGACCTTCGATGCGGGAGCGGCGACGTTCCATGATCTGCTTATCCACGCTTGGATCGTAAGCCACCGGGTAATCACCGTCGTAGCACGCCATGCAGAATGCTGTTTTTGGAAGTCCGGTTGCCTTCACCATTCCTTCCTGTGACAGATAGTGCAGCGAATCGGCATTGAGATACTTGCGGATTTCGTCGATGGAATAATTTGCTGCCATCAACTTGCTGCGGTCCGGAAAATCGATGCCGTAAACGCAGGGGTTCATATGCGGAGGGCAACTGACAAGAACATGGACTTCCTTAGCGCCAGCTTCCTTGAGATTATTTACTCGCGCTTTGCAGGTGGTGCCGCGAACGATGGAGTCGTCGACGATGATCACTCGTTTATCTTTTACGAGATCGCCGATGAGATTCAGCTTAACGCGAACGTTAAAATCGCGGATCAATTGAGTTGGTTGAAGGAAACTGCGTCCGACGTAGTGGTTACGAACAAATGCCATTTCGTATTTGATGCCTGACTCCAATGAATAACCCAGTGCGGCGCAGTTGCCGCTGTCGGGAACAGGAATGACGAGATCCGCATCGATCGGATGTTCGCGGGCCAGTTCGCGTCCCATTTCCACACGTGTCTTGTACACGTTTCGATTCGCAATATTGCTGTCGGGTCGAGCGAAATAAACGTACTCAAAAATACAGAACGCGCGGCGTTGTTGTTCTGGAAAAGCCTGGATGCTGCGCAAACCATTCTTATCGATGATGACAATTTCACCAGGATCCACGTCACGGACGAACTTCGCGTGGATCAAATCGAGAGCGCACGTTTCACTGGAAAGAACATAACCGTCCCCGAGTTTGCCGATGCAAAGAGGACGAAAGCCGTGAGGATCGCGGACGCCGATCAATTCGCGTTCTGTCATGATGACCAGCGAAAAAGCACCTTCCAGTTTTCGCATCGATTGGATCAGGTTGTTATCCGAACCACCAATCGTTGGTTGCGCTAGCAACAGTAAGATTACTTCGCTATCAACGGTGGTTTGGAACATTACTCCTTTGCCTTCGAGCTCTTCCCGCAACTGTGCGGCGTTGGTGAGATTTCCGTTATGCGCAACAGCAATCTGGCCGCGTTGGCAAACACCTGTCAACGGCTGGGCGTTGCGAATATGTGAAGAACCTGTTGTGGAATAACGTGTATGACCGATTGCGACAGAGCCGACGAGATCATGCAGAGCGTTGCCCGTAAAAATCTGTGGCACGAGTCCCATTCCTTTACATTCACGGAACTGGCAGCCATCCGAGGAAACAATCCCGGCGCTTTCTTGTCCCCGGTGTTGGAGAGCGTAAAGGCCGTAGTAGGTCAGTTCGGCGGCGTTCGGATGTCCGTAAATACCGAAAACTCCGCAATAATGTTTAGGATAATGTTGTTGCTGCATGCTCGACGCGGGCAAAACGTATTCCATCAAAAGGAGAGTAAGTCAATGTATGGAATAGGAAATTTTCGAGCCGCGTCGCAGTTGGAGAAAGGAGAGTCTCGGCGCGGGTATTTTTGTGATATTTCAAAGAAAAAGAACAAATGGCACAGCTCTGGCTTGCATTGATCTTTTTGAATCTGTACAAATGTAGAGCAAGCGAGCTATGCCATCTTATTCATACGTAGCGCGGGACGCGCAAAGCGGAAAAGAAATGTCCAGTACCTTGGACGCCTCCTCAGAGCAGGCAGCAATTGCGGCGTTATTGAACCGCAATTTGCTGGTGGTTTCTATCCAGGAGCGGGTTGGTAAAAAAGGAAAAACCGCTGGTGGATCCGTTCCGCTACAGGATCTTGTCGTCTTTACCCGTCAATTGGCGACGATGATTGATGCTGGTCTGGCGATGGTGCAGTCGCTGCAAGCCCTGGCTGAGCAGACCCAAAACAAGGTGATGCGCGATGTCATCAAAGATGTATGTACTCGCGTTGAATCTGGCGATAATTTTTCGGAAGCGCTGCAAAAGCATCCCAAAGTTTTCAACAAGCTCTATTATTGCATGGTTGGCGCTGGCGAACGTGGCGGTTTGCTCGCAGAAATTCTCGCTCGTCTCGCGACCTATTTGGAAAATACCGCTCGTCTCCGCAAGAAAGTAAAATCTGCCATGATGTACCCGACGGCTGTCACGACGGTCGCCATTGGTATTACGATTTTCCTGCTCGTTAAAGTCGTCCCGGTTTTCGCTGAAATTTATTCTGGCTTCGGTGCCAAGTTGCCCGCTCCCACGGAATTTCTCATCAATTTGAGCAAAGCGTTAAAAGGACCGATTGGGTTGTCCATGTTAGGCGCGACGATCGCGGGTGTTTGGGGATGGTTGTATTTCATCAAGACGCCTCCTGGCAGGTGGTTCTGGGATTCCCGCCGCATTAAACTTCCGATTTTCGGGCAGATCGCTCATAAGATTTGTCTCGCGCGATTTTCCCGCACACTTGCTTCTCTGATCCGTTCCGGTGTGCCGATTCTCGAAGTTTTGAGCATTGTTTCAAATACGGTGGGCAATGTGGTGATGGAAAAAGCGATTCGAATTGCTTCCAGCGACATTGAGCGAGGTGAGAGTTTGTCTGCCGCCCTCGGGAAACATCCTGTTTTCCCCTCGATGATTATCCGCATGGTTTCCGCCGGTGAGCAAACTGGTAAAATTGATTCCATGCTTGAACGTATTGCTGACTTCCTGGATGAAGAAATTGAAAATACCTTATCGGGTTTAACATCCCTGATTGAACCGCTCCTCATTGTATTTCTCGGTGTGACCGTCGGTGGCATTGCCATTTGTATGTTCCTGCCGATCTTCAAAATGAGTGATATTATCAATCAGCACTGATGATGAATTTTCGGAAAGGCGGAGCGTCTGTCGGGCGTTCCGCCTTTTTTATTTACTCGCTTGCTCCATATAAATTGTTCGTTTAGTTTGCACTGACTTTATGGCAAAAGTACTGCTGATTGATGACGAAGTGACCATGGTCCAAATGGTTACTGAACTTCTTCGCGAAGAGGGGCACGAAGTCTTTCCGTTCAGTAATTATAAGGCTGCTCTCGAGGCACTCGAAACGCATCAGCCCGAACTCGTCATTAGCGATCTGTATCTCGACAAAACGCGCGCACACGGATTCGAAATTCTGCAAAAAGCCCGTGCGTTGAATCCGCCTGCCGTAACAATTATAATCACGGGTTTTGCCACAATCGAAACAGCGGTTGAAGCCATGAAACAAGGGGCGTTCAGCTATCTGGAGAAACCCTTCAAGGTGGATGAATTCAAGCTCACGATCCAGCGGGCACTTTCTTACAACGAAGCTGTTTCCGAAAATGTATACCTTCGTAAACAGCTGAAGAAGAAATATCAGTTCAACCAGATCATTGGCAGTTCGCCGAAAATGCAGGAAGTCTTCAAAATGATCGAACGCGTTGCTGATACCGACAGCACAATTCTTATTTTGGGTGAAAGTGGCACTGGAAAAGAACTGGTGGCGCGCGCATTGCATTTTAACTCCCGTCGGCAATTTGCTCCTTTTATTCCCATCAACTGTAGCGCCTTGCCTGAGAACCTGCTGGAGTCCGAATTGTTCGGACATCGGCGCGGGGCGTTCACGGGAGCCGTGAATGACAAAAAGGGACTTTTTCAGGAGGCAGATGGCGGAACGATTTTTCTGGATGAAATAGGGACCATGCCACCGATGCTGCAAAGTCGCCTGCTGCGTGTGCTGCAGGAGAAAGAAGTTCGTCGGGTAGGTGACAATGTTCCTGTTTACGTCAATGTTCGCGTGCTTGCAGCGACTAATGAAACGCTGGAAAAGCGGGTGAAAGAAGGAGCTTTTCGCGAGGATCTGTACTATCGATTGAACGTTATCCCGATTCACTTGCCTCCGTTGCGGGAACGTCGCGACGACATTCCTCTTTTGGTGCTGCATTTCTTAAGAGACAAGATCAGCGCTCGAACCGGGAAACCCTTTCAAATTACCCGGAGCGCTATGGATGCTTTGGCGGCTCATGACTGGCCGGGAAATGTGCGGGAATTGGAAAACGCCATCGAACGCGCGTGTGCTTTGTGCGATAGCGAGACTATTAAAGTCACAGATTTGCCTCCATCGTTCCATCAATACGCTAAATCCAGTGGAAGCGACGAAATTATTCGTGTCCCTGAAACGCAATTTTTTGACAAGACACGCGAGATCACTCCATTGGCAACCTCTTCCGTCGTCTCGCCAACTCCAGGAACACCTCCTGCGCCTCAACCTGCGTCCGGGAACGCACGGCCGTTAAAAGATTTTATGCGCGAGCAGGAAGTCGCCTACCTCAACCGAATACTGGCCCAGACTGGCGGTGACAAAGAAAAGGCCGCCCAACTTCTGGGGGTCAGCCTCGCTACGCTTTACCGCAAGCTTTCTGAAGAAGAGCAGGGGATGTAGGACTCTCAATTGGTTTACGAGTAAACTGACAAAGTCGTTGCGCGGCATCTTCGATTCGCCTTGAATCGATGCGCATGAAGAAAGTTCTTGTCGCTGCGTCTTCGCTGGTTTCTTTCCTGGCGGTTGCTTCTGAACCTAGCCGAGAGCTGGAGCAAAAAATTTCCAACGCTGCCGAAACGTTGCGGCCAAAACTCGTGGAAACACGGCGGGATATTCACATGCATCCGGAGCTTTCGAATCGGGAGGAACGCACATCGCGTCTGGTGGCTGAACGGCTTCGAACGCTTGGATTCGACGATGTAAAAACAAACGTGGCCAAACACGGTGTGGTCGGGCTTTTGAAAGGTGCAAAACCCGGGCCGTGCGTCGCAGTTCGGGCGGATATGGACGCATTGCCTTTCAATGAAACAATTGACGTCCCTTACAAATCACAAACGCCTGGCGTAAAACACGCCTGCGGACATGATGCTCACACTACCGTGGAACTTGGAGTCGCTGAAATTCTCAGCAAAATGCGCGCGGAAATCCCGGGGACCGTTAAGTTTATCTTCCAGCCCGCTGAAGAAGGCCCACCCGCAGGTGAAGAAGGTGGAGCGACCCTGATGATTAAAGAAGGCGTTCTTGAAAATCCGAGGCCGCTGGCGATTTTCGGGTTGCACACGACAACAGAAATCGATGCTGGAAAAATCGGCGTGCGTGCTGGGCCGGCGCAGGCTGCTTCGGATACATTTGATATTACGATTCACGGAAAGTGGGCGCACGCAGCGCATCCTGAAGCGGGAATTGATTCTATCGTGATTGCTTCCGAGTGTGTTACCGCTCTGCAAACCATCAAGAGTCGTCGCGTCGACACTTTTCAGCCGATCATTCTAACAATCGGAACCATCCATGGGGGAAATCGAAGAAATGTCATCGCGGGGGAAGTAAAATTGGAAGGAACAATCCGAACTTTTGATGAAAACACAAGAAAGCGTGTGAAAGAATTGATGCGCCAGATATTGGACGGCGTTTGTAAGAGTTACGGCACTACATATGATCTCAAAATCGAGGAGGGAACAATGGTCGTGCGCAATGATGAAAAACTGGTGGAGCAAACCTTGCCGGTGATGCGCCGGGTTATTGGTGAAACAAATGTTGTTTCTGCTGAATTGCGAATGGGGGCAGAGGACTTCTCATATTTCCAGCAGGTTATCCCGGGTTTTTATTATCGTTTAGGATCAGGAAACAAGGCCAAGGGGATCACTGCGGAAGCGCATACTCCTGAATTTGACATCGATGAGGAGTGTTTGGTGACGGGTACAAAGGTGATGGCAAATGTTCTGATCGATTTTCTTCGGCAAAATAGCGGTAAATAAGCAGTCCTTTCGATTCCTTTCCGCTGGGTTTCGACACGCCCAGGTTCTCCCTGTGCATGTGTCATAGGTGTCTATGACTTTTCTCTAGTCTAAAAACTGGACACACTGCTCATCGTTCCACTGCTCCAAACGCGTTAACTACCACTATAACTATGAAAACCTATTCCTCACGCCAGGTTTTGAAGGCTTCGCTATGCGCAGCCCTCGCAACTCAGGCGTACACGTCCATTCAGGCAAGCACCGATTATGGGCCTGCCGTCTGGCGACCCGTTTGTTCCGGAAAATGGAATACATCGGGTTCTGGTCATCGCTTCTACGTCGAACACGACATGGAAGGTTATTATCTGAGCTCAATTTCCTACATGCAAAAATGTAGCGTGAGTGTCAGTGTGCATTATGCCTGCAACGGAAAAAAAGATGCCTCCTCTGACGCCGCGGCTGGCGAATTAAGCCAGCTCGTTCGCGACGCTTATTACGCGTGGCACGCCCGTTGTTGGAATGGTTACTCTTTGGGGACGGAGCATGAAGGTTTTGCCAGCAATCCTGCCTGGTATACAACGGCGATGTACAACGCCTCAGGAACGCTGACGCAATCCAAGGCGAACAAATACGGCATTGCCAAGGATCGTAATCATATCATTGCGCACGGACAAAAAGGCTTTTCTGGTTGGGTGAGCTGGGCTCAGAGCGCAGGATATAGTTATTCATGGGCGACCTGTAACACGCATACCGATCCGGGGCCTTATTGGAATTGGACCACGTTCATGAACGTCGTAAAAGGGACTGCCGCAACGCCGTCGGCTCCGAGCACCCTTGCAGTTTCCGTGGTCTCCACAAGTCAGCTAAAGCTCACTTGGAAAGACAACTCAGGAATTGAGACGGGCTTCAAAATCGAACGTTCGACGTCATCGGGTAGCGGGTTTGCTCAAATCGCCACGGTTGGTGCGAATATTCTTACCTATACGTCTGGCAGCCTGACATCCGGGACAACGTACTACTTCAGGGTTCGTGCCTACAATGCCGCTGGTAATTCTGGTTATTCGAATACGGCCAGTGGCACGACGAAGGACACGATTCCAGCTGGTCCTACGGGCTTGACGGCTACCGCTGTTTCCAGTTCCCAGATTAATCTGGCCTGGGCTTGTACGGCGCCGAATGAAGATGGGTTTAGGATCTACCGATCTACGGACGGAACCAACTTCGCTCAAGTCGCTACCGCTGGAATCAATGCGGTTAGTTACTCGAACACGGGTTTGTCTGGAAATACGAAATATTACTACAAAGTTTATTCTTATAACACTGCCGGCAACTCCGCTGCTTCAAATGTTGCCAGTGATATTACTGCGCCTCAAGCGCCGAGCGCCCTCACGGCGGTATCGCAAGGCGGTAGTGCCACGACTTGGGATAAAGTTAACCTGAGCTGGACTGACAATGCGAATAGCGAAGTCGGTTTCAAGATTGAACGTGGAACTGCTGCTGCCGGACCGTTCACCCAAATTGCTACAAACGCTGCCAGCGACACCACGTATACTGATACTGGTCTGGCTGCGCAAACGACCTATTATTATCGTGTTCGCAGTTACAATGCGAACGGCAATTCGACGTATTCGAACACTGCTTCGGTTGCGACGCCTAACGCTCCTCCTGTATTGGCTGCGATTGGTGATAAGAGCATCGCACCGAACGGCACTGTGAGTTTTACTGCTACGGCCAGCGATCCAAATAAATCTGTTGTTACCACGACGTTTGCTACTTTCGAAGGTACGGCGGATGGAACGCAGGAACAAATGTTCCGCAAGCCTTCCAATTCCAGCACGACAATTGGATTCATCGACACCGCTGTTGCTGATTCGTCTACTATCAAGACCGGACTTCCTGCAGGTGCCACCAGCACCAAAGCTGTAAAGGCCGTCTGGAATTTCAAAACAACAGCTGGAGCCAATTACTGGGTTCGTTTGAATACGTTTGGTGCTCCGACCTGGCCAAACCCAACCATCGCGCTGGACCAAATCCTTCGCGTGAAACTCTATTCGACTAAAGCTATCAAGCTCGGTCTTGGTGTTCGTGAGACGAGCACATCCGCTGCCTATGGTGCGGATGGTGGAACTACCGGAAGTCTCGAATGGGTTGGTGTTACCAATGTTGTCAGTGGTAATCCGATTCCGAATCGTTTGATCCCGGCTAACACTTGGACAACGGTCAGTTTCAATATCCCGTTTGAACCGCAAGCCGCGTTCACGGGTGACGGCAAAGTTCTCCAGACTGGCGCGAAAGGGGTTCTTGAGCATTTCATCATCAAAGGTGAAGGTGGCACGGGTGCATACACTGTCTGGCTTGATGATCTCGCGGTGGTTGCCCAGAACACTCTGGCATTCACTCTTGATGCCGGTGCTCCTGCTGGTGCGACGATTGAACGCCGCACAGGTAAGTTCTCCTGGACTCCGACGGCTGCTCAAGTCGGTGTGTGGAACATCACGGTCCGCGTAACCGACCAAGGCGGTGCGCAAGACTTCGAGACTATTAAGGTCACTGTCCTCAGCGCTGGCAATAATGCTCCAGTGCTCGCGGCGATTGGTAGCAAAACGGTGAAGGAAGGCACCGCTCTCACATTCACCGCTACAGCTTCTGAAGTGGATCCTGGTCAAACCGACACGTTCAGTCTTGATGCGGGAGCTCCTGTCGGTGCGTCGATCACAACGGGCGGTGCGTTCAGCTGGACTCCGACCGAAGCCCAAGGTCCAGGCAGCTATCCGATCACTGTTCGCGTCACGGACAACGGTTCACCGGTTTCGAATGATTCCGAAACCATCACTGTCACGGTTAGCGAAGTGAATAATGCTCCTGCACTCGCGGCTATTTCTAACCAAACAGTCACCGAAGGCAGTACGTTGACAGTAACGGCTGCCGCCACGGATTCCGATATCCCAGCGAATTCCGTTACCTATAGTCTGGAACCTGGTGCTCCAGCCGGCATGACGATTAATTCAAGTTCTGGTGTGATCTCCTGGACTCCGGGTGAATCCTCGGGACCAGACGTCGTGCCTGTGACTGTTAAAGCCACGGACAACGGGTCGCCTGTTTTGTCCACGAAGCAGAGCTTTAACGTAACCGTCAACGAAGCGAACGTTGCTCCTGTGCTGACACTCGGGACAACAATGACGAGCGTTGATCTCGTCAGCGACTTCGAACAGGAAGATGTAGACGCTGGTAACGGAAGCATCATGTTCCGTCCGCCGATCTACTCTGGTAGCTCATCGGCCTTCCTTGATGGCACGCCGAACTTCACTGAAATCCTGAATTCGACGAATTATCCTGACTTTGACGTCAACACGAGCTTGCAAGTGCTGCACGCCACGTGGGGATTCAAGACGGGAACAACGAATCCGTGGGTCCGTTTGACGACTTTCACGAATCCGTCCTATACGAATACCTATTCGACTCCGAATCCCACGATTGACCTCGGTCAACGCCTGCGTTTCAAGATCTACAGCGATAAGTCTGTGAAGATCGGCCTGGGCGTTCGTGAAACAGGTGTTCCTGTTCCCAATGGTTATAACGGTGGTACGACGGGCGCCATGGAATGGGTTGGTGTCACGAGCTCTGTTAACGGTCAGCCTCAGTGCACCCGCACTGTCACGGCCAGTAACTGGACTACGCTCGACTTCAACCTGCCTGCTGAATCGATTATCTCCTTTGCCAGTGGTAATGGAGTGCTCGCTGCGGGCAAAGGTGTGTTGGAACACCTCGCGATCGTTCCGAATGGTGGCATGGGAACCTATAATATCTACCTCGACGACTTCCAGGTAGTGACGGTCTCCACCAACTTGACGATCAATACGTTGAACACCATCACAGTAACTAACTCGGCAACGGATGCTGATGTTCCAGCCAATGGTTTGACGTTCAGCCTGGGTGCTGGCGCTCCAGCCACTGCTGAAATCGATCCGTTGACGGGTGTCTTTACGTGGACACCGAGCTCCGCCGAAAGTGGAGCCGCTTATGATATTCCGATCACAGTGACTGACGACGGTTCACCAAATCTCAGCGACACGAAGAACCTGCATGTTGTCGTGAATAAGGTAAATACGCCGCCTCGTGTTGGTGGTTTGCCAAGTCAGGTTCTCGAAACCAGCGCTGGCCAGACTGTGACCTTCACTGCAACGGCTGAAGACGATGACGTTCCAGCGGATACACTCACGTTCAGCCTCACCGGTTCGGTGCCAGCTGGCGCGACGATTAACGCTTCGACCGGGGAGTTTACGTGGACGCCTCCAGCAGGCAACAGCACCAACATGTTCAATGTTCGTGTTACCGACAACGGCGTTCCGTCTCTCTACGACGAACAATCGATCATCATCATGGTGGTTCCGTCTAATACGCCGCCGACCTTGAGTCTCGGCACAGCTCGTATGACCGAACCTGTTGTGACGTTCGAAACATTCACCAATGGTACTCCGAACGAAATGGTCATGTTTAAGAAGCCATATAATTCGAGCACCACGACGAACTACATCGATTCAGTCGCAACGAACTACACCACGATCACGACTTCGTTCCCGGCTGGAAACGCCAACGCTGGTGCGAAGGTCTTGAAAGCGGCCTGGACGTTCAAGACCGGTCAAACAGACCAATGGGTCCGCTTGAACACATTGAACACCACGAAGATTCCGAACCCGACGATCAACGCGAGTGGTCGCTTGAAATTGGATGTTTACAGCACCAAGACGTTGAAAGTTGCCCTTGGTATTCGTGAAACCGGCACTACTGCGCAAAACGGCGCGGACGGCGGCACTACTGGAGCCGTTGAATACGTCGGTTGCAGCAGCAAGGTTGGTTCAACACCAATCCCGACTCGCACAGTTAATGCGAACACCTGGACAACCCTCGAATTCGATCTTCCGAATGAGCCTGTCCAAACGCTGACTGGCAACAGCATTCTGTCGCCAGGACAACAAGTGCTCGAACACCTCATTCTCTATGGTGCTGGTGGTTCTGGTGCTTACACCATCTACCTGGATAACTTCCAGGTTGTCACGACCGCTTCATTGCCGGGAACCGTAACGATGAAAGCGAGCAGCACGTTGACGTTTACCGCTAGCGCCACCGATCCTGATCCGGGTGCTGGTCTCGGTTATGGTATCGATGCTGACTTCCAGGAAGCGTTCCCGAGCGCTGTGATGGACCCCGTTACAGGTGCGTTCACATGGACCCCGGGTTCTGCCCAGGCCGGCACTACGAACACCATTGTTGTCACAGCTGAAGACAGCCCGACTAACGGCGGTGTACAGAAAGCCGACTCCAAGACGGTTACCGTCGTTGTGACCTCCGACACACTGGCTCCTCAGAGCAGCAGCTCGGATTCGTTGACGCTCACATGGGATTCCGTGAGTGGAACAAGTTACAAGATTCAAGCGCAGAACGGCAGCGGCGAATGGACTGACGTTCAAACGGTCCAGGCCACTGGAAGTGTCACCAATGCGCAGGTTTCCGGCGGTGCAGCTTACCGCATTGTAGCGGTTGACTCAGAATCTGCCGGACAATAACTCCCGTTTGCGATAAGCAAAAAGTAAGTACAACACGACGGGCTTTGCAGAGTTAGGCTGCAAAGCCCGTTCTCTTTTTGTCTCATCATGCTGGATGAAGAACTTTTCAGAGGTCTAATGAAGATCAACATTCCTCAGATCAGTTTACTCAGTCGCGAAGAATCATGGGGGCACTGGAGTTTAATTGAACCGCCGCACAAGATTTTCTCAATTTCATTTGGATTAGCAGTTCATGCGGCGGCGACCAATCAAGGATGACCCGGGAAATGGAGGCCCTGCCGCCTCAATCTATCGAGGAGATTATTTTTGTAGTAAAACAGTGCCTGATTGATTGGTGCCGAGGAAGAAGCCAGCACCTGCCGCGTCCGGCTGCAGGAAGGCGCCTCGAAAAATTACGCTGTTACTTTGTCCCGGCGGCGTAAATTTCCCGCTGAATGTTCCATTGGCTTTGGTGAAGCTGATCGAAAGCTTGTTCGTGTTGCTAATGAGAAGGAAGCCATTGTTCGTAAAGACAACACGATTGCTGATCGCGCCGTTTAAATTGCCGTTAAAGAACGTCGCCACTGCATTTGTTAGGGGTAAAGCACGTCCTCCGGTGGCCGGTGGGAAATAAGTAGCAGCGACAACAGGGATTTCATTGGTAAAACCGTGCGGATACAAAACGTTCGTCGTTCCACGGTTCAGCGAATGGATCTTTCCGTTGAGCGTTCTGTTCGTAATCTGCACCCATGCAAAAAACATTCCCTTGTATTCCTTGATCGTCACGCGATTGGTCCCGTTCGTAAACGTGGTCGGTTGGAGATACAGCGGAACATATAACGGCCAATCGCCGTTTCCGGAAATGACTACCGATTGCGCCAGCGTTTGGCCATCGCTGGTTGAGCCGGTGAAAACAACTTTCCCGAGCCTATCGATGTTCGCCGTGGCATAACCGTAAGCAGCGGGTTCAACGGTCACATCGCCCGTGACGGGCAAAAGCACCGAATAAAGGTTCGTAAAGGCAGTTGCAGGATTCCCCGTATTCCAGGGCACTCCGTAGCCATTCACTTCGGAACTCCATGAACCTTCATCCGAAGCGACGGTTCCCTGGATGCTTCGAGAAAAAATATCCAACTTCAATCTCACGGTCAGATTTGTTTTTCCGAAGCCTTTCCGGGAAATTGAAGCGACGGCATTGCCAGCCACATCAAACTTTCCGGAAAAACCAGCAACATTCCCATCCACGCTGATGCGGCCGGTGTAAGAGGCATTGGTGGAAACCGTCACTGAAAGAAAACCCGCGCTACTCAGCCGAATTGCGTTGGTTTCTTGAAAGAGCGCATTATAAACGCCCGCTCCACCGAGGTAAGGGTTGGCGATAAAATTTGCAGTCAACGCCAGGTTTGATTGCATGAGAAACTTCAACAAGGGTGTGCTCGATGTTACGCCACCGGTCCAGTTGCTGAAGACAAAACCCGACTGAGGAATGGCCGTAATGCTGTAGCCTCGTCCAATTTGCAGGAATTGCCCGTTCAAATTGGGCGTAACAGTTCCGCCTCCATTGATGGTCACCGCGAATTGGTTTGTGACGAAGAAAAAGACTTTGACGGTCGTTGGTATTGACTCGTTGCCGCTGGTGTCGACCGACTTCACAACAACGGTGTTGGTTCCGGGGACCAGTTGAATGGATGCTGACCAATTCGTAGTGCCTGACGCGATTTCTGCTGGCGCCCCGTTAAGTTGAAAGTTCACCGATGCCAATTTCACAGCGTCAAATGCAGTCCCGCGCAAGAGGATGGTCGGATTGTTTGAAAACGTGAGCCCGCTGGCCGGATAAAGCACTTTTACGGTCGGTAAGCCCGTGTCTGACGTGTAAATAAGCTTCCGAATCCGATTTTCGGAATAGGAAGCAATCAAGACATCGCCGTTGCGGGGATCACGTCCAAACGCGGTCAGCGCGGAAGATTTCGTCAGAAATTGGACGTTTGTCACAGAGGTGCCGTCGTAGCGAAGCGCCCAGATGTTGCCGAACTCAAAATCGCCGAACACGTACGAGCCGTGCAATTGCGGGATCGTGCTGCCGCGGTAGACGACGCCGCCAATCACGGCGGTGCCGGAAACGATGTTCCCGTTCGTCGCGGTACGTGGATAAGAAAAGATCGGTTCGACCGCGCTAAAAGCCGCCGGAGGAGCCGTGGATCCCGGACGTGCAATATCGCCTTCACGATAGTTCCAGCCGTAATTGCCGCCTCTGGTGATAATATTGATTTCCTCGCGGGCATTTTGGCCAACGTCACCGCAATAGAGATCGCCTGTCGCTGGATCGAAACTCATCCGCCACGGATTGCGCAACCCGACAGCCCAGAATTCCGTACGCACGGTAGATGGATCAATCGAAACTCCGTTGAACTCCGTAGCCCCGACAAATGGATTGTCCGTAGGGACATAATAATTGGCCGTGGCTGATGCGTGGCTGTTAGGAGGCAGGTTTCCCGGGCGCTTGTCGACGTCGAGCCGAAGTATGCCTGAGAAAAAGTCCTTGTTGATTGTTTGGCTATTCTGAAACGAATCATTTCCGGCTCCTTCATCGCCGAGTGCGACATACAAATATCCATCAGCGCCAAAGTGCAGATCGCCACCATTGTGATTAAACGCCCGGTCCGGTTGCGAAATAAGAATCACCTCAGATCCGGCCAGGGCCTGGTTTGTATTCGATGGATCTGCTTGGAAACGGGAGAGACGGTCAAAGGTCGTCGATCCATTGACGACCGTATAAAAAACGTAAAAGAAACCGTTCGTCGCATGTCCGGGATGGAAAGCTAATCCCAGCAGGCCTGATTCTCCCGAGAGTTGCAGATTCGTAAATGTCTGGAACACCGTCCGCGTCGGTTTCGCGAGATTCGTAATCACTGCAATCGTTCCGCCGCGTTCCACGATAAATAATCGGTTCGTCTCGCCTGCGGGAGTGACAAGAGCTACGGGAGAAGTGAAGCGCAACCCTTCAAAGGCATCGGGCGTTGCGTAAATAAAGACCGCCAGTGCTCGTGCCGACGTGAAGAGGAGAAGCACCAAAGCAAAGAAGGTCGCTTTATGAAACAAAGGATTCTTCACCAATCGCGACCCTATTAAATGCTGCGGAAAAAAGACACAACATTTTGGTTTGCTGGGGCGGCCCGGGATCGGTCTCTGCGATTAGAAATGCAGAGTAACCTTACCGTAAACACTTCGTTCCACTTCGGCCGGACGCCCTGCAACGCCAAAGGTGGATTCGAAAAACTCGGGATGTTGCGGCTGCAGAAGGTTTTGGCCGACGATGGCAACTTCAAAGTTTTTACACGGGCGCCATGCCAAACGCACATCCGCCGTCACGTAGCTGGAGATGCTCAGGCTGGATAAATTGTCCACGTATCGGACCCAGACGTCGAAGTCCCATTGACGCGCAAAGGTCATGCTCGAAAGGAGCGAAAACTGGTGATGCGGACTGCTGCCCTCAATGAGTCGTTCCGAAGATGGATCGGTGCTTCCGGCGTTTCGATGGATTTGCATCTCGAGGAAAGTGTAAGACGGATGCAGCGTCCACCAATCGGTTGGCTTCCACTGTAAGGTCATTTCCACGCCATACGTCTGCCCGCTTAACCCATTGCCCGGAATAACGGTCTGCGAAGGTGGCGTGGTTGCAGGATTAAAGGGTCCAAATTCCTGGCTGCCCAGTTTGTCGTAATCGTTGTAGAACGCCGCGGTATCCAGCGTCACTCGTTCGTGTAAACGCGTTCGATATCCCAGTTCGTATGCAATCAATTCCTCTGATTCGATGTCCGTATTGCCCTGTGCCCGAATCGCCACGGGAAAGGGCAGGGGAGGAACGGGGATCGTCGCAACGCGAGTATTTACGTCATGCTCCAGTCGCGAGGGCGTGCGTGTGGCGCGGGATACGGAGGACCAAATCGTGTTGTGTTCGTTCGGTGTCCACGCGAGGCGCGCACTGGGCTGGACTTCAAATCCCGTGAAATCGTTATGTTCTACTTTGGTTCCGAGCGTGAAAGTCAATTTGTCCGGCACCAGTTTGATTTCATCCTGGATGAACGCATTCACCAGTTGGGTGGTGCGATGCGCGGGGGTGAAATTAACGATATTGCCTGGTTCGGTTTCATCTTTGCTCAATCGATATCCCAGGCCAGCCACGAATTGCTGTCGTTCGCCCAGCCCGAAACGATGCTGCAGATCCAAATCGCCCGTCGTTCGTTTTTCGTCGGTTAAAGTGTCCCGTTCGGTTCGATCGAAATAAGCCTGGACCTGGGTTTGTGCCTCTTCCGACCATGTATGGGTCCAACGGGTGAGAAGATTGCCGCCGTCGTAGCTGATGTTTTTATTTTGCGCACGGGAAAACGCGAATGGCGAAGGTTGAGGTAGAACATCTGTTTCGCTTGCGGTTCCAGCGTAGATGTCGCCCTGTAACGTGACAGTGTTTTGGTCCGAGGGAAACCAATCGAGCCGAAAGCCGCCCTGGTTATGTTGCCATCCATCGGCGATATCGCCACCGTTCAAATCGTCGCGATCAAAGGTTTTTCCATAGACGCGGAAATACGTATTTTCTCCTGCTTTCGCTCCGTAACGAACCGAGCCAAACCACCGTTCTTCCGTGCCGCCACCTCCGCTGACCAAAGTGCCTTGGGTATCGCGCGCGCTTTTTGAAATAATGTTGATGACGCCGTTCACCGCGTTGGCGCCCCACAACGTCCCGCCCGGTCCGCGAATCGCTTCAATACGATCGATGTCTTCCATCATCGTATCTTGCTGGTCCCAGAACACTCCCGAAAACAGCGGTGTATAAATGGAACGTCCATCCATGAGCACGAGGAGTTTGTTGGCGTATTCGGAATTGAAACCTCGTGAACTGATGGCGTAACGGTGTCCATCAATTCTGGCGACGTTGAAGCCGGGAGCCATGCGCAAGGCTTCGGGAATACTGGTCGCTCCAGAGTGTTGAATGTCTTCCTGTGTAATTACATAAATCGCGGCGGGCGCTGATGCCATGGGCTGCGGACGCTTGGAGACGGAAAACACCTGGATGTTCATCAACTCTTCCAGGGACAATTCGCGCAGTTCTGTGATGGATATCTGATTGGTTTGTGTTGTTTCTGCAAGGCAGGGGATTGCGCAAGATAGAAGCAGTCCGCAAAGCCACGCGCAAATGAGAGTATTCCGGGTTGGTTGTCCGCCCAAGGTTCGAAATCGAGGTTTCATGATTTCTTCAATGCGCCCAATTGTTAAGTTTTACTGAGGCGAAGGACTGAAGGATATCCGCCTCACGGACTAACATGGATTCAGTGAATCCATGGGGGAATTGGACGCAAGCCGACCCTAGCAGAACTCCGGGGGAGTGGAAGTAAACAATGAATTAAAGAAACGTCGGAGAATTTCTATTGTACGTCAGGCCGCTTCTTACAAATATTTCTGTAGCGCAGCGCGATCGCCCATGCCGGCGAGGACATACACTTTGCCGTCACGTGACCAACTGGCTGTCATCCAATCACCGGACTTGGTGTACTCCGGCGTCGACCCTTTTGGCGCGTTGCGAAAGTGTGCGCCATCGGCCACGAGCATATGCACTTCGTGCGGGCCGTTCTGTTTGAAGCAAACCAGCGTTACTTTCTGACCATGCCAATCCAGCACTCGACAACCGAGCTTGCGCAATTCGGCAATCCGCTCCGGCAATACCAAATCGCTCTGTCCACCGTGTTGACCCAGGAAGTCGCGGATTTTCGTCATGTCCGGCGTGTCCATATCCAGGCGATCCAGACGGGTGGAAAGAAAATCCGTCATGTCGCTGCGATATTGCGCAAAGTTTTCTCCGCGCGTTGGAGTCAGAAAGAACGCTGCAAACCCCAACAACAATAAAAAGCACGCCGCCGCGGCGATCCATGTCGACTGACGCCACCATGGAGTAGGCGTCACAATTTTTCTTCCCGCGAGAATCTTGGCTTTTAGATCCGAAGGAGCCGTGATCGTTTTTATTTTTCCGCTGATCGCCGCATCAAAAGCTGTTTGTTCGCTCAGCCACTTCGACAACTCCCCATCGCGTTGCGCCAATTTCAATGCTTCGCGGAACTGCGGATCATTCGCGTCGCCGCCGTGGTGGCGATAACTCTCCAGAATGAATTTTGCCTCGGTAATGTTCATTGGGAAATCTGTTTGGGTTGATTCAAAGGGACGATTTTGCGAAAGCCCGCCAGCTTTTGGTCGGCCAATCGTTTGCGGAGCAACTCTTTGCCCCGGGACAATCGGGACATCACGGTCCCGACCGGAATATCGAGTATCTCGGCGATATCGCGATACGCATGGTCTTCGAGGTAATGGAGAATCAGCGGTGCCCGATAGGTTTCCTCAATTTCTCCCAGTGCGCTGAGAATCGTCGCTCCATCCAGTTCATTGACCATTGTTGGGGTAATGGTGGGAAGTTCGTGGTCGACCGTGCTCGTTTCGTAATGCGGAAAGCGAGTGTCGTGACGTCGGATCATGAGGAACTTCCGATGCAACGTCGTGAAAAGCCACGTCTTGAGTTTGGATTTGTCCCGCAGTTGTTTGCCTTTGGTGGCGAAGGTATAGAACGTGTCCTGGACGAGATCGCAGGCATCGGCCTCATTTTGGGTCAGCGAAAGGCCGAAGCGATACAACGCCTCGTAAAATGAACTCACGACCTGTTCAAATTCAAAATCGTCCACAGCAGTGAGATGTCCTGCCCGGAACTTTATTCCAAAAATCTTTCGTGACCAATGCGAAGTTCAAAAAGCGGGGTAAGGACGCGTTCCATCCGCGTCCCAAATAGTGCCCGTTGTTTTCGTTGATCGAAGGCTATCGCCGCGTACGCGGACAACGCCTCCCGATCCTCCTCCATCTCTGACGAGAAGTGGGACGCGGATGGAACGCGTCCTTACCATATTTTTATATCGACGCCACGATCGAAATTTTTCACGGTTTCGTTTTATGGAAGAAAAGGCTCCACTCCATCCAATGGTTGGGCGGAAAATTCCCGCTGAAGGTGTAAAAATTTCCCTCGATGGACCAACTATCGTCTTTCTGACTGTTAATGCGAAAGACCGTGTGCCGTGGATTGGGCAGGATGTAGTAAAGAAAAGTTTAGAGGAGGTTTGGTCCAGGGCGGATGCCTGGATCGTTGGTTATTACATGCTTATGCCGGATCATCTGCACCTCTTCTGCGCGCCGCGTGATCTGAGGTTTACAATTGAAAAATGGATGACTTTCTGGAAAAGCCAATTCAGCAAGAAACATCCTGATCAGGAATGGGAATGGCAAAGAAAAGGAGTTCACCATCGGTTGCGAAATGAGCAGGAATTTACGGACAAATGGCGCTATGTGAACGAAAACCCCGTCCGCAAGGGGCTGGTAAAAACATCCGAAGAGTGGCCATTTCAGGGAACAGTTCATCCTCTGCGCTGGAAATAAAAAGGTAGGGACGCGTTCCATCCGCGTCCCAAATAGTGCCCGTTGTTTTCGTTGATCGAAGGC
>CBHTTJ010000074.1:0-24539 GCA_966095605.1 uncultured bacterium | reverse complement strand
GAGAGGGAAAAAGCTTACTGACTGGAGAAGTTTTTATTTCCGGGCAGGGAAATTCGACCTCAACCGCGGTTGAGTTTCTTTCCGGGGCTCCGGAAATTGGCGTCAACTGCGGTGGGAATCTTCCGGGGACAGGGAAATGGAGATCAACCTGCGAAACGGAAATTTCTAACCATCCAAGGTTATTGCCCGGTTATAGTCCCCCGAAACGTCGGTGACGACGGGCATATTCCTCCAGAGCCTCATAGAGTTGAGGCTTCCGGAAGTCCGGCCAAAGGGTGGGGGTGATGACGAGTTCGGCGTATGAAATCTGCCAGAGCAGGAAGTTGCTCACCCGCATTTCTCCGCTGGTTCGGATCAGAAGATCCGGATCTGGATAATGCCGGGTGTAAAGATGTTCAGAAATGACGCGATCATTGATTTCGGCCGCATCGAGGGTTCCCGCCTTTACTTTGCCGGCAATCTCGCGCACGGCTTCGACAATTTCGGTGCGTCCGCCGTAGCTCAGCGCCAATATTAATGTCAGGCCATTATTCTTCGCGAGAGCCGCTTTTGTTTTCTTCAGCTGCTCCTGGCAAAATTCGGGCAGACGATAGATCTGGCCGATGGCTTCCAGTCGAACATTGTTTTTGTTC
The DNA here is from genome assembly GCA_966095605.1 of uncultured bacterium. Taxonomy (GTDB): domain Bacteria; phylum Verrucomicrobiota; class Verrucomicrobiia; order Limisphaerales; family JACDHS01; genus CBHWET01. Next base: position 23,907 of record CBHTTJ010000074.1, on the reverse strand, counting down.
AATTCGCCGATTTCGTTTTTCAGAAACCGCGCGAGATATTTCATCAATGTATCGACTTCGTCCTTGGGTCGATTCCAATTCTCGACGGAAAAGGCGTAAAGAGTGAGATACTTAATTCCGAGCTCACCGCAGTTGCGGACGATATTGCGCACCGATTCCACTCCATTGCGGTGACCTTCCACCCGCGGCATGCCACGCTGCTTCGCCCAGCGTCCATTGCCATCCATGATCACGGCGACGTGGGTCGGGAGAACGGCTTTGGCTTGGGGGCTGAGATGAGGGGTAGTGCTCACAGGAGGGGATGCTGGATACTGGATGCTTGATGCTGGATAAGGGAATTCATTTTTCGCTGCGGTGTCCGGTTTCCACAGCCTGCGTAAAGGCGTTGATCTTTTTCCCCAGCAGGTCAACCCGACCTGAAAGATCGTTGTAAAGGGGTTCGTCGCTTAACGATCCTGATTCAAAAAGGATGTCCAGATGATCTGCCGTCTCATCGCAGGATGCCTGTGCATACGTGAGATATCGAACGAACTCTTGCTTGTAACGGCGACGTCCATAGCCTTCGACGATCGTCGATCTTACGGATTTCATGGAGCGGCGAATCTGGGTGCCTTCTTCGTACATTTCGAACTTAGGCAATTTGGAAAGTGACATCTTATGAATTTCAGATGTCAATTCTCGGGCGATCTTCCAAATCTCTAAGTTGCGATAACTCATATCCCAATATTTAGATAGACCCCTTACCGTCCAAAAAGTTCATTCATCCAGCATCCAGCATCCAGCATCGAGCATCGAGAATCGAGAATCGAGAATCGAGCATCCAGGATCTAAACAAAAATTGTCTGCTCACGCGCCGGCCCAACGGAAGCAATCGTCAACTTCGCTCCCGTGAGTTCAGCAATCGCTTTCAGGTAATTCTTGGTCTTGGCCGGGAAATCTTTGAACTTCGTGATTTTGTCGGTGGGCGTTTTCCAACCGGGGAAGTCCGCGTAAACCGGTTCGCATTTCGCCAACACTTCGACGTCGTTCGGAATGTAATCGTATCGTTGCTTGCCGACGCGATAGCCGATGCAGACACGGATCGTTTCGAGAGAATCGAGACCGTCGATATTGGTGACAGCGAGTTCGTCGATGCCGTTGACCATCGTGGCGTGGCGCGTGGCAACAGCGTCAAACCAGCCGCAGCGACGCGCGCGCCCGGTCGTAGAGCCGAACTCGCGACCCATGCCGTGCAACATATCCGCGATCTCCGCGTTTTCCGAGGGCAGGGGACCTTCGCCGACGCGCGTGGTGTAGGCTTTCAACACGCCGACGACGCGATCCATCTTGTTCGGCGGAACACCGGAACCGGTGCAAGCGCCGCCAGAAGTCGTGTTCGACGATGTGACGTACGGATAGGTGCCGTGATCGATGTCGAGGAACGTGCCTTGCGCGCCTTCATAAAGCACATTCGCTTTGCGACGCGTCGCGTTATGGAGATAAACCACCGTGTTCGCGACAAACGGCTTCAAACGATCGCCCGCCGCACGGTATTCATCGTGAACTTTTTTGAAGTTCAGCGGCTTTGCTCCGAGTGCTTTCAAAATTTCGTTGTTTTCCTTGATGCGCAAACGGAGTTTTTCTTCAAAGCGTTCAGGATTGATCAAATCGATCAGGCGCAAACCGACGCGGGAAACTTTATCGCCGTAGGCCGGACCGATGCCACGTTTAGTGGTGCCGATCTTGTTTTTGCCCTTCAGCACTTCGCGCTGGGCATCGAGTTCGCGATGATACGGGAAAACGATGTGCGCGGTTTCGGAAATCATCAGGTTCTTAGGCGTGACGTCGACTTTCAACTTCGCGAGACCGTCGAGTTCAGTGACGAGGCCGATGGGATCGATCACCACACCATTACCGATCACGCAGACTTTCTTTTTGCGCAGGATGCCGGAGGGAATCAGATGAAGAACGTACTTCTTGGGACCAATAAAAACAGTGTGGCCGGCATTGTTGCCGCCCTGGGTGCGGACGACAATATCTGCATCCTCCGTGAGGACATCAATAATTTTGCCTTTGCCTTCATCGCCCCATTGGGCGCCGACGAGAATCGTATTCATGGTTCGTAGTTGCGCATTGCGACAATAAAAATCCCCGAATGTAAATTCGGGGCGTCGCGGCTCGGTATTTACGCGCGGAAATTAAAGAGATGATGCGCAGGTGTCAACGGCGGATTCAAAATCCATCATTGCCGGCACAATTTCATTTTGAAGGTTTGCGAGGGTCCACCGGAGGTGGTGAAAGCGTCGCAATCGGATCGAACGACTACACGACCGTTGGAACCGTGGTCAACGCGCACGATCACTTCGGGCTGGGAGGATTCGATATAAAAATTGTGCGACACCATGTCTGCATTTGCCCAGGCATGACGATGAATATGCAGCGTCGTGGTCGAAAGTTTCACGCTGGTTATTTGTTCGCTGGGATCTTTGATCCAAATGCCAGGATTATCAGGGAGGACAAAACGGGCGTCCGATCCATTTTTATCCAGCGTGATGGCAAACCAATCCGCGTTGCTTTGGAAATTGATTCGATACTTCAGGCGATGATCACCTTGATACGATTGCACGACCGCAAAATGACCTTTGCCGTTGGTCGGGTCCTTGGCGCAACCGGAAATTAAAACAAGACCGGTAACTCCAAGGAGAAGAAGCAGGGAAGGGCGCATGGCGGCAGTCTAATTTCCGATTAAAGAAAATCAATTGGATTGCAGACGGAACAGGCCACTCTGGTTGGTGCCGAGAAAATAGCCGTGTCCTTCATTTTCCTGTCGAACAATCACACCTTTGATGGGGGTGGCAAGTTTGGTCTTCGGATGAATGAAGGAACCAGAAAGAGTGCCATTCGTCGCCAACAAGAGTTTAAGATTAATGGTCGAGGCAATGACGAAGGTGTTATTGCTGGTCAGGAGAACGGAGTTGGTGATCGGGGTTAAAAGATTTCCACCGGAAAGAAGGGCAATGCCGTTCGTGAAATTCAAAGCCCGCTGACCTTTGGCTGGCTTTTTATAAATGCCGCCAGTCACTGACGTCAGATTGGTGAATCCCGCCGGGTAATATTTCGCCGTGATCGTCGGATGAATCCATGTCAGGTCACCGGCGACATCGTTCGTATTCACGAGCGTTACCCAGCTAAGAATAGATCCTTTTCCGGTGTACACAGGAACATACAGAGGCCAATCGCCTGTTTTGGAAACAGTGGTGGCCTGGGAAATGGCGGTTCCATCGGCGAGCGCTCCGGTAAGTTTTACGTTTCCGAGCGCATCAACCATCGCCACGCCATAGCCATCGCCCGCGGGAATGCCCGGGGTATTGCTGCCAGGAATTACCAACGTATAAGCGCCCATGCGTGGATTCGGATTGGTTTTCGAGAAAACGTTTCGATCGCCTTGTAATGTTGCGCTCCAGGTTGCGTTGCTCACTGTCCCGGTCACTTCGTCCGCCATCGTGGTGACGTCGATGTGCAGTGACAGAGAAAGCGGGGTGAGACCTTTTCGTGTCACCTGAGCCACAGCATTGCCGGTGGCATCGAATCGATTGGTAAAGATGTAGCTCAATCCACCCATAAGCACTTTGCCGTTGAGCAATCCTTTTTCGGCGAGCGTAAAAGTAAACGCGCCCGAGCTGATCTGGCGAACGCCGTTCGTCTCGAAGAACAAGCCCGCATAAACCCCTTTGCGCGGGATGTAAGGATCGGGAATGAAATTTGCCTGCAGCACCATGTTCGAACGCATCAGGAACGTCAGCGTGGCATTTCCATTGGTGATACTGCCTGTCCAGCCGGCAAAAATTTGTCCAATCCCTGGTTTTGCCGTCGCGGTATAGCCGCGGCCGACTTCCAGCATTGAACTCGTGACGCCGGAAATGGTCCCGAGTCCATTCGTAACCAGCGTTAACGGCGATTTGACACTGTAGAAAACAGTTCGACTGCCGACGACAGAAGTATTTCCGGAGACGTCCACGCTTTTCGCCCGCAGGATGTTTGTTCCCACAGTAAGCGTGTAAGGCATGGACCAGACAGCCGTTCCCGTCGCTGTGACAAAAGCGTTGGAATTCAACTGGCACAATACCTTGCTAAGCCCTGCGTTGTCGGAAGCTTTTCCGGCAAAATTTAATGACGGGCTGGTAACGGTAGTGAAAGCGGCCAGCGGATTGGTAATGGTGACGGTCGGCAGAACAGTTTCTCCGATAACCGTTAAAACCGCCGGCGTGCTCGTCACGACATCAACCACATTGCTGACAAATACAGCATAAAGACCCGTTTGATTCGTCGTGTTCGGCTTGAAACTGTAAATGGAGTTCGTTGCGCCAGAAATTTGTTTTTCGTTAAACAACCATTGATAGGCGAGGGGGCCTGTTCCGGTCGCTTTAACTGAGAACGTAAAATTGGTGCCGAATCCAACCCGCGCATCTTTCGGGCTGGTGACAATATCAGGAGCACTGCGAACAACGAGGTTGACATTGGTGCTGGTGACAATGCCGGCTTCGTTGCTGATGACCACGGAATAAGTTCCTGCTTGATCCGGAGTAACATTGGGAAGGTAAAGAAATTCTCCGTTTCCACCATCGTCGATATTGATGCCTTTGAAGCGCCATTGATAATCAATCGGCCACGTTGCGTCTTCCCTGATCGCAACGTTAAAGATCACGTCATCCCCTTCATTTACGATCTGGCTGACCGGCTGCATGGTGATCGCTGGTGGGATTTGGACGGCAAGTTCCGCATAATCGCTGAAAGCTTCGCCAGCAATATTTTGGACGTGAACAGAATAATTTCCCGCGTCCGTGGAGTTCGCATTCGCAACGGTATAGGAATTGGTGGTTGCACCTTCGATTTCCACATCGTTGAACATCCATTGATAAGTGAGCGGCTTGGTTCCAGTAGCGACCGTTGAAAATGTTGTAGATTTCCCAGCCAGAACCGTGCGGGAGGTTGGCTGGGTGGTGACTTGCGGGACGAACCAGACCACCAGGTTCGCATTGGAGCTGACAGTGGAACCGCCGATGCCGTTGATGCTGTTACTGACTTTTACGGTATAAACACCGGCCTTGGTCGCGACGATGCTGGCATCCGTTTCGCCTGTAATATTGGCGCCATTCAAACGCCATTGATACGTCAACGGATCGGTCCCCGTCGCTTCAACCGAAAAAACATATGAATCACCATCGTAAATCGGATCCGGGGCCGCGTCGGGTTGCGTGACGATGGAGGGGGGCACAACGACCGTCAATTGAGCATATCCGCTGTAAGCGTCTCCTTCATTATTCGAAATGCGTGCCGAATAAGATCCTTCATCGTCAGGTGTAATGTGCGCGATGCTAAAGGTCGAATTCGTTGCCCCGGAAATCTCCGAATCATTAAAAAGCCACTGATAAGTCAGGGGCGGAGTGCTTGAACTCCCTGCGCGGACCAGGAAGTTGGCATTGGTCCCCACCAGTCGAACGAGGCTGGCCGGATCGTTGGCGATGGAAGGGGGATTTGCCTGCGCGATGACAGCACCAAAGAGAAGGACAGCGCAGACAACGAAAATCGGATGTTGTTTAAGGTTACGAATGACCCAACTGTGGCACAGAACAGGTTTTAGCTCAAACGGTTTCTAAGTGAAACCCTGAGGGTCTGATCCAGTGCATGTCGTTTGACTTGTCGGGGGCCGTCTCCTTTAATCAAAGGCACACGTGTTGTTCTCCGTTCGACAGCAAAAAACTCAAGCGCCACGTGTGGTTATAACTGGCGCTGGTGTCGTTACCGCCTTCGGAAGCGGTTGGAAAAAGAATTCCGAGGCATTTCGATCCGCGGCAACCTCGTTCCGTCCCGTCACACTATTTGATGTATCCCGACACCGGGCCAAACGCGCTGGTGAGATTGATTTTCCGCAGGAACTACCCCCGACGCTTCTTACCCAAAAGCATCAGAAGCGCCTCGATCGAGCCTCGAGGATGCTGTTGCTGGCCGGTTACGAGGCCTGGGCTCAATCCGGATGGCTGCCGACGGAAACGCTTCCTTTGGTCCTTGGCACTACCAGCGGTGGCATGAGCTTTGGCGAAGCCTATTACCGGCAGGCTTTGGCTGAGCCGAATAATGGCCGTCAACAGGCCTGGCGCATCCATCAATATCAGGTCCAACGGCAGGCTTTGGATTTGTGTGATGCCCTCGGTTTTCGAGGACCTATTACATTAGTTGCCAACGCCTGCGCTTCTGGCGCCAACGCCATTGGTCATGCATGGGAATTGATTCGAAATGGTTCCACCCAACGCGTGCTCACCGGTGGCTATGACGCGCTGAGTGAAATGGTTTTTTCAGGTTTTGATTCGTTGCAGGCGCTTTCGACGACCTCCTGCCGTCCGTTTGATCAGAATCGAGATGGTCTGGCGTTGGGCGAAGGTGCCGCAGTGATGTGTCTGGAAACTCTCGACAGCGCGAAGAAGCGGGGCGTGGAAATTTTTGGCGAAATCATTGGTTACGGTGCGAGCACCGATTCGCATCATTTGACCCAGCCTCATCCGGAAGGGGATGCTGCTTTGGCCGCGATGAATGCCGCGTGCGAATCCGCCAAAGTCGTGCCGGAACAGATTCATTACATCAATGCGCACGGTACAGGAACGCCGCTCAACGACGTTGCGGAGGCAGCGGCGATCAACCGGTGGGCCGGAGATAAAGCGAAGGACATTCCGGTTAGTTCCACCAAATCGAGTATTGGCCATTTGTTGGGCGCGGCGGGAGCGGTGGAAGCCTGGATTTGTTTAATGGCTTTGCGCGAACAATGGATGCCGGCGACTTCAACGTTGGAAACGCTCGATCCCGTCTGCAAATTTCCCGTGGTGACGCAACCGCGCGAAGCAAAGCTCGATTGCGTGCTGACCAATTCGTTTGGGTTCGGTGGAGCGAATGCAACTCTCATCCTGCGGAGGTGGCGTGAATAATCCTGTCATTGCTGTGGCTGGAATTGGAGTGGTCTCACCTGCCGGGTGGGGCATTCAATCTTTTCGCGAAGCGTTGCAATCCGGAAAAGTTATTCCGCCAAAAGAAATAGCTCGTCCGGGTTGGGAAAAGAAATTGCACGTGCGCCAGGTGCCGCCGGCGAAGCCATCATTTCTTGCGCATCCACGTTTGCGTCGAACGAGTCCAATCTCGCAATACGCCGTCGCCGCGGCCCTGGAAGCGTTGGGTCCTGATGCCGAGAAAGTCACTCGAGGCGAACTTCGCCTTGGTATCATTTTCAGCGTGATGTCCGGGTGCGTGAATTATTCGCGCCGCTTCTACGACGAAGCGTTAAGCAATCCGCGCACGGCAAGTCCACTCGTTTTTCCAGAAACTGTTTTTAATGCGCCTTCGAGTCACCTCGCGGCACTTCTCGGGACAAAAGCGATCAACTACACGATCGTTGGCGATCCTGGAACGTATGTTCAAGGATTAGCCCTCGCTGCCGAATGGCTGATGGCGGAAAAAGTGGATGGCTGCCTGGTCATTGGGGCGGAAGAGGTGGACTGGATTACTTCAGATGCTTTCCGTCGTTTTGCTCGCAAAATCATTTTGAGCGACGGGGCGGGAGCGGTGTACTTGCAGAAGAGAGAAAATCCTGAAGGCCGTGTTTTTCTAAATGCAGTCACCGATTCGCATCTCTTTTTGAAAACACAATCGCCGCACTGTGCCGCGGAAAAAATGCGCGCAGACTTCCCGAGGTCCTGCGCAAACACGGTCCTGTGCGATGGGATCCAGGGCATTTCGAAGATGGATGCGCCCGAATTAGCGGCGTGGGAGAAATGCGGCGATACGCGCCGATCGGTGAAAACCTTTTTTGGTGAAGGGCTGACGGCATCCGTCGCGTGGCAGTGTGTTGCCGGCATTGATGCCCTTCAACAGAAAGAATTTTTAACAGCGAACATCAGCGTCGTTGGATGCAACCAACAGGCGATTGGCGCGCAATTTGTTGTTTCCAATTCCTGTGAATAGTTTTCAACTCTGATGTGAACGCATCACGCCGTGAAAAATGAGATGCGGAGATCATAGATTTTATGCAAGACCCAAACGCTCTTAAGTCCAAAATCAAAACCATGATGGTGGAGAACTTGATGTTGCAGGTCACGGCCGAGGAAATTGGCGATGAACAGCCTCTCTTCGGTCCCAACAGCCTGGGACTCGATTCGGTGGACGCGTTGCAACTGGTGGTTGCCATTGATAAGAATTTTGGATTGAAGATTCCTGACCCGGCGGCCGCCAAACAGGTGCTGCAAAATGTCACGACGATTGCGGACGCCATTCAGAAGCATTGCAGCCAGGCGGCTTAGAAGGGAACAAATGCGGCGCCTCTTGAGTTGATTATTCTTTTAGAAAAGAACGATGACACCGTTTGACGTTATTATTATTGGCGGAGGTCCTGGGGGAAGCAGTGCTGCAACCTTTTTGGCCAGGGGCGGTCAACGTGTGCTCGTGCTTGAGAAGGAAAAATTCCCTCGTTTTCATATCGGCGAATCGCTTCTGCCTTATAACGGCGAAATCTTTGAAGAAATGGGAGTTTTGCCAGCGCTTGAAGCGGCGGGGTTGATGAAGAAGTTCGGCGCTCAATTTCAATTGGGCAACGGCTCCTCATCGCTCGCGCTGGTATTTCGCAACGGGAAATTTACGCGCCACACCATGTCTTACCAGGTGGAACGCGCGAAATTTGATGATGTCCTTTTGAAACACGCCCGTTCCTGTGGCGCGCAGGTCCGCGAGGGCTGCACCGTCTCACGTTACGAGGCGAGTGATTCCTCAGTCTGCGTGGAGTTGACGAATGAACGTGGGGAAGCGGAAACGGTTTCGGCAAAATACCTCATCGATGCGAGCGGTCGCGGAAACCTGACGGGAAACCAACAGAATTTGCGAGAGTTTCACGCGCGTTTGAAAAAGCTCTCGATCTTTGGCCACTTTTCCGGCGTTAAACTGGATGAAGGCGAGAAGGCAGGGGATACGGTGATCATCCGTCTGGAAAACAAATGGTTTTGGATTATTCCTCTGTCGCACGAAAAGGTAAGCGTCGGAGTCGTCCTCGATAAGGAAGAGTTTGTGGCTTTGAAGAAATCGCCGGAGGAAATTTTTACCGAAGCGTGGAAAAGCAGTTCGGCGCTGTGTGAACGATTGAAGAACGCAAAACTGCTGAACACGATGCAGACGACGAGTGACTTTTCGTATCGGAACAAGCGGTTGGTCGAGCCTCGGTTGCTGCGCGTCGGCGATGCGGCGGGTTTTATGGACCCGATTTTTTCTTCCGGCGTGTTCCTGGCGATGTATTCCGGCAAGCTGGCGGCGGAAACAATTTTGCAATCGAATGGCGAACCATCACGCAAGCAAGAGTTGTTTAAAACCTACGAACGAAGAACTTATCGGGCGATGGATTTTTATTGGGAAATGGTGGAAGGCTTTTACACTAAGCCGTTCATGGAATTGTTTATGAATCCCCGGGATAAATGGGATTTACCTTCAGCCATTGTCGCGTTGTTGGCCGGTGAACTTGAGGGCGGATGGAAAATGGCCTGGCGAATGCGATTGTTTTTCATTCTGGTCCGATTGCAGAAAAAAATTCCGTTGGTTCCCAGAATTTGCTGGTAAAAGCATGCTTCTCTGTCCGGCGGTTTCCCTCGGGAAAAGGAAAATTTGATTCGCGAAATATCGCCATCCGACGGGAGTGGTGAAATCCGCTTCGTGAATTATCGTCGACCGCCGAGTGAAAAACATAAACATCCTCTGCCAAACCTCGTAATTCCTTCCGGAGTGGTTAAAAAAGCTTTTCGTTTATCAACCCCAACCTTGATGGTGAAATTTCGTGTTAACCGTTTTGTTTGTTTGCGGCATTTTCTGAATTTGTAGTATATAAAACCCTGAATTCCTTTTACATCCGGAACGTCTATAGACGTGCCAGATCTGTTCGAAGGGAAAAGGAATTTTGTGTTGCGGTAAATCAATGCCGTTTCGAAAAATGGTGTGTAAAAACCAAGATTTTTTAACCAACGAGGAAAATTTTCTGGTAAAACTCTAAAGTGTTTAAGGTTATCCCAATTTTGTTGGTGCTTGTATTGACGGCAAGTTGCGTCAGTTCCAGCAAAAAAACGACGTCGAAAAAGACGGCGGCTAAACCTGCCAGCGCGCAAAAAACTGCCGCGCCGATGGCCAACGGAAAGTCTTCCCAGCCGACGTCTGCTCAATCGAACACGAATAATATCAGTTCGCTGACCGACGCCTTTTATTCTGCCAAAGTCAGTTCTGTTCATGATGCTGAGATTAAAACGATTTTAAATCTCGCCGCGGACAACAAATGGGAGGAGGCAGAGGTCAGAGCCAACGAACTGCAAAAAAGCGATCCCAATGATAATTCCGTCCGTCGTGTCGTAGAATGGGTGCAAAAACAAAGGCAATTAAGGCGCGATGAAGCACTGGAAAATCGTATCCGTGCCATTGATTCAGACAATTCGGTTTTTAATCCAACCCTCCCGGGCTTGTTAAAGGAAAAGAAAGATCGTGGCTTGCCGCCGCGACACGACGTTCGCCGGGCCGTGGAGGAGATTGAAGCAACGCCTTATGTTCCGGACACCTTCAACCGAACACGCCACGAGCAGGGGATGCTCTTCGACTTTGAAGTTCCGGAAGGCCGCATGGCCAAGGTCCTGACGAATTTTATTTCCGTGCATTTGGACAACGTCACGTTGGAAGCGATCATCTTCAATGTAGGGCAGTCGGAAGGAATTAACTTTGTTGCGGACAAATCGTTGCCGGCATTCAAGCAAACGCTCAGCGTCAACATGGAACGGGTAAAACTTTCGGAGTTCCTGCATTACATTTCCAGAAACCTTGATGTGCAATTCCAGGTCGGCGACGACTTGATTTGGATAGTCGACGCCAAGGATCCGAAGCGAGTGATGGAGCAGACGCGGTTTTATCGGTTGCGCAAAGGCTTTCTTCTTCCGGCGCAGTTCGGTCCGACGGAAGTGACCAGAACTGTCACCGCAGTGCCGAACGTCACCACGACGACGGAAAATCAAAAACTCGAGCGATTTGTTAATGATGGCACTTCTACCAATCCTGCCATCGCCAATGCCTTCAAAGAGTTCTTCAAAGGCTCGCAGTTCATGATCGATTACGAGCGGAACCTGATTATTGCGACAGGCACGCCCGAACAATTGGAAGTCGCCGAGCGTTTGATCAAGGAATTTGATCGACCGATTCAACAAGTTTTAATTGAAGCGCGTTTCATTACAGTTACCGAAGCCGCATTTATGCAACTGGGCGCGTCCTGGGAAACGGGAAGGGGAACGTTGAATAATGCGCGAACTCCGACGGACTTTACCGGCCTTGGACAAAATGCCGCCGTCGGATTGGGATTCCAGAAATCGTTTACTGCGTTCACCAACGTCTTTGACCAGGGAGAACTGACTGCGACCCTGACTGCTCTCGAACAGAGTGGCGAAAGCCAGACCTTGAGCGCGCCACGGCTCACGGTGATGAATAACCTTCCCGCAAAAATCAGCGACGGAAAAATTCAGTATTACTACGAGGAATATCAGGTCAAACAATCGATCCTCGAGCGGCGGTCTTCCTCCACTCTCGTTCCTTCCGGAAAGCCGGCGAAGATTACGTCGGGTGTTTCGTTGGATGTTCTTGCGAGTATCGGCGGTGACGGGCAAACGATCTTGCTCGGCCTTCATCCAGAAGTGAACCAGGACGTTAAGCTGGTGACCTTCGCAACCGTCGCCGATCACGATGATACCGGCAAAGTGGTCAGCTCCTTTGATATCAAATTGCCGGAGTCCCGCACCCAATCGCTTTCGACTCGTGTTGCTGTTCGTTCCGGCCAAACCGTGGCGATGGGCGGTGTTTTGCAACGGGAACAAACGACTTTCGTTGATTCGATTCCGATTTTGAGCCGAATTCCCATCATTGGCGCGGCGTTCCGCAAACGAACAGAAATTGATAATCCCCGTTATCTGCTGATCTTTGTCACAGCAACTCTCTTATCCGATACCGGCGAGTTCGTGACTTACGACAACGTCGAAACGAAGAAGTAAAGTGGCTATTCTGTCGAAATTTCCGTCTTTACCGGGGCCATGGCTCCGGGACGCGAACCGCCTCATTGCGATTGATGCGGGCAGCCATTCCATCAAGATGCTGCTGGTCGAAAAACGCCGGGGGAAAGTGCAGGTTCTTCGTCAGGAAATTCTCAATCTTCAGGAAGAAAAACTGGTCACGCCCGAAGAGATCGGCCGCAGTTTGCAGCCCTTACTCCAGCAAATGGGAGAGTATCCCATCGCGCTTGCGCTGCCGCAGCACATGCCTCTTTCGCAAGTGCTGGATTTGTCCACCGCTTCTGAAGGCGTTAAACAGCTGATCGAAGCGGAGACGTTAAAGAATCGTGATTTGCGGGATAGCGCGATCGTTTACGACTGCGCAAAACTCAAGCCGTTTGGGCGTCATCAAAATTCCTTTTGGGTGACGCTCTGCAAGGAAGCCGACATCTTTAAACTGATTGCCCAGCTTTCACTCGATCTCGAAGACGTTTGTGAAGTTGTCCCGAGCGCGAACGTATTGGCGCTGGCGTATCAGAAAGCGAATAACCCGTCGGAGAACGCAATTCTTGTAGACATCGGTGCTTCCAGCACGTTGGTCACGCTGCTGGTCAGTGGACAAGTCGTGCATGCCGGGACGTTTCCGATTGCTGGAAATCTTTTTACCGAAACGATCTCGGTAAAAAAAGGCTGCAGCATGGAAGTGGCGGAGACGCTGAAGCAGACGAAAAATTTACTTTCGGGAGCCGATGCCATGCCGGCCCTGGCCAGTGTCATCGACGGCTGGCGGGCGGAACTGGAACGCGTGGTAAAGGAATGGTTGCAGGAAAATCCGGAAACGAAGCTTTCTCTTTCTTCTTTTAGGGTGGTGCTTAGCGGAGGTGGATCGGTTCAACCGGCGTTGATTGATTATTTAAATAGAAGCGGTGTGTTTGGCTTCGTTCCGTGGCCCAAGTGCGAAGACGGGGCGTCATCGCTGACTCCCCGTTTTGCCGTTTGTTACGGGACAGCTTTACAAACCCTCGCGGATACCTCCTTCAGCGGTTCGCTTTTACCGGCTGCGTTGAGAACCGAATGGAGCAGCCAACGTGTACAACAGCGATTCCTGGCTGCCACGGCTTTGTTCCTCATTGTTACCGCTTTTGCCCTTGGCCTGGGAACGTGGCAGAAACTTTCTTTGATCCATGAGAAAAAAGAACTCCTCGATCAAACGACGCTCGCTTTGAAAAAAGCGGAGATCATGGAAAATCTGGAGGATGAGTTCACGCAAAAGTACGAGCGCCTTCGTCCGGTTTTAAGAAGACAACAGCAGACGCTTGATCTTCTAAACACATTGACGTTGTTGGAGAAGTCGCGCACCAATCGCAGTCTTTGGTATGTGCTGTTGGCCGACCAACAAAGTTATTTCTCGGAAAAAACAACCAATGGTCCGGTTCGGCCGGGCGCCAGCGAAATTCCCGAATTGAAACCGGGTTTTATTGCGGAGTTGTGTCTTAAGGAAGAAGGGGAGGCGATGCGTACGACCCTGGGGCAGGTCGTGAGCGAGTTAAAACAATCGCCTGTATTCAGCAGCGTCGATACGCTTCCGATTGATCTCCGAAAGAATCTGGCGAATCCCAAAGTGTTGATTCCCAATCGCCATTTTGCCCTTGCTCTGGAATTGGCCGAGGACATTTATCAATCACCGGCCCGGAGCAGTATTTCGTCGATCACAAATGCCGCAATTTCCCCGAACGGAATGGCCCGGCCCTGGGAACAATCAAATGCTGTGCCGGGAGGGAAATTTTAATCCTATGCTAAGCCCACAACATACGAGGCGCGCGCAAAGGATTGTGATTTTTATTGGCCTTGGCCTGGCAGCATATTATTTCCTGATTTTCCATCCGTTGGCGCAACGGGCCGTCCAGGCAGACCAGCCTCTTCGTGCGGCCTGGGATAAATTATCAGCCGCCCGCATTCGCGGAGGCGGACAACACCTCGACTTGATCGAAATGGATCGTCAGATCCGACAGGCGAAAACCGCAGTGACAGCGCTCGATCGATCCCAGGAACGAATTCGTGCCAGCGTTGCTTCCGATGCGACGGTCCGATTGAAGAACCATGAGCAGTTTCAGCTCGTCGATTTTCAAATTGAAAAGCTTTTGCGTATCGAGGAACTCGGTCGCGCTGCGAATCAGAATACCGTCACGATCGCGCCCTCCGTTTTTGCCAACTTCCCGGAATACCGCGCGGACCGAGGTTTGCCTGAATTGCTCTGGGGCCAATTAATTTTCGTGGATCAGCTCCTTTCCACCGCAATTCGTTGCAAAGTTTCGGCGGTACAAAGTCTTGATTTGCCTTCTTACACCGCGCACGTGCGTTCGACGAATGAACCGGCGTTCCTATACGAAATTCCGATGAAGGTGGAATTTGTCGGCTCCATGGAATCCATTTCAAAGTTGCTGGCGAGCCTTCCTCTTCGCGCCCAGGAAACAACTGCGGCAAACCTGCCGCAGGCGCCCGCGGACAAGCCCGCGCTGTTTGTTCATCGTTTTATTTTGACCAAGAACTCGACTGAAAATCCGGATGAAGCTCGATTGGATCTGCGAGCCTGCGGATTTGTCTATCGGGAATAGAACAATCGAAATGCGTTCCGAAACCATTTTCAACAAAGTCGCCGGCAAACGCTGGTTCAGCATTACTTTGCTGGGCCTTGTTGCGGTGTTGTTGATTCTGGTGTCGCTTTATCTTGGACGCAAAGTGCCTCCCTTGCCACCGCTCAAACCCTCGGCGCGGCCGCGTGCATTGGCTGCGCCCGTGGAAAAAATTGAACAGCTTTCATCAAAGACGGCATTTCTCCGCGTTAAACCTTTCGCCGGGACGAACGAACCGTTTTATACCTTGAACTTTAAAGCGCCGCCCGCGCCAGTTCAGCCAACTGTGCCGGTGGTTCCAGAACCACCCAAACCACCTCCACCGCCGCCGACCAAAAAAGTGGCGGTGCTTTACCAGGGCGTTTATGAGACGGCGAAAGGGAACAAAAAAGCGTTTTTGCAGGTGGATGGAAAACTCGCGATTCTTCCTTTGGGCGGGAATGTGGCTGCTGACTGGGATATTGGGCAGATCGCGAACAAGAACCTGACCCTCACCAACCGGGCGGGGCAGACGAATATCTTGAATTTCAATCGGGCGACGGAAATTGTAGTGCCAGCCAATTAAGTCGTGTAATCGGCAGTTTCCTTTCTGGTCGATTCTGATTTACAATTTCAACAATGGAGACATCCAACAAACCGAATGACGTTGGCGATTTGCTGCGCGAGCAAGGAAAGCTCACGGAAAAGCAGCTTGAAATTGCGCGTCGACGCCAGGAACGCCTGCACGCTCCTCTGCATCGGGCGATCGTCGATTTGAATTACGCTTCGGAAGAGGCGACCTATCGCGCCCTCGCGGAAATCAAACATCTCGATTTTGTTGATGTCAGTCGGGCGACGCTTGAAAAACCGGTTTTGGAATCGGTTCCGGTTAAAATCATTTTCCATTACAAAATCCTGCCTCTCGCTCTCGAAAACGATCTCCTTACCATTGCTTGTGGGGAACCACCGCAAACTTTGGAGCAGGGCAACCTTCGCCTGCAACTGGGTAAACGATTGAAGATCGTTTTGACGACTCCCAGTTCGTTGCACGCGATGATTAAAAAGCATTTCGGCCTGGGCGCTGCCACGATCGAGAAGTTGCGTCAGGATAAAACGAAAGAAGATGCCAGCAGTGAAATTGTTTTTGATGTCAAAGCCACTGACGAAAACGCGGCCACGGATCCAACGATCATCGATTTCGTCGATCAATTGTTGATGGAAGCGTTGCGGTTGCAGGCAACGGACATTCATATTGAGCCTTACTTTTCGAGCGTTCGACTCCGCTATCGCATTGACGGCATCATGCACACGGTTCCGACACCGGAAGGTCTTCGCCAACTGTATGGTTCCATTGTTTCCCGACTGAAAATCATGGCGTCGTTGAACATCGCCGAAAAGCGTCTGCCGCATGATGGCCATATCGCCATGAAGACCAACGGCGAGGAATACGATCTCCGCGTTTCCATTATTCCAACAAAACACGGGGAAACGGTTTGTCTTCGTATCCTTGGTCGACAGAATTTATTTCTGGACGTCAACCAGTTGGGGATGGAGCCAGCTCATGAATCGTTGTTTCAGCAAATGATCCAATTGCCTCAGGGCTTGATCCTTCTGACTGGGCCTACTGGTAGTGGCAAAACCACAACTCTCTATGCGGCGCTCGCGCAGGCGAATGATGAAAAGCGCAAAATCATTACCATCGAAGACCCGGTAGAATATCAGCTTGAAGGCGCTACGCAGATCCAGGTTCGCGACGATATTGGTCTGACGTTCTCCAGCGCGATTCGTTCTATTCTGCGACACGATCCGGATGTTGTTCTCGTCGGCGAAATCCGTGATGCCGAAACTGCAGAAATAGCGATTCGTGCAGCTCAAACCGGGCATCTGGTGTTTTCGACTTTGCACACCAATGACAGTGTCAGCGCCGTCACGCGTCTGCTCGAAATGAAGATCGACTCTTTCCTCGTGGCGTCGTCATTGGTTTGCAGCATTGCCCAGCGTCTTTCGCGACGCATTTGTCGCCATTGCATTACGGAAGATAAAAATATTCCCGACGATATTCGTGAGGAAATGGCGACTGCGCTCGGCATCCCCGCCAAAGAGGTAAAGGCGTTTAAAGGACAGGGGTGTGTGGAATGTCATCAAAATGGTTACCGCGGTCGAATCGCCCTTTACGAATTTTTTACGGTGAACGATGAAATCGCCGATGCTATCGATCCCGAGGTAAAGACCGGGACGTTGCGAACGATTGCCGCGAAACATGGATGGCGTTCGCTTCGCGATCAGGCGTGGACAAAAGTTCAGAACGGAATCATTTCCATTGAAGAGCAACAACGACTCACTTACCGAATCAATCCGCAGGCGATGCAGGGGAAATAATCAGGAATCGCCGCTCGATTCTTTGTGCGCAATGAGTCGTTCGATGCGGCGATCGGGAATCAGCCACATCAATGCGACGAGCACATAGAGGCTTCCCGCCACGATCTCGTGTGAAAAGGCCAACATTACCGCGATAGCGTAAATTATTGGCGAAATCTTGCCTTTGATGTCTTTGCCCACGGCTTTCGCGAGGAGCGAATGGGGACCCTGCTGGATAATGATTACCTTTTGCAAAATCCAATAGGCAATCGCAGCCATGAAAAGAACGCACCCGTAAAGCGCCGTCGGCACAGGCGCAAAATGGTTCTGGCCCATCCAATCAGTCACGAATGGAAACAGTGATAACCAGAACAAAAGATGCAGATTGGCCCATAAGACGCCGCCACCCACTTTTTGTGTCGCATGAAACATGTGATGATGGTTGTTCCAGTAGATGCCGACGTAGATGAAACTCAGAATGTAGCTGAGAACAATGGGCAGCATCGGTTTTATCGAATCGAAATCAGCTCCGTGCGGTGCTTTCAATTCCAGCACCATGATCGTGATGATGATTGCCATCACTCCGTCGCTGAATGCTTCCAATCTGCCTTTGCCCATAAAGAAAGTTTTGCAGCCCCCTAATCAGTGCTGAATGAAATAACTCAGATTTTCCAGCTCGATCGCGAGGTTCACGTTGTTCACGGTGACGTCTTCCGGCACATGCAAAACGATCGGAGCGAAGTTGAGAATCCCAGTCACGCCAAAACTGACCAACGTATTTGCGACTTCCTGGGTGGCCGCGACTGGCAAGGTAAGGATCGCCATTTTAACGCCGTTGCGTTTAATAAACTCGCCCAGTTTATCCATCCCATAAATCGGCTGTTTCACCGGCTTGTTACGCTGCGTGGTGTCCTGATCGAATGCGGCAATAATCTCGAAACCTTCTTGTTCGAAACCTTTATACAGGAGCAACGCCAGACCGAGGTTGCCGACACCAACCAAAATAACCGGCTGCAAACTATTCGTTCCCAGCAAATCGGAAATCATTTTGCTGAGCTGCTCGACATCGTAGCCAAGACCACGAGTGCCGAACTGGCCGAAATAGGTCAGGTCTTTACGAAGTTGAGTGGATTTTACGCCCGCCGCCTTTGCCAGTGCTTCGCTGGAAACCGTGCGGATGGCGTTATTCTTCAGCCGCTGCAAACAGCGCAGATAAACAGAAAGCCGATAAATGGCTTTGCGCGGAATTTCTGGGCGGGATGGCTTTTTCAAGCGTCTCTAGTGTAGGAAGAAATGGGGGACGGAGCAAGTGTCCTAATCAACGAACATAAACTCGTTCGAGAGCAGCAACGCCTGCGCATACTTTTCCCATGCCGTGAGGGGGCGCGTGTCCTTCGGTGGACCATCAAATTCGCGCCGAGAATCCCAGTCTTTTTGTGGGGGTGGGGGAGCACCATATTTCACTTCGACAATTTTAATCGTGGAAGTCCATTTAAAGGTATCGTGGGCGCTGCCGGTCCGGGCGTCCGTCACGAAGTCAATCGTATCGCCGCGTCGAACCTCAATCTTCTCTACGCGAGTATCGGTGTGTTGATTGTGGGCGATCCACGAACCGACTTGTCCCTTGCGACTGGAAATCACGCGGCCGCGAACACCGTCGCCCTTTTCCATGAAATGATTCAACGTTCCCTCGACTTTGATAATCCCGTCGAACGGTGAAATCCAGCGACGGACGACCGCCTGGTAAGCATGATTCCCCGGATGGCCACCTTCGATATCGAGCATGGCGTAACTGGTCGTGGGATCCGGAAATTCCGCCGAGTTCTGCCACCGTTTCCCCGTGAAATGTTTAAATGGCTTGAACGTCTTCAGGCGTTTCGTTTTTTCGTCCACTTCACCATAGCCGTACTGCCAATAAACCTGATTTGTTTCGAGCAAAGGCGCTTTGGTTTGTTGCTCAATGAACTGCAAGGAAAGTTTGCGTTCGGTTTTATCCGGTTCGCGTTGGTAAACTTTCTCGTAAAGATACGAAATCTTTTTCTCGCCCTTGGCGATCTTCTGGAAATTTGTATTCAGGATCAGCGCCTGCGCCTGCTGCACCACAAACGGGCTGTTTAACAGAAACAATGCCTGTTGTGGCACCGTGGTGAAGAAGCGTTGCGGGCTTGTCGTGTCGGGATTCGCGAAATCGAATGTTCGGAAAAGGCCCGGCAGATTCTGGCGGTCGATGTAACCGTAGATCGTGCGGCGCAGGACGAAAGGTTCCGTGGTGATTTCCACCGGCAATCCGCCCATTTCGAAATTCAGTTTCCCAGAGGCAAAGAGCAGCGAATCGCGGAGTTCTTCGAAATCCAATCGCTGCCGGTTCATTTTCCAAAGCAGCGCATTGTTCGGATCCACCTGAAGTCCATGCGCGTCGTCCTCGCTCTTTTGTTGATAGGTATTGGAAAGCATGATGGTGCGGTGCAGGTTTTTGAGGGACCACCCATTTTCCATCAACTGCGAGGCGAGCCAATCCAACAGATCGGGATGGGTTGGGGGATCGGAACGTAAACCAAAATCGCTCGGCGTTTTGACCAAACCTTTTCCGAAATGATGCAGCCAAACCCGATTTGCCAAAACGCGGGCAGTTAAAGGATTATCTCGACTGACAATCGCTTGTGCGAGTTCGAGCCGACCGCTGCCTTTTTGAAATGGCTTCCGATTTTCACCCGACAGGACTTGAAGAAACTGGCGCGGTACTTCTGCACCCCGATTGTTCGCGTTGCCCCGAATAAACACATGCGGAGTTACAGGATCGGTTTTGTCATCCATTGACATCGCGCGGGGCGGGGCACCCGGGTGCGTGGCGTCCAATTCGTCAATCACCCGTCGCAACTCAGCGATATGCTGTCCACTCGGAACATCAAACAATCGATCCAGTTCGCTCTGCGGTACAGCCGGTGGCATTCCTTCCGCATAAAGAATTTGCCGCAATGCTTCGGCATTGGCATCGGCCAGCTTTAAACCCGCCGCTTCTTTCTTCTCCTTGATCAGCTTTTCCCATTGCCCGTCGATGTCTTTAAAGACTTTGCCGTAAATCTCCGCGACATCTTTGATCGACGACACCGCGTTCGTGAATGCCTGGGCAATGATAGGGTTAATCGATTTATTGGTGACCGTCTGAGCCGCCAGATCTTTGGCTTTCGCGGCGAAGTTCGTTGGTTCAATGGCGGTAAAAGCAAACCAGGGAGCAAAGATGTCGTTTGTGTTCTTTTTCCAGGTTTCCAGGCTTCCGCTCCAACGTTGCAAGACTCCGTTGTCTAGTTTGTGTTCCTGCGCAAATTGTTCCGGCTTGGATTTGTCGGCAAGACTTTGAAATTCGTGCCAGGCCAACAAGTAGTCGGAAACTTTGTGGCGTAAACTGAGCAAAGCCTCCGCTTCTTTCTTTGTTTTGAAATTCTCAAGATTTTCCTGTCGCTTCTTTTTCTCGGCGAGATATTCGTCGTAACGTGGTGGATTAATGCCGAGCAGCGGTTTTTCATGCGGCTCCCGGCTGCTGGCGAACACACCGTAAAGGGAATAATAATCCTTCGTTGGAATCGGATCGAACTTGTGGTCGTGACACCGCGCACAACCAACGGTCAGCCCGAGCAATCCCCGTGACACGACGTCGATGCGATCGTCGATAATGTCCTGCTGATTGTTGAGGAAACGTCGGCCAAGAGTCAGGAACCCCATCGCTGCCAATGGTTCCTTTTTCTCGCCGAGATCCAGTTGGTCCGCCGCGAGTTGTTGCAGGATAAACTGGTCAAACGGAACGTCACTGTTGAAAGCTTTAATGACGTAGTCGCGGTAAGTGTAGGAATAAGCGTAGCGCCGTTCCTCCTGGAACATGTAGCCCTTGGTGTCGGCGTAACGTGCGACGTCCAACCAATGGCGTCCCCAGCGTTCGCCATAGCGCGGCGAAGCCAGCAGGCGGTCGATCACTTTCGCAAACGCGTCCGCTGATTTGTCTTTCAGGAAATTTTCAACTTCTTCCGGCGTAGGAGGCAAACCGATCAGATCGAAGGTGGCTCGTCGAATCAACGTTCGCTTGTCCGCGCTGGCGGAAGGTTTGAGATTTTTCTCTTCCAATTTTGCCAAAACAAAAGCGTCGATCGGATTCTTCACCCAGGCCTTTGATTTTACCCTGGGCGCTTTTGGATTCTGGATCGGTTGAAAAGCCCAGTGCGATTTAGCCTTGGACCAGATGTCGTCGGCTTGCGAAGCGACTTTGCCGGTGCGCGGATCCGCGGCGCCTGATTTTACCCAATTTTCCAAATCAGCAATTTGTTCCGCTGAAAGTTTTTTGCCTTTCGGTGGCATTTGCAAATTTTCATCGGTGTAACGAACCGCTTTAATCAGCAGACTTTTTTCGGCATCACCCGGGATGATGGCCGGACCGCTGTCGCCGCCCTTCAACAAACCGTCCTTCGTATCGAGCATCAGGCCGCCCTTCACTTTTTCCGCAGTGGCGCTGTGACATTTGTAGCAGTTATCGACAAGAACGGGCCTGATCTTCTTTTCGAAAAATTCCAGCGCGGCGGGCTCCGGGTTGTTCGCGAAGGCAGGAAAAATAACCGTCACCAGCAACGCTGTGGCACCAAGCAAAGATCTGGTAACGATGGAGTTGTTCACGTGTGCAGATTCGACGATCAGTTTAAACAGTCATTCACCGAAATTTCAATCAGAGGCTCCCGTAACCGGATGACAAAATGAACATCATTCGCTGCGCAATTGATAAAATCGCCGCGAATGGTTCGTCGCGTCCGCGTCGATGAATTGAAATAAATTTGGCGCCACCGGTGAAGCGCTGCCAATGGGCGTCCAATCGCTGAGGTTCGTAGAGGCAAAGATGCCAAAGTTCCGACCGCTTGAATCCGCAAAACGAAATTGAAACGTGCCGTCCTGCAAGGCACTGACATCGGTCAGCGTCACCACGGTTGCGGAAGTGGCAGCCGTCAGGGGCGTAACCTCCCCCCATGAGAAGCCTAAACGCAGTTCGTCCCATTGCATTGACGCAGGTACGCTCGACGTGGTGTTTTGGCGCATGTTGAAACGATCGATCGTATATCCGTCGGTGCCGGTCGTCGCCGAGAGAAAATTCAAAGGCTCCGAAGCGCCGCCAAGTTCGGCGGATGCCGGATTGATCCAAAGGGAAACGGAATTTGGCGTCGTCGTGAAATCATATTTGCCGACGAGATAAATGGTTTCGCCGACTGTGTGTTCGATCGAATCAAAGGTGGTGGTCGCGCCTGAGCCTCCTTTCTGCACGCCGAGAACATAGCCCGATGGAGAATTGGATTTGATCATCATCGCCAGGCGGAACGTAACGTTGTCGGTCGCCGTGAGGGCTCCCACCTGCGCCGCATTTCCGTTCCAGGATCCATATTTCAAATCATTCACTCGAAACAACGCAGAGATATAAACCTTCCCGCTGCTTAGATTCGTCCCAAACAATCGGCGCACACCCAATCCCGCTCCGCCGTTTGTCACGCTGTTTCCAACCGATGCACTGAGTCCGGGATAGCTCAAACTGCCACTCGCCACGTTCAAATCATTCGTTCCCGATCCACCAAAAGCCCAGTTCGATGGACTATTGCTTGTCACGGGCCCGCCGATGTTCTGGTAATCGAAAGGTTCGTATAAAGTTGGCGGCGGATTGGTAACGGTCGTGTTGGTGTTGAATGCAAAACGATAGGCATGAACTTCGAACGGTCCGAACCAATCGCTGAACTGGCCGTTCGTTGCGACAACGCTGCGCGGAGATTCAAAAAGGACTTCGCCGTTGGTCACGGTTGTTGGAAGCCCGCTGAACGTTACGTTTACCGTGGCGCCTTCGCGTTTGCAGGTGAGCAGATAAAGATAGGGCGGTGCTTCGCGCACGCAGAACTCCACATCAGTGGCTCCGCCGACCAGAACCGGCAGCGCGGAATTCGTCTGCACCAACGCCGGCGCGAGGAGACTGTTGTCCCCAATTTGTTTCACCACAGGTTTCAACACTTCATCCCAGAACGTCCAGTTCCAACCCACCGCCGCGTCTTGTGGATTCAACGTCGCCGTGACATTTCCCCCGAAGAACATCAATCCGCGTGCTCCATGGATGATGGCTTGGTACGCCATGAAGCGAGATTGCTGAAACGTCGGGAACCGCAATGTTTTCGCCGGAGGCACCACGCCGCTCCATGCAATCTGTTCGATCATCCAATAGTGCTTCTGTCCGTTGGCGACCTGACCGAGAAAATCGGTGTAATCGCCGATCATGCTGATCTCTTTATTCGTGAGTAACGAGTTTGCGCCCGGTGGATAACCGACGGGGTAAATATCCAGTGCGAGAATATCCGCCGCATTATTATAAGGTTGAAGATCCCCCACGGTTCCACGAGGCGCATGCGTTTGTTCGACGGGATGATTCGTGTCCACTTGTTTAATCACCTCGTAACCCCGTTGCAGGTCGGCCGCGGAAACACCGCCCCACCATGCTTCATCCTGATTCTTCCAAAACGCGAGGGCAGGGTGGTCCTTGAATTGGTTCATGACGTTCCGCAAGGAGGTTTCTTTGTTCGTATCCCCGGCCGCGAAGTAAGAAAGCTCCCGAAGATTCACCATGCCATACATGCCGTGTTGATAAGCCCAATCGAGAGCGGCCTGTTGATCGGCGATTACCTGGTTATTCCAGCTCGTCGTCTGTGCCATGCGAAAGAAAAGGGCGCCGGCATTGCGAAATTCGTCGAGCGCATCAATACCGCTCGATGTCTTGGCGTTGGTTGGCGGTCCTGGCGACATTGTGATCGGAAAGATTTTGCGACCATTGAGCACCATGATTTTATCCGAGTTAATCGTAACCA
>CBHTTJ010000073.1:0-24712 GCA_966095605.1 uncultured bacterium | reverse complement strand
TACGTCCTGAAAAACGACCTGCTAAGGTTAGCAGATGCATTTTCGTCCTGAAAACGGACCTGTTAACGTCAGCAACAGTCATTTTCATCCTGAAAAGTGACCTGCTAACGTTAGCAGGTGCCAATTACGTCCTGAAAACGGGGCTGCTAACCTTAACAGGTCGATTTTCAGGACGAAATTCTCTGCTGCAGCGTTAGCAGGTGTCTTTTTCGTCGTGAAATTTTGTGTTGCGGGATAGTTTTGCTCGGCGTCAGCGTGAAATTGGGACTGTTAGGTTCACAGGGGAAAATTTCATCCTGAAATTGAGTCCGTTTCTCTCGCAGGGTTCGTCGTCAGGATGTTTCTGGGTGAAACTGGCTCGCAGGAGAGTTTTCCATCGTGAAATTTCCTCCGCTGGGAATCGCAGGGAGGTTTTCAGAACGACTTTCCCATCAGCTAAAATCCCAACAGATCCCATGCTCCTGAAGAAAGGGTTATGAACCTCGCAAATGACTTTAATCAAAAATCCGAGAGGCAAATCTTTTGACAGGGAACGCGTTCGTTTGGCAAGTTCTGCCCCGCTATATGTCACAATTGATTGGTAACCTCTTAGTCGGTCAGTCCGGCGGCCCCACCGCTGTCATCAATGCCAGCGTCGCCGGTGTTCTCCAGGAAGCAGGCAAACATGAATGCATCGAAGAGATCTATGGTGGTCTCAACGGCATTCTCGGCATCCTCAACGAAGAAATCTTCGACGTGAACGAGGAAAAGGCCAAAACTATTGAAGGCCTGAAGTATACACCTGCCGCCGCCCTTGGAACCTGCCGCTACAAAATCGATTTCAAAAAGAAGCCCGAAAAAGCGGCCAAAGACATGGACCGCCTGTTCGAAGTCTTTGCCGCGCATAACATCCGCTATTTCTTTTACGCGGGCGGTAACGATTCGCAGGATACGTCCCACAAAATTCATCTCGAAGCGGTGAAACGTGGCTACGAACTCCGCGTCATTGGCGTGCCCAAAACGATCGACAACGATCTGCCCCACACCGACAGCTGTCCGGGTTTCGGCTCGGTGATCAAATACAACGCGGCTACCGTCATGGAAATTGGAACCGACGTTGGCAGCATGGCGACCGACGACGGCTCCTGCTGCATCATCGAAGTGATGGGTCGTTCCGCCGGTTGGATCGCTGCTGGAACTGTGTTGGCCAAGCAAGGCAACCCGGCCAATCCGCCGCACATTATTCTTTTGCCTGAATTGCCGTTCAACGAAGACAAGTTCCTCGCCCGCGTGAAGGAAGTCGTTACCGCGCACAAGTATTGCATCGTGGTGGTGGGCGAAGGGTTGAAAAATGAAAAAGGCGAAGAACTTGGCGCGGACAAAACCCGTTTGGATTCGTTCGGTCACCCGGTCCTTTCCGGCGCGGCCGATAAACTCGCTGAAATCGTCCAGGGCCGTATCAATTTGAAGACCCGCACGGTGAAACTCGGCTACGCACAACGCGCCGCCGCGCATTTCGCCAGCGCCACCGACGCAAACAATGCTTATGCGTGCGGCGTCGCCGCGGTGAAAGCTGCTGTCGAAGGCAAGAGCGGTTTCATGGTGAAGATCGTTCGCAACGGCCAGGGCAAAGGCATCAAATGGAGCACAGGTCTCCAGCCGTTGGAAGATATTGCCAACGTCGAACATTTCATTCCGAAGGATTGGATCGCCGAAGACGGTTTCCTCCCGAACGAAAAATTCGTGGAATACGCGACCCCATTGGTCGAAGGCGAAACCAAGGTGCCGATCGAAAATGGTCTGCCGAAGTACGCCGTGCTCGAGAAAGTTAAAATCGAAAAGAAACTGCCGGCGCGCGCGTAAGAGGTTTTTATCTGCAAAACGGCGATCGTGAAAACGGTCGCCGTTTTTTTATCGGTACCACTTTCGATCGGGCGTGGGTGCCTGCTGCGCCTGGTCCCCACGCCCCACACAGGCGCGCTCCGACTCACTCCGGATTCACCAAATGAAAATCGTTCGCTGCCGTGGCACCAGTGACGGCGTTGGTATCGTACAATCTAAAGTGTAAATCTTTCTCTCTGCTGGTTGGAAATTCCCACAGGATTTGTTCCGCCTTCACTTTGGATTGTTCGCTCATCAGGATGGTATCGAAGTTCACGAGCAATCTAACACCCGCTGTCTCTTTTCCCTCCGCATCAATCAACGCCAATGATTGATTGCCATTCCACGGTGTCGACAAGAAGGAATGGGGCGCGAAGCGTCTGAGAATCACGCCGAGGCTTTTGCCTAAAGCATTCGTCTGGCTCGCCGGGAAACGGGATTCACTGCCGACATAGCGCGGCGGAATTTTTTCACCGACCACACGATAAAAACTCTGTTGCAACGAGGTCCCGCTATACATGCGGAACTCTTTCCCCACCTGAATCGATTCGACGGCGACTTCGGTGTTGTCGGCGAGCCGAAAGGTCAGAATCGGCTGCGGTCGGGTGGCAAAAAAGAATCCGACGAGCAATACCAGCACGAGTATAATCGCGAGCAGAACTCGTCCGCCTCTGGATCGAAGGAAATTCACGTCTGTTTTTAAAGTGTGAAACGTTTAAACGGGACTTGCCAGCGCGTTTTACCTCAGGCTTACTTTCGCCCAGTTTGTAATCGCTTCGATGAACGCAGAACTTTTAGCCAAAGCCAAATCACTCGGGTTTTCCGACCGCCAGATTGCTCATCTCACCGGCACAACCGAAGATGCCATTCGCGCGGAACGCAAAAAGCAAGGTCTCGTGCCGAGCTATCGCCTCGTGGATACCTGCGCCGCGGAGTTCGAAGCGTACACGCCTTATTATTATTCCACCTACGATCGCGGCGACGACGAAATCCGCGCCACGCCGAAGCGCAAGGTAATGATCCTTGGCGGTGGCCCGAATCGTATCGGCCAGGGCATTGAATTTGATTATTGCTGCGTGCACGCGGCGTTTGCATTGAAGGAAGATGGTTTCGAAACGTTGATGGTGAATTCCAATCCGGAGACCGTTTCCACCGACTACGACACGAGTGATAAGTTGTTTTTCGAACCACTCACGTTGGAAGATGTGTTGCACATCTACGAACGGGAAAAATGCTGGGGTGCGATTGCGCAATTCGGCGGACAAACGCCGCTGAACCTCGCGCTTGGTTTGCAAAAGAACGGCGTCAACATCATCGGCACCTCTCCGCAAAGCATTGAAATCGCCGAAGACCGCAAGCTCTTCGCCGCGATGTTGAATAAGCTTTATATTCCGCAGCCGCCGAATGGGCTTGCGACCAACGAAGCAGAAGCACTCGAAGCGTCGAAGCGCCTTGGCTATCCGGTTTTGGTGCGCCCGTCGTTCGTCCTCGGTGGCCGTGCGATGCAGATCGTTTACTCCGACGCGGAGTTGCAACATTACATGCGCTTTGCCGTCGAGGCATCGCCGGAACGCCCGGTCCTCGTGGACAAATTTTTGGAAGACGCCACGGAAGTTGATGTCGACTGCATCGCGGACGTGGGGCACTTCGATGATCCGAAGAAGGGGACGATCGTTATCGGCGGCATGCTCGAGCACATTGAATACGCAGGGGTTCACTCCGGTGACGCCGCGATGGTGTTGCCGCCGCACACGCTTTCCAAGGAAGTCATCAATACCATTCGCGAATACACCCACGCCATGGCGCGTGAATTGCGCGTCATCGGTTTGATGAACGTACAATACGCAGTGAAGGGCGACACGGTTTACGTGCTCGAAGTGAACCCACGCGCGTCTCGTACCGTTCCGTTCGTCAGCAAGGCAATTGGTGTTCCTTTGGCGAAACTGGCGGCCCAGGTAATGGCTGGAAAGAAATTGGCCGAACTCGGTTTCACGGAAGAAATCTGGCCAAAATATTGGGCGGTGAAGGAATCTGTATTCCCGTTCAACAAGTTCCAGGGCCAGGACATTTTGCTTTCCCCGGAAATGCGTTCGACCGGCGAAGTCATGGGACTCGATGCCGATCTTGGCGTTGCTTACGCAAAATCCCAGATGGGAGCGAACAGTCCGTTGCCGCTTTCCGGCAAGGTCTTCATCAGCGTGAGCGACATGCACAAGAAAGACGTTGCCGCCCTTGCGAAGGAGTATTCGAAGCTTGGTTTTGAACTGATCTCCACGGGTGGCACGGCGAAAGTCTTGGAAGAAGCGGGTCTCAAAGTGCAGCGCGTGTTGAAGATTTCCGAAGGTCGCCCAAACACCATCGATCTTCTCAAGAATCGTGAGATTCAACTCGTCATCAATACACCCTCGGGACAATCACCGCGGGCGGACGAGATTAAAATCCGAACGACCGCCGTGTATTCCGGCACGCCGATCATGACCACGTTGAGCGGAGCCAAAGCGGCCGCCCTCGGGATCGCGGCCCTGAAGAAGAGTGGTTACGCAGTAAAAACGGTGCAGGAATATCACTGAGAAATTTTGTCGCGAAAAAGCCGTCCCTGAACAGGGACGGCTTTTTTGTTTCGCTACATAAAAAAAGACGGCCCCGAGGAGCCGTCTTCAAAATTGTTAAGACAGATGTTCTATTTCTTGTCTTTGATTTCCATCTTGTATTCCACCGATTGCTTGCTGTCCTTTTTGGGAACGGGAATACCGCTGACTTCGTAGTCGACTTTAAATTTGTAGCGCACTTCCTTTTGATCCGGCGCGATGGGCACAAAAGCTTCCCAACGATTTTTGACGACAGGAACTGGCTTCATCGGAATGGCTTCCGAGCCGACCATGACAACAGGACGAACCGTTTCCGGGCGCAAAGCGTGCTGTTTGCTGACCCATTTCATTTCCACCGGGTACATATTATTCTCGGCGCGTTCCTGCGCGCGAGGAGTGAGGTTGGTTACGGTCGAGCAACCCGCAACAAGAAGCGGCAGAACCAAAAGGGGCAGGAAATTCTTCGTCATACGAATCATGTCGGCAGCGTTGCAAAGGCGCTGCGCAATGTAAAGTTGGATTTCCTCACAACGGTGAATACGGTGTGCCATTTACTTTTTTTCGTAAACCACCCGGCCATCCATGATGGTTAAAGCGACGTTCACCGTGTCGATTTCAGCGGGGTTGATGGAGAAAATGTCGCGATCCAGCATGACGATGTCCGCAAGTTTTCCGGGGGTGAGGGTTCCTTTTTTATTTTCCGCGAACTCTGCATAAGCGGAACCGACAGTGTAGGCGCGAACGGCTTCTTCGACGGTAATTTTTTGCTCAGGAACCCAGCCGTCCGGATGTTTGCCGTCCAGCGTCTGCCGTGTCACCGCTGCCTTGATGGAAATCATCGGCTCCAACGGTGCGACAGTCCAGTCAGTGCCGAAAGCGAGGATGGCACCTGCATCCAAAAGGGAGCGGAAAGGGTAAGTTCCTTTTGAACGTTCGGGTCCGATGCGCTTGTCGCACCAACGACCGTCGTCAGCGGCGTGATAGGGCTGCATGGAGGCGATGACTTTTTGTTTCGCAAAGCGTTGAATGTCGACGGCGCGCAAGTGTTGGGCATGTTCGATTTTGAACCGGCGATCCCGTTCGCCATTTTGTTTCGCTGTTTCCGCGTAGATATCGAGAATTTTGGCATTCGCTTCGTCACCGATGGCGTGGATCATCACCTGAAGTCCGCGTTTATCCGCACCAAGCACACGCTTTTCCATCGTGCCTTCGGGCAACATTTGGTCAAACCAAAGACCTCGTTTCGTGGGAGCATCGGAGTAGGGTTCAAAAAATCGCGCTGTGGTCGAACCAAGACTGCCATCCGCGAAACCTTTGAGACCACCAATGCGAACCATGTCATTACCAAAAGCTGAGCGCACGCCGGCTTTTTCCAAAACGTCCCACGTGACAATCGAGCGGATCGCGTAAATGCGCGTTTTTAATTCGCCGCGCTCCGACATCGATTGATAAAGCCCGACATCATCTCCGGCTGACATGTCGGTGACACTAGTCACACCAACCTTGGCCGCGTGTTCCGTGGCCGCACGGGCTGCGGCAAGATTTTCGTCCCACGAACGAGACGGGACTTTAATCAAGTCCTCCGCGCTATCCTTGAAGATCCCGGTCGGTTCACCGTTCTTGTCGCGCACGATTTCCCCCCCGGGAATATCCTTGGTTTCTTTGGTAATGCCCGAAAGCCGAATCGCCAAACTGTTGGCGAGACACATGTGTCCATCCGTGCGGTTGACGAAAACAGGATTATCCGGGGTCGCAGCATCGATCATCTCTTTGGTCGGCAGCGGTGTGCCCGGCCACTTTTCGTGATCCCAATCACCGCCGAGGATCCACTGGCCTTTAGGAATTGTTTTTGCGTACGCCGCAAGCCGTTTTGCCATTTCCTCCGGCGACTTCGCATCACGCAGATCAACATTGGAAAGCGAATAACCTCCCATCAGAAAATGAACGTGCGAATCATTGAATCCGGGCAGAACAAGCTTTTTGCCGGCGTCGATGACCCGTGTGTTTTTGCCGGCGATGGCGCGAATCTCTTCCGTTGAACCGACCGCGACGATTTCATTGCGATAAACAGCAAGCGCGCTGGCGGTTGGATTTTGTTTATCCATCGTGTGAACAACGGCGTTCACGATCACAAGATCCGGCGACAGCGAAGATTCTTTGGCCTGGATGGAACTGGTCAGCATAGCGAGAGCAGCAGAAGCAACGATAGCCTTCATAACGGCGGAGTGTAGGAATCCAACGACATTTGTCACGCTTTGTCGACTTGCATGTGGCAGCGATCTGATGAATCTTCCGCGCGAACTAAACTGTTTACAAAAAATGTCACTTTCTACTGTTGTACTAAAACCAGGTGAAGCAGATCGCATTGTCGCCGGCCATCCATGGATTTACGCCGGCGCTGTCTGGCGCCTGATCAGTCCGGCCAACGACGGCGATGTCGTGCAGGTCAAAGACAGCCGCCAACGTTTTCTCGGCGTTGGCATTTATAATTCCAAGTCAAAGATCAATGTGCGGATGCTTTCTCCGGAGCGCGTCGACATCGACGAGAAATTTTTCGAAGAACGCATTCGCGCCGCATTGGTCATCCGGGAAAAGCATTTGCCGAAGGCGACATCGTTTCGCGTGGTTAATTCGGAAAGCGATTTTCTCAGCGGGCTCATTGTCGATAAATACGAAGATGTTCTCGTTATGCAGATTTCCGCGCTCGGCATGGAAAAACGGAAGAGCAAAATCGTGGAGGCTTTGAAGAAAGTATTTTCTCCCCGAGCGATCGTTGAGCGAAGCGAAAGCGCGTATCGGAAGTTTGAAGGCATGGAAGAGATCAACGGAATCGTGGAAGGTGAGTTCCCCGAGGGCAAAAAGAAAATCAAGCTGAACGGTATCCAATTCAACGTGGATATCCTTGGCGGGCACAAGACCGGCATGTACCTCGACCAACAATCCAATTATCAAAAAGTGGCGGATTTGATTCAGGGCGGGCAGGTGTTGGATTGCTTCACTTTTTTGGGCGGGTTTGCTTTGCACGCGGCTCGAGCGGGTGCCGCGAAAGTCCATGCGCTTGACCAAAGCGAGGACGCTCTTGCAGCGGCCAAAAAGAACGCGGAAGCAAATAACGTGGCTGAAAAATGTACGTTTGAAGCGACAAATGTTTTCGATTGGTTGAAAGCACAGACCACCGTCGGTCCTAACGAAAAACTGATCCCCAAGTTCGACACCATAATCCTGGACCCGCCGTCATTCACGAGGACGCGCGCTGCGTTGCCGGAGGCGCTGCGGGGTTACAAAGAAATTCATCTTCGAGCGTTAAAACTGCTGAAACCGGGCGGAACTTTAGCGACTTTCTGTTGTTCACATCATGTGGATGCCATGACGTACCAGGATGTGATTTTATCGGCGGCATACGATGCCCGGAAGGTGCTTCGTCGCATTGCCACCTATAGCCAATCGCCGGATCATCCGATTATTCCGTCGATCCCGGAAACTGAGTATCTGAAGGGCTATGCGTTTGAATTGGTCCGCTGAGTTCGCCGCGCTTGAGGTGGAGCGCCATCTCACGTAAAATCCGCCTTTAAGAGTTACGTGCGACAATCGATGCAGAACCGCTCCGCTCTATTTTTAATGTTGCTGGCCACCGGGTTGGTTGCCGCTGGGATGTTTTGGTTTAATCGGACCTTGCAGGAAACACTTTCGGAGAAAGCCAGGGCGAAAGTGGAGGAACCAGGCGCGCCAACTTTCTGGAAAAAATCAAAGGCGACAGCGGCTTCCAGAACCAACGGTCCGGTCGTGGTTTATAAAACCAATCAATTCCGCTGGAACCAGATCGAATCGGCGGACTACCGCGAATACATCACCAATCTTCGCAACATTGGTTGTCCGGAGCCGACAATCCGCGATCTTATCATTACCGACATCATGCGTCTTTATGCCGCCAGGCGGGGTCAGTTTTATCACAACGGTCGCGAGTTCAAATTCTGGGAGACGGATGAAAAGCGAAAGCTGAAGGCGAAACAGCTGGAGGAACGGGAGAAGCAACTGGCTTCCATCGATAAAGAAATTCCCGCAGTGTTGCGCGAGTTGTTGGGAATCAATTATGAGCGGGAACTGAATAAATATTTTATCGATACAGACGACGACAATCGGCGTTTGAGTTTTCTCTCCCAGGATAAGCGCGACGGGATCCTGAGGTTGCGTGATGAAATTGAAGGAATGCGGGAGAAACTCGGGATTGTCGATGGAAAGCCGACAGCCGCCCAGACGGAAGAGTTGAAAAAGATTGAAGCATATCGACAAGACAAGCTGTCACATCTTCTTTCCGGCCCTGAGTTGGACCAGTTCGAATTGAGTACTTCGGAGACAGCCGATCGTTTGCGGAAGGAACTCACCGGCTTCAATCCCACAGAAGACGAGTTTCGGGAGATTTTCCGCCGATTCAAGGAGCATGATAGCAAATATGAATTAGCCGATCTTTCGGATCCCAAGGTGCAGCAGGACAAGGTGGATGAAGAGCAAAAAATTGAGGAAGACATTCTGTCGAAGCTTAGTCCGACGCGCGCTCAGGATTATGCACGGGCAAAAAATGAGGAATACCGGAATCTCTGGTTGTTTACGGAGATCTATGAACTGCCACCGAGCACGGCGCAGTCCCTGTTTGACATTGAACAGGCTGTAAAGGAGGAAAAGCAGAAGTTATTGAGTGCCGGGCTTTCGGCCCAGGAACAAGCTGAAGGTTTAAGGGCGATTCAGGCTGAAACAGAAAAGACTGTTGTGAAGCTGCTTGGATCGCAGATTTACGGGAAGTTCACCCAAAGCTCTGGCACCTGGATTTCATCCCTCACCAATTAGGGTCACAGCCACTTCTTCCGTTTGAAATACCAATAAGTCCCAGCGGTGCTGAGCAAGGTGACGGTTGCAGCCACTTTATAGCCGGTCTCATGTTCCAACTCCGGCATGTGTTTGAAATTCATACCATACCAGGTTCCGATAATCATGATGGGAGTCGTGATAACCGTAATTAGCGTTAGCAACTTCACCACTTCGCCCGTCTGATTCGAGGACATGTTCAAATAGACATGCAGGATACCCGTGAGCGAGTCGGCATAACTTTGTGCGAGTTCCCCAATGTGATAAAGGCCATCGTAGACGTCACGGTAATAAGGAACGAGGTGCGCTCTAATCAATTTAAATTCACCGTTGGCAAAGCGGCTGAGGACCTCGCGTTGCGGCCCAATGATCTGGCGAAGGTGAAAGACTTCCTTTTTAATTTGAAGAATTCGATTGAGTGTTTCTTTCGTAGGATTCTGGAGGGCCTGGGTTTCGAGTTCGCCGATTTCGCCCGCCAATTCATCCAACGCCGGCTTATAGTTCTCGACAATATTGTCCAGCAGGGTGTGGGCGACACGATCTGGCGCGCGAGCGATGTGCATCGTGCTCTTGAGGCAGCGTTCCTCCGTTGATTGAACCGCCCTGAGCGGCACATCGTGGTAGGTGACGAGAAAGTTTTTACCTAGAAAAAAGTTCAGCTCTTTCGTCGCGAAGACGCCATCTTTGCGACTGTAATCAACGGCGTGAATAACGATAAAAAGGTATGGTGAAAATTTATCGTCTTCCTTTGGATTATATTCCTCCACCTTGGGCGAAGGACTGACCGTCACGCAGTCTTCAATTGAAAGCGGGTGGAAATGGAAAATGTCCTCAAGAACGAGACGTGTTTCCTCGGGTGTAGGATTCTCCAGATCGACCCAGAGGAAAAGATTCGTATCCGCCAGCAGCGTCGGCATCAAAAAGGTTTCGATGTCCTTGCTATGGAGTTTGCCTTGGGTGGTAAATGCAACCGACCGTAACATTGAGGTGATTTAAACACGAATCGGGTCGTTTGTCGCTGAGCAAAACTCCCGATTTTTGTTTTACAAATGGAACCAGTTGTACTCGCTGTGCAAAACGGGAAGCGTGAGAATGATTTCAGAAATCGTCGCTACCGCGGCAATAACCAGCGCGCTGACGATTGTCGGCCAATTTTTTCCAGAAGACCGAAAGAAAAAATTCAATCCTCGGACATATAAAATAAAAAATGGAATCAATGCTCCAGCCATCAACCGGCCGGAGGCGAAATACGGAAACTGTTTCGAGGGATATGCCGAAATCCCGAAATCGAACATGATCGAAAGTAAGAAATAAAATCCTATTGAGGCGGCGACGCAAAGCGCAGCGATCCAAAGGAATCGTCTTTGGTGTTGGTTGTTTTGGGTATGTGTTTCGAAAAGGCTCGGGAACGCGGCAGTAATTAAAATGACCGAAGAAATACTGAAGAAAAGATCTGCCGCTGGAGAGGCGAGTCGATGCTTGTTCCAGTCAAATTCGCCGCGCCAAAAGCTCGCCAATAACTCATGCGAAAAGGTCCAACTACCCTTGAAGGAGAAAATGGGATGATTAAACCAATCGGCGAAGGGTTTATATTGCCAACCCAACAATTGCATTTTTCCAGATGCTGCAGTGGCATCACCAAACGCGTGCTTAAGGTGAATGGTCCAGAACGCGATCGGCACAAAGGCGCAAACTGAAAATATCAAAGCAGGGACTAATATTCGTTTGCCTATACCTCGCTGCGTCCATTGCCACGCCTGTGCCAGCAGAACGCAGCCGGCCACGAAAAGAAGTGGCAAGTTGCTCGTTTTAACCAAATAAGTTGCGGAAAAAAGAAAACCTGTGGCAGCGGCCCAACTCCGAGTGGGACTTTCTAATTTCCAACCTCTGAATAAAAGAAGGAACAAAACGCCAAAAGAGAGAGGTGAAAAGACATCGTTTTGTACCTGGTAAAACGCGTCCTGGGGAACAAAAGCCAACAAAAGTGGAACCGCCATTCTGCATCCAAGTTGATCGGGGAAAACAAGTCTCGCAGCAAAATAGGAAATCCAAACCAGTAGCGCGGCAAGGAAAGCATTCAGGAGACGCGTCCAATAAAGCAACCCCAAGTCTTCAAACCCGAGCAATTCACCAAGTTGCATCCAGACTCCGACGACCGCGTAATAGAGCGGCATCTGGCCCGACTCGAAGTTTTTGTATTGCAGCCAAAATGCTACAGGAGGGGGTAAACTGTTTGGGTCTGGTTCCTGAAGTTGCTTCCAAGGTGGTGGTGGGACGGCCTTTTGAGGATGAGCTCCGAAATCATTCAAGTATTCGGGAGAATTATAAATCGAAAGATAATGGGCCGACTTTGGAATGAAGGGTTCTATTCCCGTTGGCCACTGCCCTAACGAATACTTGGCGACAAGGTCAACGTGCAGACCCTCGTCGATATTGGAAAAGAAAGGAAATGCAGCCAGAAAAAAAGCGACCCTGAGAAAAGCCAGAATACAGAATGCGCCAATACAACTTCGTTCTCCTCTAGTGAGTAATCCCTGAGCGCCTTGATCCTGGTTGGCCACACCTGAACTACTACTATTTCAAGGCTGCGTAGACATGGTGCACATCATCGTGGTCATCCAATGTGTTCAAAAAATCAACCACTTCCTTTCGAGCACTGGCGTCCAGCTCGCGAAATTCCTTTGCGAGGTAACGAATCTCCGAAGCGGTTACTGTCCAGCCCGCTGCCTTCAAGGCTTTAGATACATGGTCTAAATCTTTGATGTCGGTGAGGAATCTCGCGCCTTTTTGACCTTCAGGAATTTCTTCGGCCTCCAACGCTTCTACTTCTTGAGCGCCTGCCTCGATAGCATCGCCTTCGGGATCGCGATTGAGGTCTTTGTGCGTGGCTTCCACAACGCCCATGTGATTGAAGAAAAACGCGACGCTGCCTGGTTGTCCAAGAGAGCCTGCTTTGAAAAGATTCCTGATTTCCGGGGCCGTGCGGTTGCGGTTATCGGTCAGGCATTCCACCACGATCGGAACTTTGTGCGGCGCAAACCCTTCGTAAACGACGGTTTCGTAATTAACCTTGTCCTCACCAATGCCGGCGCCTTTTTTGATCGCGCGTTCGATTGTGTCCTTGTAGACCGATGCTTTCTTTGCTTTCTCAACCGCGGCGGCAAGGCGCGCATTGAGATCAGGGTCAGGACCGCCCATCTTGGCCGCGACCATGATTTCGCGGACAAGTTTGACGACCATCTGACCTTTTTTATGCGCGCTGGCTTCGCGCCCGGCTTGTTTCCATTGTGCGCCCATAGGCTCGGATAGTGTGGCGAAGGACCGGACGGCGTTCAAATGGAATTCGCAAAAAAATTGGCGGGCTTGACATTAAGGGGGTCAATATCGTAATTTCTGAATAGACAGAAATAAAAGAAATGCCAAAGCTCACTTCAGTTCAGGAAAAGTTTATCCTCCATTGGGGCAAAATGGGAACTCAATGGGGAATCAATCGAACGGTGGCCCAAATTCACGCATTGCTCTTTATTTCGCCAAAGCCTCTGAATGCTGAGGAAATCGCGGAGACGCTTTCTGTCGCCCGCTCGAATGTCAGCACCAGCATTAGCGAATTGCAAAGTTGGCAAATCATCCGGACCGTTCATGTCATGGGAGATCGCCGGGATCATTATGAATCGATCAAGGATGTCTGGGAGCTGTTCCGGGTCGTTTTAGATGAACGGAAACGACGAGAAATCGATCCTACCCTCGCCATGTTGCGTGAATGCGTTGCGGAAGCGGAAGACTCGAAAGCGGATGCTCACACCCGCGAGAAACTATCGGAGCTGCTTAATTTTTTTGAAACCATGTCTAACTGGTACAGCCAGATTCGGCAGTTGCCGACGGCCGCCGCCGTCAAGTTTGTAAAGCTAGGAGACAAAGTTATGAAACTGGTGGGGATTGGCGGTTAAAATTTTTTCGAAAAACAATTCTGTTGTGACAGAAATAACGGAAATAAACAAAATGAAAATCGCTATCACAGGTGGAACTGGCTTCATCGGAGGCAATCTCGCGTCTTTGCTGCTCCGGGAGGGCCACGAAGTTGTACTTATTTCGCGCGTGAGAGAGGCGTTCCCGGCGCCGGGAATTAAGTCGATTCCTATTGGTCTATCGAATGCCGAGACGCTTGCAGGTGCTTTCGACG
This sequence comes from uncultured bacterium, assembly GCA_966095605.1. Classification (GTDB taxonomy): domain Bacteria; phylum Verrucomicrobiota; class Verrucomicrobiia; order Limisphaerales; family JACDHS01; genus CBHWET01. The sequence continues at coordinate 11,224 of CBHTTJ010000073.1, read as the reverse complement.
GATGTGATGCAGTTGTTCATTGTGCGGGTATCAATCGAGAACTCGGGAAGCAAACCTATGTCGAGGTTCACGTTGAGGGGACACGACGTGTTCTGGACGCCGCGAAGCGTGCCGGAGTGCGGAAAATCGTGTATGTAAGTTTCCTCCGAGCACGTCCAAATTGCGGATCGCCCTATCACGAATCGAAATTTGCTGCGGAAGAGTTGGTAAGGGAAGCGGGTTTGGATTATACGGTTGTTAAACCGGGTGTCATCTATGGTCGAGGTGATCACATGTTGGATCATTTGAGTCACGCTTTTCATACCTTCCTCGTTTTTGCCTTCGTGGGGCTTCGAGACCAATTGATCCGTCCGACGGCCGTTGAAGACCTGGTGCGAATTTTGGCGGCTGCTGCCCTGAGAGATCCACGCTTGAAACGTAAAACAGTTGCGGTTGTGGGACCGGAAACGCTGACGTTGCGCGATGCGGTTCGACGAGTTGCAGGGGCGGTGGGGAAACGCCCGTTGATGTTTCGTATGCCTCTTTTATTTCACTATGCGTTTGCCTGGTTTTTAGAGCGGCTGATGCGGGTTCCGCTTATTTCGCTGGCGCAAGTGAGGATTCTTTCCGAGGGACTTGTTGAAGCCGCACCGGCTTGTTCAGAAGTCCCTGACGATCTAAAGCCGCGTATTCGATTTACGGATGAACAAATTCGTCGTGGTTTGCCTCAAGCAAAGCCCTTTCAATGCGCCGATTTTCGCTGCTGTTTGGCCAGGAGCTAAAATGAATCCTTCGCAAGATGAAAAACTGCCTGAAGCGTGGCTCTTCTATGATGGCGATTGCCCAGTGTGCCGTCGCTGGGTCTCTCGTGTGCGCCGGCCTCTTTCAAAACATCACTTCATGTTTGCGGCTCAACAAAGCGAATTGGCGCAGGAAAAGCTCAACTTAAAACCCGGCGAAATATTTTCGGAAATGAAGGTGATCACGGTCGAGGGCCTGACATTGGGTGGGATAGATGCCGTCGATCACATTGCGAGATTTGTCTGGTGGTTGCGGCCTTTGCGGTGGTTGACACGGTTGCCGGGAGGAATGTGGATGGCCCGACGCGTTTATACATGGTTCGCGGCGCACCGTTCTTGTGACAATGGAAAATGCTCGATTTAAAACCTATGAGACTTGCCGCCGAATATCGGTGGGATGAGACATCCGGATCGAAGATGGTGATCGGATGGGTGCCGCTGGTTATTCTGGTTACCGTGGCCGTTCTGGTGCGAGATTTGGTCGCCCCATGGGCGTCCATGTGGATCATCGCGTTTGGTCTCTGGGCTGGTTGTAAGTGGCTAACGCTTTGGCACGCGATTGAGCGCGGTGGACTCGATAATTTCTGGCGGACGCTGGGATTTCTTTTTCTTTGGCCTGGCATGGATGCGACGAGCTTTTTCCGGAAGGCTTCCACGTTTGAAAATGCTTTAAAGGCAATGCCGGTGATCAATAGCGTCATTGGAATATCTCTGTTCTTTTTGGTCGCGCCACATGTTGAGAATGATTTGGCAAGAGGTTGGGCTGGCATGGTTGGCATCATCTTAGCGCTCCATTTCGGTTTGTTCCACTTGCTGGCTATGGGTTGGCAGCGCATGGGTGTTAACGCCAAACCTTTGATGCAATCTCCGGCGACCGCTCCCTCGTTGAGTGAATTCTGGGGAAGACGGTGGAATACAGCTTTCAATCAAATCGCTTTTGATTTTGTCTTCCGACCAGCAGCGCGGGTAATTGGCAGTCGGAACGCTCTTTTTGCGACGTTCCTTGTCTCGGGGTTGGTGCATGAATTGGTCATTTCGGTTCCGGCGCACGTGGGCTATGGATTGCCCACCGCCTATTTCATTCTCCAAGGCGGAGGTGTTCTGCTTGAGAATTCCACTTTTGGTAAAAGGCTGCATCTGCGGAGCGGTTGGCAAGGTTGGACCTTCATGATGGTTTTTACGGGCGGTCCGGTTTTCTTTCTGTTCCCGCCAGGTTTTATTCGAACAGTCATTTTGCCGATGTTGAAAACTTTTCAATTCACAAATTTATGAACGCTTCCCTGCCGTTATTGTTGAAGATTGCCGGCTTGCTTCACCTCGGTCTAATCGGAGCGGGTTTGATGATGCCTCGTGCAACGGGATTGAAACGTCACGTTGCTACGCTCCCTCCGTTTGTGCGCCAGCTTTTTTGGGTTTATTACGCTTTCATTGGCTTGTGTCTGGTGAGTTTCGGCGTGCTCACTTTTACCTTTGCGGATGTTTTGGCAGAAGGGACTGCGCTGACGCGAGCTCTTTGCGCCTTCTTCGGTTTGTTCTGGCTGTTGCGATTGATAGTCGCGACGTTTGTTTTCGATGTCAGCCCTTATATCACGAATAATTTATGGCGAATGGGCTATCATGCCACGAATGTGGTCTTCGCTTATCTGCCTGTAATTTATTTCTGGGTCGCCTGGAAAGGAGGAAAGTTATGAAATTCAAAACCAGCAGGCGAGCGGGAGTTTTTCTTTCTCTGAAACGGCACCCATTTTCGGTAAAGGCTGATTTTCGACATTCACTCGTTTTGACGTATGCGTTTCCTGAACCATTATTGGAGCCGCTGCTGCCACCGGGCCTGGTCTTGGATACTTGCAAAGGGTTTGGCTTTATCGCGGTCGCATTGGTGCAAACAAGAGCGTTGCGTCCATCGTTTTGTCCGCGGTTTCTCGGTAAGGATTTTTTCCTAAGCGGTTATCGCATTTTTACACGTCACAAAAACCGCGCGGGAAGAAATCTCCGCGGACTGCGCATTCTGCGAAGTGACACTGACAGCAAATGGCTGTGTGCTGCGGGAAACCTCCTCACTCATTACAATTACAGGCATGCCCGGGTGGACGTTGAAGGAAATGGGAAGCGATTGGTGATAGTTATTAAAACGCCCAATAGCGAGGCGGACTTGCATGTCATCGCAGATCTAACGAAGGAACCAACCCAATTGCCGGAGCAATCGCCTTTCGCGAATTGGCATGAAGCGCGTCTTTTTGCCGGACCTCTTCCCTTTACGTTCGATTACGAGCAGGAAACGCATTCGATGGTTTTGATCGAGGGCGTCAGGCAAAATTGGAATCCGCGTCCTGTGAAAGTGAACGTAATCGAAAACACGTTTTTCAACCGGGCGCCGTTTGCCGGCGTTGAACCGCTGCTGGCGAATGCCTTTTACGTCGAAAATATTCCTTACCAATGGAAGCGCGGCATTTGCGAGCCATTGCCTCGGTAACATGCAAGATACATTAACATGTCATCTTGGAAGCCGATACGAGGGGATGCTGAAAATTCTCCGTTTCAATTGGAAACGGTATGCACTGACATTGATCGGTTGCGCTGTTGCCTTGGGCATTGCGGATCACCTATCGCCCTGGCTTGGAGCGGCAGTTGTCGCAGGAGCAATTTTCGCGGTGTTGTGGTCGATATTTTCGCTCGTGGTATCGCATTGGGTTTATGACCGCTCGGAAATTTATCGTTGGAACTGGATTGCGACATGGTTTTGTGCGCCTCCCAAACGATGGGTTCATTTGCACGCTGGTCTTGATGACAGCAGTGAATGCATTCGAACTCTCTTTCCCGAAACAGAGGGGACGGTAGTGGACATTTTTGATCCGGCCGAAATGACTGAGGCTTCGATTGTTGAAGCGCGTAAAATTTCACGGGTTTCAGGAGAACATGCCGACTTTAAGCACCTGCCGCTGAAAGATGAAGCAGCGGACGCTGTATTTCTAATTTTCACCGCGCACGAACTGCGTGGCGCCGACGCAAGAGAAGAATTGTTCCAAGAGGTGTTTCGGGTGACAGGCCTGGGAGGACGCGTTGTTTTATTGGAACATCTGCGTGACTGGAAAAACTTCGCCGCGTTTGGTCCCGGCTTTCTTCATTTTTATTCGCATGGTGAATGGCTCCGTTTGGCTAAAAAGGCTGGATTTGAGATCGAAAGCGATACGTCGATGACTCCGTTCGTTCGGCTATTCATCTTGAGAAAGGAAACATGACACTCGCCTTACATTTAAAAACCGTTGGCATCCTGCTGTTGGCTTTGGCTTTCGCTCACGTGTTTTTTCCGAAGCGGTTTGCGTGGAAAAAAGAATTCTCCAACGTGTCCCTCCTGAATCGACAGATTTTCTACGTCCATTGCTTTTTCATCTCGTTGGTCCTCGTTCTGACGGGAATGCTGAGCCTGGTCTACACTTCCCTATTATTACGACGCGATGAATTGGCGAAGGTCGTATTGGGTGGATTGCTTGTGTTTTGGGTGGCGCGTTTATTCATTCAATTGTTCGTATACGACAGGAGCCTGTGGAAAGGGCATCCTTTTAATACCTCGATGCATATCTTGTTTACTGGGATGTGGACTTATTACGTGGCGGTTTACGGCGTCGCCTTTTTTGCTCAACTCTGATTATGGGAAATAAACGCATTATTTTGGCTGGGGGATCAGGATTCATTGGGCGAGTTCTCGCGAGGGAACTCATGGGCAGGAATTTTAGCGTGGCAGTTTTAACACGTAAGCCGTGTCCGCGAATGGACAACGTTCGGGAAGTTGCATGGGATGGAAAAACTGTCGGCGATTGGGCTCGTGAACTCGATGGGGCGGAAGCTGTCATCAATCTTTCGGGGAGATCAGTCAATTGCCGCTATACGTTGGAAAATCGACAGGCGATCATGGATTCGAGGGTTTTCTCGACGCGCGTTCTTGGGGAAGCGATTGCAAAGGTGAAAAATCCTCCGCGTGTTTGGATGAACTCCAGCACGGCAACAATTTATAAGCATGCAATTGACATCCCACGCGATGAAACCGGGGAAATTGGTGCAACAGCGGAGGCAAAGGATGGTTTTTCAGTGGAAGTCGGGCATGCTTGGGAAGCTGCTTTCAATGAAGCGAACACGCCGTCGACGCGGAAAATTATTTTGCGCACTTCTTTAGTCTTTGGCGCAGATGATGGTGGTGTTTTCCGTGTATTGCGTCGTTTAGTTCGCTTTGGTCTCGGGGGAAAAGCAGCCAGTGGGAAGCAATATGTTTCCTGGATCCACGAAGAAGACCTCGCGCGGGCGGTCGCTTTTCTTTTGGAAAAAGAAAATTTCAGCGGCCCGGTAAATCTGTCCACGCCCAATCCTCTTCCGAACAAAGAAATGATGCGCATCATGCGCCAGGTGTGCAAAGCGCCGCTTGGCATAGGACTTCCCGCCGCCCGTTGGATGTTGGAAGTGGGGGCATTTTTCATGCGCACCGAAACGGAACTCATCCTGAAAAGTCGGCGCGTTGTTCCGGGGCGGCTTTTGGGACAGGGATTTCGATTTAACTATCCAACGTTTGAAGATGCGGTTCGTGAACTGGAGGACCGCATGCAAACAAAATAAAACAAATGAACACAGCGGCCACACATACGCCGCGGTTGCATGACCTCGCGCGTGAACGCTTCTTGTTTCACGAGAAAAAACCGTTGTTCCTGGGCGACTGGCTAAGAACCACGTTTATCCATTATTCTATCGACCCGCAGATTCTTCAGCCGTATGTGCCTTTCAAGTTGGATGTTGTTGACGGTGTTGCTTACGTCAGCCTGGTTGCTTTCAAGATGAATCGGTTGCGTCCTTCGGTGGGTGGGCGCCTTACAGAGTTTCTTTTCACACCTATTGCGACGCATGAATTCTTTAATGCTCGCACTTACGTTCGGCATGAAGGTGAGTCGGGTATTTATTTTATTGCCGAATGGCTTTCGAATTGGCTGAGCACACAGTTGGGTCCGATCACATATGGTTTGCCTTACCGGTTCGGTAACATCCATTACCAACACCAGCACGAGATCGGTTCAATTGAAGGATTAGTTGAAGGAACTAAGAAGCGATTCGCTTATCGCAGCACGCTGGAAGGAAAGGGGTTTGGTCCCTGCCGAAAAGATTCTTTGAGTGAGTTTTTACTGGAGCGCTATACCGCCTATACCGGCGAGAGCGGCAAACGCCGGTGTTTCCGAATTTGGCACGAACCCTGGCAACAGCAGGAGACAGCGATCCAGGTGATCGACGATGACCTGCTGCAACTGGCTGGATCCTGGCATTCTCATCTGAAGCTGGTTGGCGCTAACTATTCTCCTGGAGTGGAAGGAGTTTGGATGGGCCGACCTCATTTGCTGACTTAATAGAGATTGATTCAACATTCCTAAACTGCTCTGTCCGTACTAGTACGGACGTACTTTTGCCGACATGACGCTTTACTGAATTTAGTTTTTGATTAAGCCGTTGTTTGAGGGATAGCGTCTCGCGGCTGCAGCCGGCTGATGGACCCGGTTTTTGCCCGGAAATGGGGGGTGAGGGTTCGGGATGGCAATTTGCCCCGCGAGACGCACCTCCCCCTCCCCTGCGTCCGAGTCACTTTTCGTATTTCCAATTACGCGATTTACCGGTGCCGATCCACTCGATTGCTGTTTTTACCCGCCGGGAGCGCGTTTCTTCACGCTTCGCTTGAGCGATCCACTGAATGTATTCTTTCCTGTGACTGGGACTGAACTTGTCGAAGGCGAGTGCGGCTTTCCTATTTTTCTTTAATGCTGCAAGCAAATCCTCGGGCAGTGGCAATTCACTGGCGGACTTTTTGAGCATCTTTCGTCCTCGCGGCTTCATCGCATTTTTTGCATTCAACTGAATAGCTCGCTTAAGATAATTGAGGATCACACGATTGGTGGGCAGATCTTCCAGCGCCGTGATTCGGCCAAAGTGTCCCATCGCTTCATCTACCTTTGTGGCCGCTTTTCCCTTGAGGATGGAGGAGCCTTTCCTGAGCCCAAAAGCACAGTGTTGTTTGAATGACGCCATATGACAGAGCAAACCGTGATGAAGAAAAAAAGGCATTCCCCATTTGATGGTTTCTTCCACCTCTGGACACGCCTTGTGCACGAGCTTGCGAATGTGATTCAGGATTGGTTTCGCAAAATCAGCAGAGCGTTGAATATACCCATCAACCCGAGGATCAAGGTTCCGCATGCCTTGATTGAAACCTTTAAAATCTTTCGTAATCAACTCGTATTACCGTCAACTGTTCTTCACCCGCGGGAAGTTTTATGCGAACTCGCTGCCCCACGTGGGTGTTTAACAATGCTTTGGCTAGCGGCGAGCGCCAGCTGATCCAATCGCGGTCCGTGTCGGTTTCGTCCACGCCCACGAAACGATATCGCGATTCGGTTCCGGCTTTGTCCCGGACGGTAACCGTCGCCCCGAAACGCACCTGGTCATCTGGAATATTTGGCGGCTCGACCACAACGGCAGACTGCAAGCTCTCGCCGAGATAAGCGATACGTTGATCGAGGGCCTGAAGTTGGCGGCGAGATTCAGCGTGATCCGGTAGAGCAATCAATCGCGGACGTTCGACTTCGGTTAAATGTTTGAGCTCGTCTCGCAGGCGACGTTCTCCATCCACGGTCATATAGTTCTTTACGCCGGGGGGCAGGGACGAAGTCATGCGTGGAAGAATCGGCTCTTCCGACATGTCATCGGATTCCCTGGTGAAGGCTTTGCTCATCCTCTTAAAAAGGTAGCAATAATGCCATATGCGGACAAGGGCATGAGCCATAGGAAAGCCGCACTAATATTACCGGGTGGAACCTTGCAATACGGATATCATAAACCTCCTCAGTTTCGATTCTCCGGGCGCCCGATTGGAGGAAACCGCTTCTGATGACCATACTCTTGGCCATATGAATCGTCTTCGTGATGGTATGAAAACAGTTCACGTCTTTTGGTTTCTTGCGATGCTGCTTTTCCTGCTTTCGCTCAACAACTCTTACGGACAAGACTTTGGTACTGGAACGTTTCAGGGCATTATTCAATCCGAGAGCGATAATGACGAAAGCTTTGGCTTTATTACGCTCGTCCTGAATCGCACCGGAACATTTTCCGTGCGGTTCAATCTGGGCGTGAACAAAGTGGGGCACCATTCTTACGCCAAATCAGGCACCTTCGACCAAAGTGGCCATTATCATTTCGAAGGGCCCGAAGTAACCGACACACGCTACGCGATAGCTCGAATCATTGATTTGCAGTTGGATTCTGTCAGTTCTCCAACGCGCATCACTGGCGAAATGACCGATTTGACCCATTCCTCGACGGTGGAAATGGAAAAAGTTGCGGTCGCGACTTTGGCAAACACCGCTCCCGAAACCGGTGCTTACACATTTCTGTTTTCAAGTGGCGACGCCGGGGTCCCGCACGCTACAGGTTTCGGTCGAGTCGTCGTATCACGCCTGGGGCATCTCGTTGCCAGCGGCAGGACTCCCGATGGTCGTACTTTTACGCAAACGGCGAATGCAACCATCTATGATCGTTGGCCGGTCTTCGCGAAAATGGCAGGCGTGACCAACGGTATTCTCTCAGGATGGATTAGTTTTCAGGAAAAGCTCACGAGCGATTTCAATGGCCAGTTGGTGTGGATCGGTCCTGAAGTGCCGGGCCCGAATCATGCCTTTGTCCCCGCATTTTCGGGAAACGTCTCTGTCGTAGGAAGCCGCTACTTTGCACCCAATCATGACACGGTGCTGAATGTAAACTCATCCACTAATAATATTCACCTTGGCTTGGCGGACGGGGGGCTGGAAAACTCCATCGATCGAACACTTACCCTCACCACTGCTAATCGCTTCATTTTTTCACCGCGATTGGCTGGAGATTCTTTGGCGGTAAACCCGGCGACTGGACTGTTCAACGGCAGTTTTAAACATACCGATGGCCGCATTTATCCGTTCCATGGAGCGATCCTGCAGAAACAGAATCGCGGTGGCGGCGAATTCATCGATCGTGACCGCGACCCCGGGAACGTCAGCCTCACGACTCAATAGCAGGCTGTTTTCCAGCGGCGTTTGACAGAACGGCATTCCATCAGAGAATGAGCGGCATGAGCGATCACATCATCTATCCGCGCAGTCCTCGTGAAATGATGGCCGGTTGGGTTCATCTTCCACGTTTCGTCGATAAAATCCGGTTGCACCTCGCCGGAAAACTTCATCCCGACTATCAGGATAATTTCACCAAAGGTTTTGATGGCGTTTGGCTGAAGGCGACAGGTGTCGACGCGGCGATATTTATGAATGTGGTGAAAACATCCGTTACGGACGGTGAAGTCTGCGATTGGGTCCGGAAGAACGTAAAGAAAACGGCCGCTGAAAAAGAAGAGTATAATCGCTTTGTCCTGAACCGCGGCAATGACGCCGACGAAGTGAAAGCACGTTTGAAAACACGCAAGGAACAGGCTGGCATCGGACATCGTGACGACATTCAAACGTTCGTCGATTTGATCGACCTCGACGAGAAGCGTATTTAACGCCGCAGGAATTCCATTGTAATTTTGGTTCCCGTTTTTACTCTCCGCATCACCGCGTGAGTGCGGCTTAATTTTTTATGTCCAAATACAAGATCGGAATTATTGGTGGCAGCGGCCTCTATCACATCGAAGGTTTTACGAATCAAAAATGGGTAAAGGTGAAAACGCCTTTCGGTGCTACCTCCGACGATTTTCTCACCGGCACACTTTCCGGCCGCGATGTGGTGTTTCTGCCTCGGCACGGACGCGGACATCGCATTCTTCCAAGCGAACTGAATCATCGCGCGAATATCTGGGCGATGAAGAAACTGGGTGTCGCGTGGATCATCAGCGTCAGCGCCGTCGGGTCCCTCCAGGCAAAATACAAACCGTGCGACATTGTTTTGCCGGACCAGTTTTTCGACCGAACTAAACGTAGCTTTGAACACACCTTTTTTGGGCGCGGCATCGTTGGGCACGTTGCTTTCGCTGATCCCATTTGTGAAGAGCTCCGTCAATTGCTGTTGAAGAACGCACGCAAGTTGAAAGCCCGTGTTCACGACGGCGGCACTTACGTCAACATGGAAGGCCCCGCCTTCAGCACGCGCGCGGAATCGATCACCAATCATAAAGCCGGTTACGATGTTATTGGCATGACGAACCTCGGTGAAGCGAAGTGTGCGCGCGAAGCGGAAATCGCTTATTCAACCATGGCGATGATTACCGATTACGATTGCTGGAAAGTCGACGAAGCGCACGTGACCGTGGAAATGGTGATCAACAACCTGCGCAAGAACGCCGAGCAGGCGAAAGCGATCGTAGCCGCGACCATCCCGCAGATTCCAACGGAACCCACATGGTCGTGTCATGACGCGTTGCGCAACGCCATCATGACGGAAAAATCCTGTTGGCCTGCGAAGACGAAGAAAGAATTGGCGCCGTTGTTGCAAAAGTATCTGTAACGGTCCCCTGCCCTTGACCCGACGGATTAAAGCCGTTAAGGAATGCCTATGAAACTTACCTGGAAAGATCACGAAGAAATCGCGTGGGCGTTGGTCGATAAATTTCCCGATCAGGACCCGCTGAAGCTGAGTTTTCCGAAGTTGCACAAAATGGTTCTCGAACTGGAAGATTTCGAAGACAAGCCCGAGAATTCGAATGAGAAGATTTTGGAAAATATCCAGATGACCTGGTACGAAGAAAAAAAATAACGCCTTTGCAGGAGGGAAAATTATGGCAACGAAACAAATCATTAAGCCCGCAAAATCGGCTCCGGCGGTAGGGCCTTACAATCATGCCGTGCGTGTCGGAGACCTGCTGTTTTGCGCGGGACAGATCCCCCTCGATCCGGCCACGGGTAATCTCGTGAACGGTGATATCAAAGCGCAGACGGAACGAGTGCTGGAAAACGTTAAGACTATTCTCGACGACCAGGGGTTGACGTTCAAGAACGTGGTCAAAAGCACCGTGTTCATGACGAACCTTGCCGACTTCGCCTCGATGAATGAAGTCTATGCAAAGTATTTCACTGTGGATTTCCCGGCGCGATCTACCATCCAGGTCGCCGCACTCCCAAAAGGTGCGATTGTGGAAATCGAAGTCGTCGCGCACTTCTAAGGAATCAGCGTTTGGGAGCGGGGATGGCCGTTTTCGTTAAAACGGTCTTATTTTTCGAGTTTAGACCGGCTTTGGGGGCCAAAATCGGTCTTTTTACCTCCAAAAGGGTCATTTTTCGCCGCGGGAATGGTTTTCCGAGAGTTGGAAAGTCGATCTTTTGCGCTTAGGAATGGATTTCCAAGAGTCGGAAAGTCGGTTTTTCGCGCTCAGGAACGGTTTTCCAAGAGTTGGAAAACGGGATTTTAGATTATTTTCGCTTTTCCAAGACTTGGAAAAGCAGATTTTAAGTTTTTATCGG